>JAWXAS010000050.1:0-102195 GCA_034439635.1 Bacteroidota bacterium | reverse complement strand
TATCGGGCTATCACTTCAAGCTTGTTTGTCCTTTGCTATGTTTGTCGCACTGCGGGGTCTGCGCAGAAAAAGCGAAGCCTACTCGTTGCGCAAACATTACACAAAGCCCTAAACAAGGCTTTTCGTTCTATCCCGGGCGCAGCATTACGCGTTAGTTTACACTTAAAAACATCTGCCACTTTTTTAATCCTTTTTTACTTTTTTCGGTAGGCTTTTATCGCACTATTTTTAAACAAACTCAATAATAACAAGGCTTACAGAGTTTTTGAGGGACGACTATTTATACAATTCTACGAGTGTAGATTGATCGGGCTTTATACTGAACTTTTTTTCGATCGTATATATACTTCCTTTCAATGTTTTTGAGCGCCATTCGATCACATAATTTCCGGGTTGCAAATAAAATATTTGGTTTGTTGTGTTGGTAAGATTTACAACGCTTTCCATTTTATCGTTTCTCTTGATTAAAATACAACCATCGCCCGCTTCTATGGCTTTTACCTGCAACATTCCTGCGCTTGGTAAAACGATCTCGTTCAGTTTTGATTGCTCAATTTTTATTCCCGCCATATAAGTGCGAGGCAAAGTTAAGATCTCCAGATCATAGGTTCCAATAATGTATTGCTCGTAGGTACTAATGGATTGTACATGTAAGGTTTGTTTTTCGTTGGCATGCCTTACAATATATTTTACTTTCTCGTTAAAATTATAAACACCATTTGGCCGCGAAACTACCATTGCGCCTTGCGGAGCTGATACGGGAATAGTAGTGTGTTTTCCTTCGGCAAGTTTTACTTCTTCGCTTTCCTTAGGAGGAATGGTATGCACAACCACTTTATACGTAGGGAAATCATCCACATACAATGTATCAGGATTTCCAAATTTATTTAGCGTATGAATATAATTGTACTTATACCGTTTTCTGTTCACATCATAAAAGGTCATGTTCACATTGGTTTCGCTGGGTTTATTTTTGCTATCCAATAAATTTACTTGGGCTGATGTCTTTCTTTTCTTTTGCGTTTTTATCAATTCAGTTACATCCGTATAAATATCAGGGTCGTCGTAATCAAAATACGTTCCCACACATTCAAATGTTTTTATTTGCGACAAGGTTAAACCAATACCAATGATAACGGGTTTAAAAACAATTCCTTTCTCCACTAATTTTTGTCGCGCTTCACATGGGTCGCCACCACACTCTTCAATTCCATCAGTAATAATAATGATCATATTCCGCGCTTTTTTGTCAGGAAAATCATTGGCTGCTTCGGTTAAGGAATGCTCAATAGGTGTAATGCCTGTTGGTTTTGCTTCATTTACTTTTTGTTTGATGAGTTCAAGACTGTTTTTGGAATTAAATGGAACCACCAGCTTACTATCTTTGCAATCGCCCGGAGGATATTTTACAGTATGGCCGTACATACGCAAGGCAAATTGATAATTTTTTAATTTACTTAAGCTATCAATGAATTTATTAAACATTTGCTTGGCTCCTTCCATTCGCTGAATATCGCCATGTTTACCAACCATACTATTACTGGCATCAAACACAAATAAAACGCGTGTGGGTTGTTGTGCTTGTAAAAAACTAACACTTAAACACAACATGAAAAGATATATGATCGATTTATTCAATCCCCTAAAATTAAAGAAGCTATGCTTGCAGTAAACTTATAACGTTCATAATTTTTAACGTTACATGCCTAATAACTTAGTGTTTGGCCGAAATCCCTATAACTACCTGGATCATTTCCATCCAAACACAGAGCGTTCTTTGAGAGATTATTTTGACTGGGATAATTTAAGTAATTTTACCCTATGAATTTACAATTCGATATTATCGAGATCCTTAAGGTAACCATGGTGCTTTTTGCGGTAATTGATGTGATTGGTTCCATTCCTGTGATCATTGCCTTGCGGCAAAAAGTGGGTGGCATTGATGCCGGCAAGGCTTCATGGATTTCGATGGCTATAATGCTTTCTTTTCTATTTGTAGGAGATGCTATTTTGAATATTATTGGTATTAGCGTTTCTGACTTCGCCATCGCGGGATCTATCCTTCTTTTTATTGTAGCCTTTGAAATGATCCTTGGTGTTCAAATTTCAAAGGATTCTGTTCCTGCAACAGCTAGCGTTGTTCCTTTGGCCTTTCCTTTAATAGCGGGTACAGGCACCTTAACAACCCTACTTTCCATTCGGGCAGAATACAATTTACTATCCATCATAATTGCTATTGTTTTAAACGTGATCATTGTTTTCTTTGTGCTCAAGTTCCTTAGTAAAATAGAGAAACTTCTTGGAGTTGGAGGAATTGCCATTGTAAAAAAAGTGTTTGGAATTGTTCTTCTTGCCTTAGCCATAAAACTATTTAGAAAACATACCGGATTATAGCTTGCCGCCAACTTATTTCCATTTCGGTATTCGTTGTTTTTACTTTGGTACTTTTCAAAACCGATGCTTTTCGCTGGAATCATGTGGTAGGTTTGCTCTTTTAATGGCCGCGGTTTACTTTTACATCTAAAAGTAGTTTCATCATTTCTCGATACAAAAAAAACTAAAAGAGACGCATTTTTTCTCCCGATAATTATCGGAACGAAATGACCTCGGTTTTAAAAATCGCTTGAACCTTTGTCAATTCAAGTGATTTTTTGCCTGCCTCTTGCAAAAATTGCCTGCCTCACCGGTAGGCAGGTATCGAGAATTGACATGGAAAGTTCCGCGTTTTTTATACCTTTGTTCTCCAATTTATAACTAATGAAACGCGTCAAAATCAAAGATGTTTTAAAAACATCGCCAACAGAACAGGAAATTATAGTTAAGGGATGGATAAAAACATTTCGCAATAATCAATTCATTGCGTTAAATGATGGTTCTACCAATAATAATTTACAAGTTGTTGTTGATTTTAATGCTACTCCCGAAGAAACTTTAAAACGCATTACAACAGGTGCTTGTATAAGCGTTGTTGGGAAATTGATTGCCTCTCAAGGAAAAGGACAAACAGTTGAATTAGTTTGCAAAACCTTAGAAATATTAGGTGATAGTGATGCCGAGAAATTTCCTTTACAACCAAAAAAACACAGTCTTGAATTTTTACGCGAAATAGCGCATTTACGCTTTCGCACCAATACATTTGGCGCTGTGTTTCGTGTGCGTAATGCATTAGCATTTGCAGTTCACAAATTTTTTCAAGAAAAAGAATTTCTTTATTTGCACACGCCTATCATTTCTTCTAACGATGCCGAAGGTGCCGGTGAAACGTTTCATGTAACCAATTTTGATATTGCAAATCCTCCTAAAACAGAAACAGGAGAAATTGATTATAGACAAGATTTTTTTGGTAAGCCTGTTAACTTAACGGTAAGCGGACAACTAGAAGGAGAATTGGCCGCCATGGCGTTTAGTGATATTTATACGTTTGGTCCTACGTTTAGAGCAGAGAATTCAAATACGGTTCGCCACCTGGCCGAATTTTGGATGATAGAGCCGGAGATGGCTTTTTATGACTTGACTGATAATGCAAACTTAGCTGAAGAGCTTTTAAAATATGTTATTGCTTACGCCATTGAAAAATGTGGAGATGATATTGAATTTTTATCGCAACGTTTGTTAGAAGAAGAAAAGCAAAAACCACAATTGGAGCGCAGCGAAATGAGTTTGGTGGAGAAATTAAAATTCTGTTTGGATAATAATTTTGAACGTGTTACGTATACAGAAGCTATAGCCATTTTAAAAGACAGCAACCATAACAAGAAAAAGAAATTCCAATATTTGGTAAATGATTGGGGTGTTGATCTTCAAAGCGAGCACGAACGTTATTTGGTTGAGAAACATTTTAAGAAGCCGGTTATCTTAACTGATTATCCTAAAAATATTAAAGCATTTTATATGCGCCAAAATGATGATGGAAAAACCGTAAGAGCCATGGATATTTTATTTCCGGGAATTGGCGAAATTGTTGGCGGAAGTCAGCGTGAAGAACGTTTGGAAAAACTAGAAACACGCATGAAGGAAATGAACATTCCTGTTGAAGAATTAGATTGGTATTTGGATACACGCCGATTTGGAGCTTGTCCGCATGCTGGATTTGGTTTAGGCTTTGAGCGGTTGGTTTTATTTGTAACGGGCATGACAAACATTCGTGATGTAATTCCTTTTCCGCGTACACCAAAAAATTGTGAGTTTTAATTTCCAGTTTCTGTTTCCTGGCGATTTCGCAGATCAACGCAGATCAGGAAATGCAATCATCTGCGAAAATCTGCGGGAGCTTAAAACCGGATTCCTATCAAACTCACATCATCCACCTGTTCTAATTCTTTTTTCCAATTATCGAATGTGGTATTCAAGACCTCTTTTTGAGTATTCAATGGTTTTGTATGAATAGAAAAAAGAAGTTGGCACAAATTCTTTACTTTAAATTTCTTTCCTGCCTCGCCGCCAAACTGATCGGCATAACCATCGGAAAATAAATAAATCATCATTCCCGATTTCACTTCCAATTCGATTAAATTAAAAGTCACATCATCGCCAACTGATGATCCGCCAATGGAACGTTTATCGGGTTTTAATTCGGTAAGTTCTCCATTGTTTACAGTGTAAACCGGACGATTTGCAGAGGCTATGTATAATTTATTTCCTTCGTGTAAAACAACAGTAGCATCCATACCATCGTGCGATTGTACTCCGGTTCCCTGGCGCAAAGTGCTTCGAATTTCATTATGAAGTGCGCTTAATATTTCATTAGGTTTTTTTACACCGCGCTCAATAATTATTTGCTTTAATAGGTTACTTCCTATCATGCTCATCAATGCACCCGGAACGCCATGTCCAGTGCAGTCTGCCAGAATCGCATATTTACATTCATCCTTCTTTTTAAATTGATAAAAATCTCCACTCACAATATCACGTGGTTTAAAAAGAACAAAATTATCTTTGAAAATATCGTTTATCTCATTCTCCGTCGGAAGTATAGAACGCTGAATACGTTGCGCGTAATTGATACTATCGGTAATGTCTTTATTCTTTTCTTCAATTACTTTTTTCTGTTCATTGATTTCCGATGTCCTTTCTTCTACCTGCATCTCTAATATTTCATTTTGCTCTGATAAGATCTTTTGTTTTTCTTTTTCCTGCTCTATATTCTTTGCCGAAAGTTCTTCGACTTCTATCAGCTTCTTAGAAAGGTTTTTGTTGGTTGTAGCAAAATCCCACGCAAGGAAAATGGACATACTAAGGGGCATTGCTGTGATACCAAAAGCTAGCATTACTGACAAGATCTCATCCTGAAGTGAGTCGCCGCCGAGATCTACAGAACCTGTTAAGACCGCTGTTAGTAAAAGGCCTACAAAAAATAAGAGAAAAATTCCAAAACCTGCCGTAATAAGAAGTGCTCCCCTCTTTCTTTTCATAGAGGCGACAATAAGCACGCGGATCATTTCAACAACTGTGTACGCTATAAATAATACGGAAAGCAAAAGACCTATAAATAAATGGAAGAAGAAAGAAACAAGAATAACAAAAGAAATGATGAGAGATGCGTAGAACAATTTTGGAAAACGATCGTAAAAAAATGAGTAGATCACAGTTTGCAGCGAAACAAAAAAGATTGGCGTGGAGAGATAAACACCAAACATCATGTAATCACTCGTGTCCACATTCGTCATCACATTCTTTACAAGATAGTAATACAGAAAATAGAAGCTTAGCACGAAACAAAAAAGTGAAAAGTAAAGATTCGAGCGGCGAACTGTATAAAACATAAAAAGCAATAGGTGCAACGCTGCTATTGTTGCAAAGAAAACGAACATGCCTAGTCCTCGCTCGGCTTTTTCGGAAAGCTCTCCGACTATTTCATTATTTACATTTTCAGCCTTATCAAGTTTCATATCAAAACCCGCTTGTATGGCGCCTGCAGAATTATAACTTCTATAACTTTTTGTGTTCGAATATCTTACGGCTATCACATATTCTCCATTGCATTTCGGCGGCAAGGTTATAACTCGAAAAGGTGCCGATTCGCGCTTTTCTTTTTCAGGATCACAACTCACAAAACCATATGAACCGTAAAGCACGCCGTTGATATAAATTTCAGAGGCCCCCCCTTGTTGGTGAACATATATAACGCGTGCATAATCGGGATTCACTTTTAAATGAAATCTGAAAATAGCCATGCACTTAAATCCAATGCGTTTCATTTCTGCTTCGCTAAGGCTGGGAAATGCTTTAGGCCACTGTGAATCGTTAAACCCTTGAAGAAGAAATTGTGGATCGTCAACAAGCGAATAACGCCATGAGCTATCAAGTACACCTGAACCGTTTAC
Source organism: Bacteroidota bacterium (assembly GCA_034439635.1). Taxonomy (GTDB): domain Bacteria; phylum Bacteroidota; class Bacteroidia; order B-17B0; family Aurantibacillaceae; genus Aurantibacillus. The sequence continues at coordinate 95,872 of JAWXAS010000050.1, read as the reverse complement.
ATTCATCGTAACCATAAACGTCGAACCATTCACAGAATCAACATTCGGGGCCTGCTGAGCCCTTGCTGAAAAGAAAGAAATAATTGAACAAATTATTATAACATACTTGGAGAACCTCATCAATCAAATATACTGATTTAGTGAGGGTAAGTGATTTTTCCGAAGTGGCATTTTGCTTTTCATTAAATTATTTTAATCAAAACAAGATTTAAAAGGCATCTATAAAAATTAGGTCCTGCTTGTTAATATCCTATTGAAAGCATAGGTTGCTTTTTAATAGTCTTTGTTTTGTGGAACAACCGTGGAACTACTATAGATAAAGAGACTTCGGGATAATGGCAACTCCAATAATACAAAATCTTCATGATACTAACACTGTTCATAACCTTCATTTTTTCAACAGAAGTGGTAAAAAGTGTCTCAAAGTGGTAAAAAGTGGTAAAACTATGCGTATTTTTGTTAAATCATTAGAAATCAAGGGATGGCAAGCCTCATAGGAGAATATGACTGTAAAGTGGACGCAAAAGGGCGTTTCATGTTCCCTGTGGACCTTAGGAAGCAGATGGATAGCGTTTTTGATAAGGGTTTTGTGATTAATCGCAACCTCCACCAAAAATGTTTAGTGCTTTATCCCATCAGCGAATGGAATCGTTTGAACAACAAACTCAGCAAGTTAAATCGGTTAATTAAAGCCAACGACGTTTTTGTTCGTCGCTTTACCGGTGGTGCTACAAACTCGGATGCAGATTCATCGGGAAGACTTTTAATTCCGAAGTCGCTTACTCAACACGCAGAAATTAAATCAGACATAAAAGTACTTGGCAGCAACAATGTGATAGAAATATGGGATAAGGCGCTGTACGAAGAATTCCTGAATCAGGATGTGAACATTGAACAACTCGCACAAGATGTTTTAGGTGGATTGAATTTTAATGATGATGAGTGATAACGCTTATCATATACCCGTTCTTTTAAAAGAGTGTATTGAGAATTTGAATATTGAACCCGATGGTGTTTACGTGGATCTTACGTTTGGAGGGGGCGGACATTCAAAAGCTATTCTTGAAAAATTAAGTGCAAAAGGAAAACTGTTCGCGTTCGATCAGGATCCGGATGCGCAAAAGAATGCTTTAAAAGATGAACGTTTTGTTTTGATACCACAAAATTTTCGCTTCATGAAAAATTATTTGAAGCTAAACGGTATAAAAACAGTTGACGCAATACTTGGGGATCTTGGAGTTTCTTCTCACCAATTTGATTCGGCCGAGCGCGGTTTCTCTATAAGATTTGATGCAGCATTAGATATGCGCATGAATCAAAATAGCGATCTCACTGCCAAAAAAATCGTGAATGAGTACAGCGAAGAAAAACTTGTTTCGGTTTTTAAAGAGTACGGCGAAATAAGTAATGCCAAAAAAGTAGCATGGCTTATTTGCAAGCATCGCGAAGAGAAAGAGATCGAAACAACTGAGGACCTGAAAGAGATTACAAAGAGTTGTCATTCAAAACACGAAGAAAATAAATTCTTAGCTCCTTTATTCCAAGCCTTGCGCATTGAAGTAAACCAGGAGATAGAAGCGCTTAAAGAATGTTTGAACGATTGTTACACAGTTCTTAAAACGGAAGGAAGACTAGTGGTAATTTCTTATCACAGTTTGGAAGATAGATTGGTGAAGAACATAATTAAAAGCGGTAACACCGAAGGAATAATTGAAAGAGATGTGATCTACGGATCAACAACAAAAGTATATAAGAACTTAACAACAAAACCAATTTTACCAAGTGCAAGCGAGCTCGAAAGAAATTCAAGAGCACGAAGCGCAAAATTAAGAGTTGCAGAAAAAATATAATGGCGAATAAAATACGCGACATAAAAAAAGAAGAGCCTATTGAGAAAGTGGTTGAGCAACAGCCGGTGAAAAAGGCTGCTGCAAGACCAGGGAAAAAAGGTGTGCTTGCCAAAGCATTATCAGGCGTTTTTAGTGGTACTTTTTTAGCAAATGAAAAGAACTTTAAACATGTTCCATTCATTTTATTTATTGCGATTATGGCTACAGCGTATATCGCATATGGTTATTATGCCGACGATACCATTAGAGATGTAAATAAGATCACCAACAATTTAAAAGAACTAAAATCAGAATTTATTTATACAAAAAGTGAATTGATGTTTGCCAGCAAGCAAAGTGAAGTTGCTAAAGCTGCAGAATCCATAGGGTTAAAAGAACCTATTACACCGCCCTTAAAAATTAAAGTAGACAGTACACAACTCCATAAAAACCAGCAACAAAAGAATTGAAAGAGAAAAAAGATATACTATCACGCATTTACCTTGTTTACGTACTTCTCTGTGTCTTCTCACTTTCAATTTTGTATCGCATCATCGTGATCCAATTTGTGCAAGGTGATGAATGGAAAGCAAAAGCCGAAGCTTTCACCACAAAAGTTCACGAAATAGAAGCCGTTCGCGGTAATATTTTTGACGTAAACGGGGCCTTGCTAGCTACCTCACTCCCCTACTACGAAATTGGAATTGACATCAATGCGCCAAGCATCGATGAAAAGTTATTCCGCGAGAACAAAGATTCATTGGCGCTTTGTTTGCACAACCTATTTAAGGATAAAAGTGAAACACAATACCTGAGAATTTTAAATAGCGCTCGCAAAACAAAAGATCGTTATGTACTTTTGCAACGCAGTGTTTCATATAAAGATCTTCAGGCTCTAAAAAAATTCCCCATTCTTCGCAAAGGAAGCAAAGGTGGTTTAGTAACACTTCAAACAAACAAACGTGAACGTCCGTTTAGATTACTTGCAGCCCGCACTATAGGCTTAGCGCGTGATGGCGTAAAACCGGTTGGTTTGGAAGGCGCATTTGACACTTCATTAACAGGTATTAGCGGAAGACGTTTGATGCAAAAAATTGCCGGTGATGTTTGGAGACCGATCAACGATGAAAACGAAGTGGAACCAAAAGATGGGAGTGATCTTTACACAACGATCGACATCAATATTCAAGACGTTGCTGAACATGCCCTTTTAAAAGCACTTGTAAAAAATAATGCAACCCACGGTTGCGCTGTATTAATGGAAGTAAAAACAGGCGCTATTAAAGCGATTGCCAACTTAACCAAAGGCGGAAAAGATTCTACAGAATATTATGAGTCGTTAAATTATGCTATTGGTTATCCAACTGAACCGGGCTCAACTTTTAAGCTTGCATCATTCCTTGCATTGCTTGAAGATTATAATATTAGCTTAGACGAACAAGTACAGGTTGGTAAGGGAAAGTGTAATTATTATGATATTACTGTAAGCGATTCGCACGAACCAGAAGCAGAAAAGATCTCGGCTCAACGTGTTTTTGAAACATCGTCAAATGTTGGAACAACAAAATTAGTTACAAAATATTTTGCTAAAAATCCACAGCAATTTGTGGATAGGCTAAATGCATTTGGTTTAAACAAACCGTTAGGACTAACAATTCCAGGTGAAGGAAAACCATTAATCAAGCAAACAAAAGATAAAGATTGGAGCGGTGTTACATTACCTCAAATGAGTTATGGCTACGAAAGTTTAATAACACCTTTACAAACACTTACACTATATAATGCCATTGCCAATAATGGTAAAATGGTAAAGCCGCATTTTGTAAAAGAAATAAAACGCAATGATAATACGGTAATGAAATTTGGAACCGAGATCATTAACGAGCAAATTGTAAAACCAAGCACCATCAAAAAAGCCAAACAATTACTAGAAGGTGTTGTACTAAAGGGAACAGGAAAAGGATTGAACATTACCGCATTTAAAGTTGGTGGTAAAACCGGAACCGCGGCCATTGCAAAAAATGGTATTTATGGTAAAGGTAATCAGCGTACGTATCAAGCATCGTTTGTAGGATACTTTCCAGCCGATAATCCTTTGTATACATGTATTGTAATCATCAATTCTCCGAGCAATGGTATTTATTACGGAGGCTTAGTTGCAGGCCCTGTATTTAAAGAAATAGCCGAAAAAGTATATTCCGGAAGTCTGGATTTTCTCTCGCCTATCAATGATCAAAATACCGTGATCACTAAAGCGCCAATCATTGCTATGGTAAAAGGTGATGAATTGAATAAGGTAATTAAGCAATTGAATATTCCTGCAAAAAATATTCCTGCGAGTTCAGCTTACGTATCAAGAAATTACAGCGATAGTACAAAACTAAATGTGGTTGAAGCAAAGCTAGAAGACACACTTAAAAAAGGATTGATTCCAAATCTTAGCGGCCTTTCGGCGAAAGACGCATTGTATTTATTAGAGAATAAAGGATTGAATGTAAAACTTGAAGGTTACGGATTGGTAAAAAAACAAAGCATTTCGGTTGGACAAAAATTCAACAAGGGCGATAAAATTATTTTGACACTGAGTTAATGAAATTATTGAGCGACATATTATACAAGGTAAGACTGGAAGAGATCAGTGGCTCAACCCATTCTGCTATTTCATCGGTAACCTTTGATTCGCGTAAAGTGAAAAAAGATTCGGTGTTTGTTGCCATTAAAGGAGATGCAAATGATGGCCATGAATTTATTGCAAAAGCTATTGAGAATGGGGCCATTGCTGTTGTTTGCGAAGAACTGCCCAAAGAACGCAAGGCGGAAGTTACTTATGTGAAAGTAAAAAATTCGCATGAAGCTTTGGGGTTTATTGCTTGCAATTATTTTGATAATCCGTCGGCAAAATTAAAACTTGTTGGAGTTACCGGAACAAATGGCAAAACTACCACTGTTACTTTACTATTTAATTTATTCAGATCTCTTGGCTATACAGCCGGGTTATTATCAACCGTTCAAAATAAAATAAATAATACAGTTATTCCAGCTACACACACCACCCCTGATGCATTAACGCTCAACGAACTTTTGCATACCATGACAGAGCAAGGGTGTGAATATGCTTTTATGGAAGTTAGTTCGCACGCCATAGTTCAACATCGTGTTACAGGAATTTCATTTGCCGGCGCTGCGTTCAGCAATATTACACACGATCATTTAGATTATCACAAAACCTTTGATGAATATATAAAGGCAAAAAAAGGTTTATTCGATCAATTACCATCCGAAGCATTTGCATTAACCAATGTTGATGATAAGAATGGCAAAATAATGTTGCAAAACTGCAAAGCAAGCAAGCATTCGTATAGTTTAAAAACTGTGGCAGATTTTAAATGCAAGATCATTGAAAATCATTTGAATGGACTATTACTCAATATTGACAATAAAGAAGTTTGGGTAAAATTGATTGGATCATTCAATGCATATAATATATTAGCCGTGTATGCTACTGCTGTTCTGTTAAAGCAAGATAAAACAAATGTGCTTACCGCTTTAAGCAATTTAAATTCGGTAGAAGGCCGTTTTCAATATTTCAAATCAAAAGGTGGCGTTATTGGCATTATAGATTACGCCCATACACCCGATGCATTAAAAAATGTTTTAGAAACAATAAAAGACATTCGCACTGGCAACGAACAAGTAATAACCTTGGTTGGTTGTGGTGGCGATAGAGACACAACAAAGCGTCCTATTATGGCCGGAATTGCTTGCGAATTAAGCAATAAGATCATTTTAACGTCCGACAATCCTCGCAGTGAAGATCCTGAAGAAATTTTGAATCAAATGCAAAAAGGTGTTTCGCCTGTAGATGTGAAAAAAACTTTACGCATCTCCGATAGAAAAGAAGCAATACGTACGGCCTGTACTTTAGCAAAAAGCGGCGATATTATTTTGATCGCCGGAAAGGGTCACGAAAAATATCAAGAGATAAAAGGCGTGAAGCATGATTTTGATGATTACAAACTATTTAAAGAAACCATAAGCGCCATAGAAGTATAATGCTGTATTACTTATTTACATATTTAGATAAGGCTTTCGATTTTCCGGGAGCAGGTGTATTTAATTACATTTCCTTTCGAGCAGCATTTGCACTCATCACTTCTTTGCTCATTACATTGATATTTGGTAAACGCATTATTGAATTCATTCGAAAAAAACAAATTGGCGAAACCATTCGCGAATTAGGTTTGGAAGGACAGGCTAAAAAAAGCGGAACACCAACGATGGGTGGTTTGATTATCATTGCAGGAATCCTGATCCCAACCTTACTATTCGCCAAAGTTATGAATGTGTACATCATTTTGATGATCATATCAACTGTTTGGTTAGGCGCCCTCGGATTTTTAGATGATTACATTAAAGTGTTTAAAAAGAATAAAGAAGGCTTACAGGGTAAATTTAAAATTGTTGGTCAAGTAGGCATTGGATTAATTGTTGGTTGTGTTTTATATTTTCATCCCGATGTTGTTATTAAAGAACGATTAGAATCAGGAAAAACAGATATCATTTCCATTTCGCAAGGAACAGAGAAAAAAGTAACTCCGCCAAAATACGCTGAGATTCCTACTAAAACTTTAAAGACCACCATTCCTTTTTTAAAAGAAAACGAACTAGACTATTCAAAACTTATTTCGTGGGCTTGTGATGATTGCGCAAAATACGGCTGGTTGATATTTATTCCTATGGTGATCTTAGTTGTAACGGCTGTTTCCAATGGAGCAAATATTACTGATGGAATTGATGGATTAGCCGCAGGTTCAAGCGCCATAATTGGTGTGGTGCTTGGCATTTTTGCATATGTATCTGGTAATACCATTTTTGCTGATTACTTAAACATTATGTACATACCACACTCTGCTGAACTTGTGGTATTTATTGCTGCTTTCATTGGAGCTTGCGTTGGATTTTTGTGGTACAACTCTTTCCCCGCACAAGTATTTATGGGCGATACAGGAAGTTTAGCCATTGGTGGTATCATTGGTGTATTCGCAATTTCTATTCGTAAAGAATTATTGGTTCCTATCCTATGCGGTGTATTTGTGGTGGAAAGCCTTACTGTTATTCTTCAAGTATACTATTTCAAATTTCAAAAGAAAAAAAGAGGATTGGAATACGCGCAAACCCATCGCCTATTTAAAATGGCGCCTTTGCATCATCATTATCAAAAGAAAGGATTTCATGAAGCTAAAATTGTGATGCGATTTTTTATTATTGGAATTATACTAGCTGTATTAACCTTCGTAACACTCAAGTTAAGATAATGAGTAAACGCATGGTGATACTTGGTGGAGGAGAAAGCGGTGTGGGTAGTGCCATATTGGCCAAACAAAAAGGATACGACGTTTTTTTAAGCGATAAAGGAGCGTTTAAAGAAAAATACAGAACTCAATTAGTAGAGAATAAAATTGAGTTCGAAGAAGGGAAACACACAGAAGAAAAAATATTGAATGCTACGGAAGTGATCAAAAGTCCGGGCATACCCGATAAAGCAGAATTGATTGTGAAATTAAAAGAGAAACATATACCGGTGATATCCGAAATTGAATTTGCAGGACGATATACGTCTGCCAAAACAATTTGCATCACAGGATCTAATGGTAAAACTACAACTGCCATGCTTACTTATCATACTTTAAAAAAAGCAGGGTACAATGTTGGTTTGGCGGGAAATGTGGGTAAGAGTTTTGCTTTGCAAGTTGCTACCGAAAATTTTGATCTCTACGTTTTAGAATTAAGTAGTTTCCAACTCGATGGTATGTTTGATTTTAGAGCCGATGTGTCTATTCTTTTAAATATCACACCCGATCATTTAGATCGCTACGAAAACAAATTTGACAATTATGTGGCGTCTAAATTCCGCATAATTCAAAACCAAACCTCACACGATTCATTTGTGTATAATGCAGATGATGAAGTGATGAGAGAATATATGAAAACCTGGAAAACCCCAGTGCAGCTTGTGCCCTTTAGCATCAAAAAGCCAATTGAAGGCGATGGTGCATTTTTAACCGAAAACCAATTAACCATAAACTATAAATCAAACCAAAATCCCTTAATTATGACGATTGAACAACTCGCCCTTCAAGGCAAACACAACGTGTACAATTCAATGGCAGCTTCTCTTGCTTCACGCATCGTTGATGTGCGAAAAGAAAGCATCAAAGAAAGTATGCAAGATTTTCAAGGTATTGAACACCGCCTCGAATTTGTTGCATCTATCAATGGTGTTGAATTTATCAACGATTCAAAAGCTACCAACATCAATTCAACTTGGTATGCATTAGAAAGCATGCAAAAACCAATTGTTTGGATTTGCGGCGGACAAGACAAAGGCAATGATTACAATGAACTAACCGAATTGGTTGGGCAAAAAGTAAAAGCTATTATTTGTCTTGGTAAAAACAACAAAAAGATCATCAGTGCTTTTAAAGATACTGTTGAATTAATTGTTGATACCGACAATGCTCATGATGCTGTTGCGGCTGCGTACAAGATCGGCAAAACAGGTGATGTTGTGCTTTTATCGCCAGCTTGCGCTAGTTTCGACCTGTACGAGAATTACGAAGACAGAGGAATGCAGTTCAAAGCGGCTGTTAGGTCACTTTAATTAACAACGCAGCTTAACGGAAAAGCCCAAGGGTTCGCATCATTTTACAAAATGGTTTTAAAACCGACGGCATATACCTGATCAAAATTTAATCAGAATACTTCCGCAAGCGCAATAAAAAAAAGGAAAATGAAATTATTCAGCTACTTAAAAGGCGATAAGGTTATTTGGGCGATAATGCTTTTATTATCACTGCTCTCTACTTTGGTGGTTTATAGCGCCGTTGTAACTCTTGCACATAAATACAAGCAGGGCGATACTGAATTCTTCCTTATTAAACATTTTGGTTTGATAGTTTCTGGGTTTTTACTGGCTTATTTCTTCCATAAAATAAAGTATACAGCCTTTAGTAAGATCTCACAAATAGGTTTTTATTTATGCATACCTCTTCTTCTCTTCACTTTATTTAAGGGTGTTAGCGCCGGAGAAGCTGTTCGTTGGTTGCCAATTCCCGGAACATCTCTTACATTTCAGTCGTCGGATATTGCTAAGATCATGTTGTTATTATACGTTGCAAGAACTATAACCTTAAAGTTTGATCAGCTGCAAGATTTTAAAGGTTTAGCACTCCATTTACTATTACCCATTGCTATGATTTGTGGTTTAATATTGCCTGCTAATTTTTCTACAGCAGCATTACTATTTATTAATTGCCTATTTTTAATGTTTGCAGGTCGCATCAAATTAAAATTTATCACTTATATTTTATTGATGTGTGTTGGATTTGGTTTACTCTTAAGTCTTTTAATATTTACGGTTCCCGATCTTATCCCAAGGGGAAGAACATGGAAAGCGCGTATTGAGAATTTTGCCAGTGGCGACACAAAAGCAAATTACCAAGCCGAACAAGCCAAAATTGCCATTGCAACAGGTGGTATTATAGGAAAAGGTCCTGGTAATTCAACCCAACGTGCATTTTTACCGCAAGCTTCTTCCGATTTTATTTATGCTATCATCATTGAAGAGTATGGGTTGATCACTGCTCTTTTAATTTTATTCCTCTACCTCATTCTTTTTTTTAGAGGCATTCGCATTTTGCGCGACTCCGATAAAACATTTGGCGGATTAATTTCCGTCGGGCTCGCATTTAGTCTTGTTTTTCAGGCGCTCATTAATATGGCCGTTGCGGTAAATCTTTTTCCGGTTACAGGTCAGCCTTTACCTTTGATCAGCATGGGCGGAACGTCCATTTGGTTCACCATGATCTCTTTGGGAATTATTTTAAGCGTAAGCAACAGCACTAACGATAAAACCGAAGAGCAACTTGCAACCGACTAAAGTCATATTAAGCGGTGGTGGCACCGGTGGACATATATTTCCTGCCGTAGCCATTGCCAACGAACTCAAAAAGCAAATTCCAAACATTCAAATTCTTTTTGTAGGTGCTTTAGGCAGAATGGAAATGGAAAAAGTTCCGAAAGCCGGTTATGATATTGTTGGATTACCTATCTCCGGATTTCAAAGAAATTTATCACTATCAAATTTTACTTTTCCTTTTAAACTTATCATGAGCTTACTAAAAGCTCGTAAGATCATTAAAGATTTTAAACCTGATGTGGTTATTGGAACCGGAGGTTACGCCAGCGGGCCAATCCTGAGAGCCGCAACCAATAACAGAATTCCAACTCTGATTCAAGAACAGAATTCTTACGCGGGCATTACCAATAAAATTTTGGGCGCAAAAGTAAATACCATTTGCGTGGCTTACGAAGGGATGGAAAAATTTTTTCCAAAAGAAAAAATTGTTTTTAGTGGCAATCCAATTCGTCAGGATATTACAGGTGTTTCCGACAAAAGAAATGAAGCCTTTGAATTTTTTAAACTTGATAAAAATAAAAAAGCCATACTAGTTGTTGGCGGAAGCTTAGGCGCTAAGGGCATCAACGAAGCTATGGGTGAAGGTTTAAAAACATTGGCCGAACAGAATATCCAACTCGTATGGCAAACCGGCAAAACGTACTTTGAAACAGCCAAACAACAATGTGCTCCTTTTCAATCTAAGAATATTAAAGCTGTTGATTTTATCACACGAATGGATCTTGCTTATGCCTTTGCCGATTGCGTGATTTCTAGAGCTGGCGCAGGCGCTATTTCCGAACTATGTGTAGTAAAAAAACCAAGCATTTTTGTTCCATTACCAACGGCTGCGGAAGATCACCAAACAAAAAATGCCATGGCGTTGGTAATGAAGAACGCGGCGCTTTTAGTAAGAGATGCCGATGCAAAAAAAGATCTTATTAGAAAGGCTCTTGATTTAATAACAGACGAATCACTACAAAAAGAACTCACCGAAAAAATTGGCACAATGGCCATTCACAATTCTGTAGAGATCATTGCCAAAGAGGTACTAAAGCTCTTGAAAAAATGAACATCTTAAATTACAAATTATATTACTTTTTGGGTATAGGCGGCATTGGAATGAGTGCACTGGCAAGGTATTTCAACCATTACGGTAAAAAAGTTTCAGGTTACGATAAAACAAAAACAGTTCTTACATCTCAATTAGAAAATGAAGGAATTCCGTGTTATTTCGAAGAGAATGTTGAATTCCTCCAAAAAAATTTAAGCGGCTATACACCCGAAGAAGTCTTGATCGTTTTTACACCAGCCGTACCCTTGGAACACAAGGAATATGTATTCTTAAAACAAAATGGTTACACCATTTTAAAACGCTCACAGGTATTGGGCGAAATAACCAAACAATTCAAAACAATTGCCATCGCGGGTACTCATGGAAAAACAACAACAACAACCATGGTTTCGCATTTGCTGAAGAACAATGACGTTAATTGTTTTGCCTTCATGGGTGGAATATCGAAGAATTACGATACAAATCTCTTGCTTGGCGATGCTTCAAAAAGCGAAACATTTGTTGTAGTTGAAGCGGATGAATACGATCGTTCCTTCCTAACATTACATCCGTATCTATCTGTAATTACGAGTTGTGACGCAGATCATTTAGACATATACAAGAACCACCAATTTGTAAAGGAAGGCTACGAATTATTTGCGAATCAGATACAGAAAAATGGTTGTTTGATTGTTAACAAAAATGTTGATAACGAATTGCGTCTTCCCTCTAATAAGCTCATCTACTCTTTAAATTTAAATACCAATTATGTTGCTGAAAATGTGCGTTTTATAGAAAATGAAGCGCACTTTGATGTGGTTAGCCCGATTGAAAATTTAACAGGTATTTGTCTCGGAATTACAGGGATGCATAACGTTGAAAATTCAATCGCTGCAATTGCAATAGCGCAGCAAATTGGTTTAAAAGGCGATCAAATAAAAAAAGCCTTACGTTCTTTTAGTGGTGTGAAACGCAGATTTGATTACCGATTCAAATCGAGCAAAATAATCTACATTGATGATTATGCGCATCACCCCGAAGAGTTGAGAGCAACCATATCATCGGTGAAGCGAATTTACCCAGGCAAAAAGATCACAGGGATTTTTCAACCTCATCTTTTTAGCCGCACAAGGGATTTTGCTGATGGTTTTGCCGAGAGCTTGAGTTTACTAGACGAAGTGATACTGTTGGATATTTATCCCGCACGCGAACTTCCGATAGAAGGTATAACATCAGAAATGCTTCTTGAAAAAGTAAATAAAACTGATAAAAAACTATTGAGCAAGCAAGGCGTATTAGAGCATATTAAAAAAAATGATTTTGATGTGATCGTAACACTAGGGGCCGGAGACATTGATGGATTAGTAAAACCCATTGAAGACCTACTAAAAGAAAAGATAAAATAGCATTTTGAAGAAAATAAATTATAAAAAACTTTTTACCGCACTTACCTGGGTTCTTGTTCTTTCCGGCCTTGTCATTTCATGGTCGTTTGCCAGCGAAAAAAACGATCATGCCAAAGTAAATCATGTATCGGTAGAAATCATTAATCCATCCGACAACGAATTCATCAACGAAACAGAAGTGAAAAATTTCTTTGAAGAAAGACATGATGTTTTGGTGAACAATGAACTAAAAAACATCGACATTAACGGTTTAGAAAAAGCTCTCAATTCAAATCCTGCCGTTGAGAATGCTGAAATTTCTTATGATGTAAATGGAGATCTTAAAATCACAGTGAAACAACGCCGTCCTTTGGTTCGCATCATTACATCAAGCGGCGAAAGTTACTATATTGATTCATTAAGCAAGCTTATGCCTTTGAGTGATAAAGCAACAGGAAGAGTTTTGATTGCCAACGGTGCTATTTACGAATCATACGCGCGCCGTTACCAATATTCAGTTGAGCAAATTGCGCAGAATCCATTATTTAAAGAGATTAGCGTATTAGACGATATTTACGATATCTCAAAGCATATTTATGCAGATTCGTTATTGTGCAATCTTATCCACCAAATTTATGTTACACCAGAAAAGGAATTTGTTTTAACGCCTGTAGTTGGGGATCAATCTATTTTATTGGGGAAAAATGAAGATCTCGATATGAAACTCAACAAACTTAAATTATTTTACAGCGAAGGGCTGAATAAGACCAATAGCTGGAACAAATATTCAACTATTAATTTAAAATTTAAAAACCTGGTTGTTTGCACCAAAAAATAATTCTATGGAAGAAAACACAACTAATTTAGGCTCTGACCTTGTAGTAGGGCTAGACATCGGAACAACAAAAATTGCTGCCATTATTGGCCGTAAAAATGAACATGGTAAAATTGAGATCATGGGCATTGGCAAAACCGAATCGCTTGGCGTTAACCGTGGCGTTGTAGTTAATATTGAACAAACCGTTGCTTCAATAAAAACTGCTATTGCTATTGCTGCCGACAAGGCCAATGTTGATATTGGAGAAGTTATTGTAGGTATAGCCGGTCAACACATCAAAAGCATGCAACACCGTGGTATGATAACTCGTCAATCACTAGACGATGAAGTTAGCCAAAAAGACGTGGATCAATTGATTGATAATATGCATCGCCTGGTAATGAACCCTGGCGAAGAAGTAATTCATGTTATTCCACAAGAATACATCATTGATAACGAAAGCGGCATCAAAAATCCAATTGGTCACGCCGGTATTCGCTTAGAAGGAAACTTTCATATCATCACCGGGCAAGTAAGTGCCGTTAAAAATATTTTTAAATGCGTTAACCGTTCAGGTTTAGAAATTGTTGATCTTCATTTAGAGCCATTGGCAAGTGCTGATGCTGTATTAAGCGACGAAGAAAAAGAAGCCGGTGTTGTATTGGTTGATATTGGCGGTGGTACTACCGATGTTGCCGTATTTTACGATGGCATTATTCGTCACACTGCTGTAATTCCATTTGGTGGAAATATTGTAACGGAAGATATCAAAGAAGGATGTAGTATCATTAAATCACAAGCAGAACAATTGAAAGTTCGTTTTGGTTCGGCATTAGCACAAGAAAATCAGGAAAATGAGATCATTTCTATTCCCGGTTTATCTGGACGCCCACCAAAAGAAGTTTCTGTAAAATTATTAGCGCAGATCATTCAGGCGCGTATGGAAGAGATTTTAGAATTTGTATTGTTCGAGATAAAATCATCAGGCTACGAACGCAAATTGTCTGCAGGTATTGTTGTTACAGGTGGCGGGTCAATGCTAAAACATTTACAGCAATTGATCATGCTTACCAGTGGAATGGATTGCCGTATTGGTACGCCAAATAAACATTTAAGCTCAGCCGACAATGAATTAAAAAATCCATTATACGCTACAGGTATTGGACTTGTTATGAAAGGTATTGAGAAATACGAGCGCGAATCAAAACGCGGATTGAATTTCAACAAACCTGAATTAGTAGAGACAGAAGAAACTGTTTCGGTAAAAGAAGCGAAAAAAATAACCAATCATTCACAGAAAAAAATTGGATCCTTTTTTGATACGCTTATTACACGCGCAAAAGACTGGATGAGCGACGATATTGAATAATTAAATTATAAACTAACAAATACCTTAATAACCTAAAACCATAACCACCATGATGCAATTTGAATTACCAAACGCCGAAAGTTCGATCATAAAAGTGATCGGTGTTGGCGGCGGCGGAAGCAACGCCGTAAACCACATGTTTTTGATGGGCATTAAAGGCGTTGATTTTATCGTAGCAAATACAGATAGACAAGCGCTTGAAAAAAGCCCTGTTAATCACAAGATCCAATTAGGGAGCAATCTTACAAAAGGGTTGGGCGCAGGCTCTATTCCCGATGTTGGACGCGATGCAGCCATTGAATCGATTGATGAAATAAGAGCGTATTTAACCGAAAATACCCAAATGGTATTTATCACAACCGGCTTAGGTGGTGGTACCGGTACTGGAGCTGCTCCGGTAATTGCAAGCATTGCACGTGAGTTGGGAATACTTACAGTTGGTATTGTTACATTACCTTTTATGTTTGAAGGTAAAAAACGTAAAACACAAGCTGATGCAGGTTTAGAAGAAATGAAAAAGTATGTTGATACACTTTTAGTGATCAGCAACGATAAATTACGCGAGATCTACGGTAACTTAAAAATGAGCGAAGCGTTTGCTCACGCAGATGATGTATTAACTGGTGCTGCAAAAAGCATTGCCGAGATCATTAGCTTACACATGCATATCAATGTTGATTTCAACGATGTGAAAACCGTTATGAAAGACAGTGGTGTAGCTATTATGGGTAGTGCCATTGCCAGCGGCGAAAAACGCGCTTTAAAAGCTGTTGAAGGCGCATTGAATTCTCCGTTATTAAATGATAACGATATCAGCGGTGCTCGCCATGTATTATTAAATATCATGAGCGGTAGTGATGATATTGACATGGATGAATTTGGTGAAATAACCGACTTTATTCAAGAGGCTGCTGGTGGAACAGCCGAATTGATAACCGGTTACGGTACCGACGCATCTTTAGGAGATAGCGTAAGTGTTACCATTATTGCTACAGGATTTAAATCACGTCCTTCACAAAGCTTTGAAGCTTCTTTTTATAAAGAAAGAAAAGTAGTTGACTTAAACGAAACAAAAGTTGAGGAAGTTATTACTCCAATTAACGAAACCAAAGAAGAAGAAGCGTTTGTTTTTATTAAAGAAGAGATCACCGAAGAAAAAGAAGTAAGCTTCGAGATCACTGAAACAAATTTAACAGATGAGCAAGTAAACATAGAAGCTACAAATATTGAAATAACAGAAACAAAAGAGTTTACGTTTACAACTATTAGCGAAAACATTGAAACTCCGCTAAATGAAATAAAAGAAGAGGTCGTTTCTGAAACTCCAAATATTGTAGCCGAAATTTCTCGCGAAGAGCAGATCAAATTAGCTCAAGAGCGTATTCGCAAACTAAAAGAGATCACTTTGAAAATGAAAAGCCCTGAAGGCTTAGCTTCTTTAGAAAAAGAAACGGCATTCTCGAGAAAGAACATCAATTTAGAGAATAAGAACTATTCGCAGGAATCGAACGTATCTCGCTTTACACTAAGTGAAGGCGATGATAAAAAGATCGAGATCCGCCCGAATAACTCTTTTTTACATGATAATGTAGATTAATAAAATAAGGTTAGTTTTAGGAAAAAGGCCCCGATATAATTCTCGGGGTTTTTTTGGCCGGCTTTAAACAAAAAGAGCTTCCCAAATCGGGAAGCTCTTTACTTTTACTTCAATAGTTTTATTTAGATACTACTAATTTAGTTATACGTTTAATTCCTTTTGAACTTGTAACGTTTACAATGTAAACACCACTGCTCAAGTCGCTAGTACTAATAGTGCGATCCGTATAACCGTAAGTCAAGTTCTTTTGATTTTCTGTTTTAACTACACGTCCACTCAAATCCATTACATTGATCACGATATTCTCGTTATCAGCGGCAAAGAAATTAAGAGTCGCATTTCCATTGGTAGGATTTGGATAAACTGTTAGACCTGTGTTCTTAGCAATTGTTTCATGCTCATCAACACCTATCACCGTTTGAACTAGGTAGTTTTTGTTTAACCATGCTCCTCTACCGTTGGTAGCTACATAAATAATCCCTGAATTATACGAATCCCATGAGCTTGCTTTTTGTTGCTTGATATCAAAGATCTGTACATTGGGTAGCGCATTCGAAGTACTTGAAGCGTTTTTTGCATCTATCCATGTAGGACTAGCTACAGTAATATCATTTGTAACATACACACCTCTATCGGTACCAACTAAAACACGCTTGTTGTCTGTCATTTCAAAAAGTGCACAATTCATAGAACCACTTGGCAAACCTGTTCCCGTTTTGCTTGTGAAAATAACAACTGTATTATCAATATTGTCTGTGTCAATGTTAGGAGTACTCACATAAACTTTGTTAGTTGCATCCGAAGTGGTTAACAATAATGTTTTATTATCATCACTTACTGTTAAGTTGGTGATCTTCTCTGAACATGTAAAAGTTAAAGTTGTTCTGAAAGGAGATTGGAAATTAGTTGTGAAAGTAAACACTGTAGTAGATGTTCTTTTTCCATTAACACATCCTGTGTAATAAGAACCTCTATAATCATCAATTGCAAAATCATGGATACTTGCCCCAACATTTACCTTGTAAACACGATAAACAGGCGTTGGCGTTAACACAGAAGTTACATAATAAACTGCTTTGCCGTTTGGAGCCCACTCTAATAAATAAGGCAAGCCTGTTACTGTCATTTGACCTGCAGTATACGTTCCTGAGTTTGTTGTTAAGGCGCCTGTACAACTTACTATCTGGAATTTCTGCGGGTCGTTAGTGTTCAATGGGCGCTTGCTTATTAAAACACCTTTATCGTTAAGAATAGCTAATCTAGCATTGTAATCTAGCTTATATTTTGTTGGCTGA
Source organism: Bacteroidota bacterium (assembly GCA_034439635.1). Classification (GTDB taxonomy): domain Bacteria; phylum Bacteroidota; class Bacteroidia; order B-17B0; family Aurantibacillaceae; genus Aurantibacillus. The sequence continues at coordinate 78,569 of JAWXAS010000050.1, read as the reverse complement.
CTAGTAGATACCGGACTTAGAGAATTTGTTCCGACATTTGAGAAGGTCCAAGTAGTAGCAGGAATAGTTGCGGAGTTAGTGAACGTTAAAGAAGATATATTATTATTCTTTAAATTGATCACACTACCTGCATTATAACGGTAAAAAACGGTAACCCCAACTCTAACATATTGAAGATTTCCTGTACTCGTAACTATTGGAGTAAGGGGATTTACAGGTATCTCAAACTGAATAATGTCTTTAAGATCTACCGGATCGATGGAAAGTTTATTTAAAGTGTTTACCACTGTTGAAGTCAATCCGGTTAGTGTATAACTACCAGGCAAAGTGGTTGGAGATGTAGCTCCGCCAAATTCCATGGTTGCCTTGGTGTTTGTTGTATACGAAATATTTGCATTTCCAAAGCAAGAAGAGCTTGTGGTAGTTGCGATCGATACAGTGAACGTTGAGATGTTTACTTTATCAATTATGGCTGAGGCCTGAGGCTTTATTAAACTCACTGTATATGATGTAGCGCCGGAAACCGTAGTTGTTATCGGGATCAATACTCGTATTGAATCGTTAAAAAATATTGTCGAATCAATTGTAACAAATCGCTTAGGGTCTGTTACCGAGCCGTCTACCTTTGTGTTCTCCCATAATTTAAAAGGCGTACCTGTTGCAGTGTAAGAGTTGTTTACGTAGGCTTGATCTTTTGTTGATCCATTATTACTGATCCCGCGGAAATCAATTTGTGTTATGCTCGGATCGGTTTGACACTCTGAACCCAGATGACTTACTTGCATAATAGTAGGTTCACCTGTTGTAATATCTGGAGAAACATAAAGATTACTATTGGCAGATGTAAAAAATGCTGTTTTTGGTGAGAGTTTAGAATACACAGCGTTAAAATAATCGCCATTCAAATAATTCAATTCTGAAGTAACTAATGGGTAATTTCCACTAAAATAACTTACACCATTACCGGCAGTTGCAGCTATATATCCTGAGTAAGGCACCAATGAATTTGTTTGGTTCGCAGTTTTTGGGAAACGTGAGATATCAACACTATTATACTGTGCTGTTCCAAGGCCTGCTGAAAAGAATTGGAAAGTAAGAAGATCGTCGGAAGATTTATAAACACCTGCATCTGTAACAAAATAGGTATACACCAAATCTGTTCCATTTGTTATAAGTTTTATATCGTGGATGTTTTGACGCAAGTATATAGGTGAGTTAAATGCAAATTCACTTCCATATCTTACCCAAGTTCCAATACCTTCAGGTCCACCCGTGGTCTTTGTCCATGTATAAAATTTATAACTACCTACAAACACTTGATCTGCGTTATACGGATTAACGGTAACGCAATGCGCGTAATCTCCGGCGGCTGAAGTACCACCATTAGATAAAGGATCTAATTGTGGAGAACCTTCCAGTATTAATGTCCAATTTACACCGGCATCCTTACTTACAAAAAATGCATATAAAGTTGCTGATGAAATATTATTAGTTGTTGTGCTTTTAGCCACTGAAGCATAAATAGTATTTGGGTTAGAGTAAGCTATACCAACCTCAATTCTACCATATGCCATATCAGGTAATTCAGTTGAACTTGGAGTGATATCAACGAAACTGTTTGGATCTCCATTGACTGATTTATAAACCTTTGTATAAATATATCCTGAACCTACATTTAGATCGTTAGTAGCAGTTGCATAAATACCACCCGAATTGTCGTAATGAACTGTAAGCGCTGTAGCCGTTACCGGAACCGCACCCGCTGCTTGAGTAAATGTGTTTCCTCCATCTGTTGTGATCAATAATCCGTTTGTACCAGCCACTGCAAAATTACTTGCATTAGATGGGTGACATGCTATTCTATTAATAACAGAACCCGTTACCGTTGATGACTTCACTTGTACAAGATTACTTCCTGATAATTTATAAAGGCCTGTTCCAGAAATTGAACGATCTTTCGCTGTCTTTCTCAAAAAGCCCTCACCTGTAGATGCGTAAATAGTTCCATCAGCGCTTTGTGCTAAATAACTGATGTTACGAACTGTATCCTGATCATTCACCGGCAACCAAGTAGTTCCTGAATTTGTAGATTTAAATATACCGCTAGAAACACTTCCAACGTAGAGCACTTTATTGTCTAATCTATCAACTACCATGTTCCTCGAACGGCCTGCACTTAAAACAGGTCCGGCAGGTGACCAACTATATGTTTGAGCATTGATTTCTCCTCCTAAAACTACGGCTAGAGCAATGGCTCCTGTTAATTTGTACATATTCATCATAGCGCTGTATTTATCGATTATAAATTGTATAATTTTAACAAAAATGTTCATTTTTCTTTGAATAAAAAAATAACCTTTTACCTTTTTTACGATTTGGTACTACTTTTTTCACAATTGGTGCATTTTAACACATAAGTGATTTTCCAGCTAATTGATAATCAAAATTTTGAGATGTTAATGGTTTTTCTAAATTTGTGCTCTAATTTTTTATGAACCAAGCCAATTTTTATGCGCATTCCACGGCCGTTATCGACGAGGGCTGTTCCATTGGGGAGGGTACCAAAATTTGGCACTTTTCGCACATTATGCCCAACTGTAAATTAGGCAAAAATTGTAACATTGGTCAAAATGTGGTTGTTTCACCACACGTAGTTTTGGGTAACAACGTTAAGGTTCAAAATAACGTATCTATTTATACGGGAGTAACTTGCGACGATGACGTTTTCCTTGGGCCTAGCATGGTTTTTACAAATGTTACCAACCCGCGCAGTGCAGTTAACCGCAAAGATCAATATGCCAAAACACATGTTGGAAAAGGTGTTTCTATAGGGGCAAATGCAACTATTGTATGCGGACATGATATTGGCGAATTTGCTTTTATTGGTGCCGGTGCGGTTGTTACAAAAAATGTTCCGGCTTATGCATTATTAGTTGGAAATCCTGCCAAACAAATTGGATGGATGAGCGAGTTTGGACATCGATTAAATTTTGATAAAGATGGAATTGCCCTTTGTGAAGAGAGTAAACAGACATATGAATTAAAAAATAATCAAGTTACTCGAATTAGTTAAACAAAAGTGGAAGAGTATGTTATCACAAATTGTGATGACATATTAAAGATGAGGCATAAAGAATAAGTAACATGGGAAAGATAAAATTTGCAGTAATAGGACAAGGCCACATTGGTAAACGCCATGCCGAAATGATCCGTCGCAACGATGGCTGCGAATTAATTGCCGTTTGCGATGCTTTGCCCAAAGAAAAATTAGGATTAGATGATCTAAAAGAAAAATTTTATTCTAACATCGATGATCTTTTAAATGCGCATCCCGAAATTGAAGTGGTAAATGTGTGTACACCTAATGGATTGCATGCAACTCACGCCTTAAAAGCATTGGATGCTAACAAGCACGTTGTAGTTGAAAAACCGATGGCGCTTTCAAAATCCGATTGCGAAAAAATAATTTACAACGCTTTACACCATCACAAAACTGTTTTTTGCGTAATGCAAAATCGCTATTCGCCTCCAAGCATGTGGTTAAAAGAAGTGATGGAGAAAAAATTAATGGGGGATATTTACATGGTGCAATTAAATTGCTATTGGAATCGTGATGATCGCTATTACAAAGCCGATGGATGGAAAGGCACTCAAGATCTTGATGGCGGAACACTGTTCACTCAATTCAGTCACTGGATAGATATTATGTATTGGCTTTTTGGAGATATTACAAATATACAAGCCAAGTTTGCTGATTTCAACCATCAAAAAAGCACAGCGTTTGAAGATAGCGGATTTGTAAGTTTTGATTTTGTTAACGGAGGAATGGGTTGCGTGAATTATTCAACGTCGGTTTGGGAAAAGAATTTAGAATCGTCGCTTACCATTGTTGGAAGTAAAGGAAGTGTGAAAGTTGGCGGACAATACATGGATCAAATTGAAGTGTGTAATATTAAAGATTACAAAATGCCTGAACTGGGAGAAACTAATCCTGCCAACGATTACGGGGCATATAAAGGATCTGCAAATAATCATCATAATGTAATAGAAAATGTTATAGAAACGCTTCAAGGGAAAAATAAAATATCTACAAACGCGTTAGAGGGATTGAAAGTTGTTGATATTATTGAGCGTATTTACGCTTTGAGACCACAGAATGTTTTAAAAAATAAATAAGTACTGATATGATGTACCAAGATATTATAAAGAAAAAATCACAAGTTGCCTTAATAGGATTAGGATATGTGGGCTTACCAATTGCTTTAGCTTTTGCAAAAAAAATAAAAGTGATCGGTTTCGACATCAACGAAAAGCGTGTGAACTTAATGAAGAAAGGCATTGATCCGAGTAATGAATTACCAAAAGGTGAATTCAAAAATTCGGATATAACCTTTACGCATAAATTGGAGGATCTAAAAAAAGCAAACTTTTTTATTGTAGCAGTTCCTACGCCAATTGATGAGCATAACCTCCCCGACCTCAAACCATTGATAGCAGCCTCAACAACGGTAGGTAAGGTTTTAAAAAAAGGGGATTATGTGGTTTATGAATCAACCGTATATCCGGGGTGTACAGAAGAAGATTGTATTCCTATTCTTGAAAAAATAAGTGGATTAAAATATATCAAAGATTTTAAAGTTGGTTATTCTCCCGAGCGTATCAATCCGGGAGATAAAGAACATACTATTACGAAAATTTTAAAAGTAGTGAGTGGCTGCGATAAAGAAAGCTTAGATAACATAAGTAAAGTTTACGAAATTATTGTGGAGCCCGGAACTCACAAAGCATCCAGCATTAAAGTGGCAGAAGCGGCAAAAATTATTGAGAACACACAGCGTGATGTAAATATTGCTTTAATGAATGAGCTTTCTATTATTTTTAATAAAATGGGCATCAACACCTATGATGTATTAGAAGCGGCCGGAACAAAATGGAACTTTTTAAAATTTTCGCCGGGCTTAGTGGGCGGACATTGCATTGGCGTTGATCCCTATTATTTAACACACAAAGCCGAAAGTTTAGGTTACCATGCGCGCGTGATCAATAGCGGACGTTACGTAAACGACAGCATGGGATTTTATGTGGCGAAGACTTGCGTTAAAAAAATAATTGCTGCCGGAAAAAATATTTCCAAATCGAAAGTGCTTATCATGGGCGCAACATTTAAAGAAGATGTGAGCGATATCAGAAATAGTAAAGTGGCAGACATTGTGAAGGAATTAAAATCGTTTGGAGTTAAAGTTGAAATAGTGGATCCTCATGCTGATACCGACGAATTAAAACACGAATACGGTTTTGGTTTAAGTAAATTAGGTAAGGGTTACGATGGTATTATTGTGGCCGTAAATCATAAAGAATATAAATTACTGGATGAGAAATTCTACAGATCTATTCTTTCCAGTAAAGGTGTTTTGGTAGATATCAAAGGGATGTACAAGGGAAAAATAAAGGGATTAACTTATTGGAGTTTGTAAAAATTTAAGAAAATGAAAATACTCATCACCGGAGGAGCCGGCTTTATTGGCTCACATGTTGTAAGATTGTTTGTGAATACCTATCCAAACTACCAGATCTATAATTTAGATGCATTAACTTATGCAGGAAATTTAGCCAACTTAACCGATATTGAAAATAAACCCAATTATAAATTCGTAAAAGGCGATATTGTCGATGCGAAATTTATTTCTGAGCTTTTTGAAAAAGAACAATTTAATGCCGTTATACATTTGGCTGCCGAAAGTCATGTGGATCGCAGCATCACCAATCCTTTAGAATTTGTTATGACCAACGTTATTGGCACCGTTAATTTATTGAACGCTGCAAAAACGCTCTTTAAAAAACCAAATACAACTTTTAAACGGTTTTATCATGTAAGCACCGATGAAGTTTACGGTGCCTTAGGAGATACAGGCATGTTTACCGAAACAACTTCTTACGATCCCCATAGCCCCTACTCTGCTTCTAAAGCCAGCAGCGATCATTTTGTTCGCGCTTATCATGACACCTATGGTTTGCCATGCGTGATCTCTAATTGCAGTAATAATTACGGGCCAAATCATTTCCCCGAAAAGTTGATCCCTCTTTGCATCAATAATATTTTAAATAATAAACCACTGCCTATTTATGGTAAAGGCGAGAATGTTCGCGATTGGTTATTTGTGGTAGATCATGCACGTGCCATTGATGTTATTTTTCATAAAGCAAAAGATGGAAGTACGTACAATGTTGGTGGACATAACGAATGGACAAATATTGATGTGATCCGCTTACTTTGTCGCATTATGGATAAAAAATTGAACCGCGCAGCAGGAGCAAATGAAAAGTTGATCACGTTTGTTACCGATCGTGCAGGGCACGATTTGCGTTATGCGATTGATGCCACCAAATTAAAGAATGATCTGGGCTGGGTACCTAGTCTTACGTTTGAAGAAGGTTTGGATAAAACCGTTGATTGGTATTTAAACAATAGCGAGTGGTTAAATAATGTAACCTCAGGTAATTATTTACAATATTACCAAGAGCAATACGCAAAGAGATAATTTTAATTACAAGATAAAAAAAACCCGGCATAAACATGACGGGTTTTTTGTTTTACAAGAATTCTTATTGCTTAATAACGCGTGTGGTTGTTTTTGTATGGTTGTTTGCAACAGTTACAAAATACACTGCAGCTTTAAATTCTGAAAGATCAATGCGCTCATCAAGAATGTTCACTTTTTCGTACGTGATCTGCTTAATCACTTTACCTAATACATCGGTAATGATCACTTCGGTTTTTGAACTAGATGATAAAGCGCCCACTTTTAATTGGAAATCGTTTGTAAAAGGATTAGGAAGTACAGAAACTCCTAATGCATTTCCTGCCGAAGCATCCGGTAAACCCGATACAGTAGCGGCTATTTCAAAATCAGGGTTATTCACATCAAAGAAAATACTGCTTGCTGATTCTACTTTGATGCGGCATGTTGTAACATCAGCCGTTAGCGTTGGAACAGTGATCAATTCTATCCCGTCGTTAGGTGTGTTTGCCACTAGAGTTGTGAAGGTAATTCCTGAATTATAAGAGATCAATATATTAACAAAAGGAGAGTTTACGGGAACCACATCAGTACCATTTACATTCCAAGTTACATTTTGTTGTTGCCCCATACCCCAAACAATTCCTATGGAATTAGGATACGTAATTGCAAAGGAACCTGAAATTGCGCTAACTGTTACGCTACTTTGTGCATAACATACACCTCCACCGCCCATTTTATTATCGCGTGCTGTTAACCTAAAGTTTAAGGTTTGCGCTGTGGTTGGCATATACTCACCAATTAAAGTTTGATATTGATTGTTCAACATTTGGCTTTGAGGCGGGAACATGCGAGTTGATGATACAGTTGGATTATACGAGCGGAAAAACGGTTTATTTCCCGAATTCCAATTACCTGATGCAGAACCTGCATCACGCTCTTCCCATGAATAGCTTAGCGGATCGCTATTAGGATCAGTTGCGCTCCCGGTTAAAGTAAACGCTGTATTTGCAGGAATAACATAATTACCCGAAACAGTTACTAAAGGAGGTTGGTTTCCTGTTGCTGAAGTTACAGCGCAACCATTTCCACTACCCAATTGAGTAAAGTTTACAATCTCATCATAACTTGTTGCATGAAAATAAGCAATACTGTTTGATGCTAGATTTTGTGATCCACAAATACCTGCGTAGCCCATAATGGTTACTCCACTTCCCGGTTCAACGGAGGTAGCTGCATTACGATTACCACTACAACTTCCTGCACCCGAAGAAGCATTGAATGTGTGATTTCCTGCAAACTGGTGGCCCATTTCGTGAGCTACATAATCAATATTGTAAGGATCTCCAACAGGACTTGGGCTTCCGGTAATTCCCCTTGCTTTATTGCTTGCACTGCAAACACAACCAAGGTTTGCTAAACCTCCACCGCCAGTGCTGAATGTGTGGCCAATATCAAAATTTGCCGTTCCTATGGTGTTGGTAATAATAGTTTGACTCTCGCCTATCAATGTTCCTGCATTATTGTTTCCATTAAAAGGATCAGATGCTGCACTTGTAAAAATAACATTGGTTTCAGTAGCAACTAAAACCAAACGTACAGCCGCTTCTGTTTCGTATACGCCAGTAACACGATTAACCGATGTAACAATCCTTGCTAATGTTTGCGCTATAGTTGGCGTAGTAGAGCCAGTTGCTGCAACAGCATACTCACCGGTACATGCCACAGCTAAACGATAGGTTCGTAAGTTAGCTCCCACGCACGCCGCCGGTGGCATTAGTGCTGTGCTTTGAAGACTTGTTACGTTTTCTTTTTTTTTCGGTTGTTCATTGCTGTTCTCTAAACCAACTTCCGGAAGTCTATCTTGTTCAGGCTTTACAAAATCAGCGGTGTAATAGGTGATATAATCTGCAGTATTTTGCAGGCAATAAGGATCAATAAAAAAATCGCCATTAATCGTGCGAATCATTCCGTGAAAACCAAATTCGTTCACGTCAATTTTTCCGTTGGCATAAACATCTGTGATGCCTTTAATAGAATACGTTTTAATATCAGGATAAGCAGCAGCTAAAGCAGGTTCCATTATAGGAGCTTCTACTACTTTAAACAATTGCATTTGCCCATTAGGAGCTGGCAATGTAATAATGCAATTACTATTATTAATGATGGTTGTTTTTTCATTTGGAGCGGTTGCCAATTGCGTTTTTAAATTGGCCAAATTTAAATTATACACAAGGTATTTACTTGGAACGATTTGACGCTTTCCGTTAAGGGCCACATTTTTATCTGTACTTGCATTCCAATGGTTATCCCCGCTTTGAGCGTTTGTTCCCAAACATAACACTAAAGCAATAGCTGGTAAAATTAGTTTCATCTGATAGGTTTTAGTATTTTCAAATATACAAAAACTAAATTCGTATACAAATTAACGAACTCCTAATCAATTTAGATTCTTCAGTAAAGAAAGGGTTGTACGGTGGGATCGTTAACCTGAACACCCTGCGAACCCTGGTAAAGATGTTGCAATGCATTACTTAATTGATTAAGATAAGTGCCTTGTTTTTCGGGAGTTACGTCTTTACTAATATAGAACGAAACCTTTTCATAAATACCGGGTGATGTTTCTACAGAAACAGTTTGCTCATATTGGGAAGACGATTTTACGAAAGATTTCTTTACATAATATGGAAATGGCGGCTTTAATTGATGCCCATATTTATTCTTTAGAACCACGGCAGCGTCTACGGTCTTATTTCCACCCTCGCTTATATATCTTGCTGTATCTTCCTTCACAAAACCAATGGTAGAGTTATACACATGATCCTTCTCTGCCAGAATATAAAAACTTTCATTCATTACAATGGCTTCATTTGCTTTTAATGTGGTATCAATAAAAATTCCCTTACGAACTCCCTTTAATAAAGAATCGCTCGACTGCGCAAACATAAAATACACTTTGCAAAAAGTAAATTCCTTTGCATATGCCTTCATCATCAATTTTGTGTAAAAATCGGTTTCCGCAATCACTTCCAGCGCCTTTTTTTCTTGCCCTGATTTTCTATAGGCGTCGATTTTCCTTCGATTGTTTTGAAAACGAACTACAACAGCGCCAAATTTTAAATTTTGGATCTGCCACGCGGCTACCAGATCGGCACGTTTGCCAAATTTTTTGAATTGCTCTTTGTTATGATATTCTCTTGCGTTAGAAGGGGCCTCTTGCGCTGCAACAGAATTGCTTAAAAACAAAAGCAAACAGGCACACGCTATTCTATTTGATAATAGAGCCATTGTTGGTTGTATCCTTTTTGGTTGGCACTACAAAACTCAATTCGCCTTGGGTATTTTCGGCCATCAATATCATTCCTTGACTTTCAATACCCTTTATTTTGCGTGGTGCTAAATTGGCTAAAATACTTACTTGAGCTCCAATAATATCTTCGGGCTTATACCATTCAGCTATTCCACTAACAACAGTGCGCACATCAATACCTGTGTCTATTTTTAACTTCAATAATTTATCTGTCTTTGGAACTCTCTCAGCCTCTAAAATAGTTCCCACTCGAATATCCATTTTCGAAAACTCATCAAACGTGGTTTCAGCCTTTTGAGAAGGAATAGTGTTAACACGCGTATTTTCCTTTCTGCTGTTTTCTAATTTAGCTAATTGAATTTGAATTTGTTCATCCTCTATTTTCGCAAACAATAACTCTTCTTTAGCAATAACGTGATTGGTTGGTAAATTATTTGTTTTCTTTGCGAACAACCAAGTTAATGGATTAATATTTAAGAAAGAAAATAATTTTTTAGATGTAAAAGGTAAAAAAGGTTCGCTCAAAATCGCGAGGTTAGTTGTGATCTGCAAGGCAATATTCATGATGGTCTTTACGCGCTCTTCATCTGTTTTAATTAATTTCCAAGGCTCCGTATCGGCCAAATATTTATTTCCTAAGCGTGCTAAATTCATTAGTTCACTTACCGCTTCTCTGAATTTAAATTGTTCTAATGGTTCGCTGATCTTAGTAGGGAATTTTGCTAATTCTTCCAACACGATCATGTCTTCCTTGCTGAATTTTTCGGCAGCAGGGACTTTTCCATCATAGAATTTATGCGTCAAAACTATGGTACGATTCACAAAATTTCCAAGAATAGCAACCAACTCACTATTATTTTTCGTTTGAAGATCTTTCCATGTAAAATCGTTGTCTTTTGCTTCAGGTGCGTTAGCACATAACATATATCGCAAAACATCTTGCTGCCCTTTGAACTCTTGCAAATATTCGTGCAACCATACCGCCCAATTGCGAGAGGTTGAAATTTTATCGCCTTCTAAATTTAAAAATTCATTGGCTGGAACATTATCAGGCAAAATAAATTCACCATGTTCCATTAGCATGGCCGGAAAAATAATGCAGTGAAAAACAATATTGTCTTTCCCAATAAAATGGATCAAACGTGATTCTTTATTTTGCCAATAATCTTTCCAAGTATCGGGCAATAATTCTTTTGTTGCGCTTATATAACCAATTGGTGCGTCAAACCACACATATAATACTTTTCCTTCTGCCCCGGCTACCGGAACCTTAACACCCCAATCCAAATCACGCGTCATAGCCCTAGGTTGCAATCCATCACCGCTTTCGATCCAACTTTTACATTGGCCATACACATTTGGTTTCCAATTGCTATGTGAATCAATGTATGCTTTAATTTTTGGCTGCAATTTATCCAAGGGTAAGAACCAATTCTTTGTTTGTTTTAAAACAGGTTTGCTTCCACTTAAAGTTGACTTTGGATCAATAAGATCCGTTGCATTTAACGTTGATCCACATTTTTCGCATTGATCGCCGTAAGCATTTGGGTTGGCACATTTGGGGCAAGTACCTGTAATATATCGATCGGCCAAAAATTGCTTTGCTTCATCGTCGTAATACTGCTCGGTTATTTGCTCAGTAAATGCACCTTTATCATACAATGTTTTAAAAAAATCCGACGCGGTTTCATGATGTGTTTTATTACTGGTGCGCGAATAAATATCAAATGAAATTCCAAATTCATTAAAGGCATCGCCCATTATTTTATGGTATTTATCTACCACTTGTTGAGGCGCAATTCCTTCCTTTTTTGCTTTGATGGTAATAGGAACTCCATGTTCATCACTACCGCAAATAAATTTTACATCGCTTCCAATACTACGCAAGTAACGCACATAAATATCTGCAGGCAAATAACATCCAGCCAAGTGCCCAATATGAACAGGACCATTGGCGTAAGGCAATGCGGCGGTTACAAGCGTGCGTTTAAATGAGTTCGGCATAATTAGGTTAATAATAAAACGTAAAGATAGTGATAAAAGTGAATCAATTTTTTACCTTCGTATGAATAAAGAATGAAACAACCTCCTTTTTTAAAAACCGGCGATACAATTCTTATAATTGGTACCGCAAGAGCTCGCAGCAAAGATCAAATTGAGCCTGCAATTGCTATTTTAAAAAGTTGGGGATTAAAAGTTGAGTTAGGAAACAACGTTTTTAAAAAACACCATCAGTTCGCCGGCACCGATGAACAAAGGGCTTCCAACCTTCAATGGGCAATTGATCATAAAAAAGCTAAAGCAGTTTTAATTGCCGGTGGTGGTTACGGAACATTGAGGATCATTGATAAAGTAAATTTTAATTCGCTTAAAAAAAATCCTAAATGGTTTATTGGATATAGCGATACCACCATACTTCAGGCACGTTTGCAAACACTTAATTTGGCCAGCATTCACGCCACCATGGCTTTTCAATTTCCAAAAAACAAGGAGGCTACTACGTCTATAAAAACTTTACTTTTTGGTGAAAAAATAAATTACAAACTCAAAAAAAATAAACTGAACCGTTCAGGAAAAGTAAAAGCCGAACTTGTTGGAGGAAATCTTTCGTTGATCTATGGCTTAAGTGGAAGCGTAGATGATATTGACACGAAAAACAAAATTTTATTCATCGAAGATCTTGATGAACAACTGTATCATATAGATCGGATGATGATGCAACTCAAACGCAGCGGAAAATTAAAGGGTTTAAAAGGGCTTATTGTTGGCGGCATGAGTGATATGAAAGATAATGCTATTCCTTTTGGAAAAACAGCAAACGAAATTATTTTGGATGCCGTAAAAGATCATACATATCCGGTATGTTTTGATTTTCCGGCCGGACATATCGAAAAAAATATAGCACTTTACCTTGGTAAAAAAGCAAAATTAAACGTTGAAAAAAATAAGGTCACATTAAATTATTTGTAACATGAATTGCAAAACAACAGATGAACTAAACATTTATTATGAGATACAAGGCAATGTAAATGCGCCAGAAACTTTGATTTTTTTAAATGGATTAACGCAATCTACATTAGCTTGGTTCTTTTGTTTGCCTTTTTTTAAAGATCATTACAAGATCGTACTCATGGATTTTATTTTCCAAGGAAATAGTGATAAAACGGGTGAGCCGCGCAATTTTGATCAACACGCCGAAGATGTTATTTCCGTTTTAAACCACGAAAACATATCAAAAGTAAGCATCGTTGGGCTTTCATACGGAAGTTTAGTTGCTCAACATTTGGCAGTAAATTATCCTCAAAAAATAAACAAACTCATTTTACTTTCCACCTTTGCGCACAAAACACCATTTTTTGAAGCCATAGAATTAAGTTGGTGGCGCTCTTTGGAAATAGGCGGTTATGGCTTAATGTTTGATACCATGATGCCATACGTTTTAGGCGAAGATTATTTTAGCAAACCAATTATCCCAATAGAAATTCTTAAAAAATCGCGCGAAGATCTTAACCAAAACGCCCAAGCTATTTTTAATTTGATGCGTGCTACTAAAGAAAGAGATGATTACCGACCTGAATTAAAAAAAATAAAAGCACCAACATTGATCATTCAAGGCGAGAAAGACACTCTGCTTCCTGTTTATTTAGCCAATGAAGTTCAGAAACATATTTCCGGCTCAACACTCCAAATAATTAAAGGCGCAGGTCACACTTTAAATCTTGAACGCGTGCCCGAAGTTTGCACAAACATTTTTGCCTTTTTAAGCGCTAAAAATTAACTCCACTTAAGCAATTTTATTGTGTTATTTAATTTACTGATTATCAGTATCTTAAATCGTTTCTGAAAAGGTCTTTTTTTGGCTTTTTTTCGTATTTTCGTAATCCTTAAAACCAACTATGAGTAAATTCAGAAGAGAAGACGCCCTTGAGTATCACACGCAAGGCCGTCCCGGCAAAATAGAAGTAGTTCCTACAAAGCCTTATAGTACTCAACGCGATCTTACTATGGCCTACTCGCCGGGTGTTGCAGAGCCTTGTTTGGAAATTGAAAAAAATCCGGAAGATGCTTACAAATACACCGCTAAAGGAAACTTAGTTGCGGTTATTTCCAACGGAACAGCCGTTCTTGGTTTAGGTGATATTGGCGCGCTTGCTTCAAAGCCTGTAATGGAAGGAAAAGGCATGCTCTTTAAAATTTACGCCGATATTGATGTATTCGACATTGAGATCGATACAAAAGATATTGACCAGTTTGTAATGACGGTAAAAAATATTGCTCCAACATTTGGTGGAATAAATTTGGAAGACATCAAGGCGCCGGAGTGTTTTGAAATTGAACGCCGATTAAAAGAAGAACTAGATATTCCCTTAATGCACGATGACCAGCATGGTACCGCTATTATCTCTGCAGCAGGTTTAATTAACGCGGTTGAGTTATCCGGCAAAAAATTATCAAATATTAAATTAGTGATCAACGGCGCGGGTGCTTCGGCAAACTCATGCGCTAAAATGTATATTGCTGTTGGAGTAAAAAAAGAAAATATTTTGATGTTGGATAGCAAAGGTGTTATTCACAAGGGAAGAAAAGATCTTGATCAGTATAAATCTTTCTTTGCATCTGATAATACCAAACTCAATACCTTGGAAGAAGCCATCAAAGGTGCCGATGTATTTGTTGGTTTATCAAAAGGAAATATTTTGAATAAAGAATTGGTAAAGACCATGGCAAAAAATTGCGTGGTATTCGCCTTAGCTAATCCTACTCCCGAAATTTCTTACGAAGATGCGATGGCTGCACGTGAAGATATTATTGTTGCAACCGGCCGAAGCGATAATCCTAACCAGGTGAACAATGTATTAGGTTTCCCTTTTATTTTCCGTGGAGCAATGGATGTGCGTGCCACATGCATTAACGAAGAAATGAAATTGGCCGCTACTCTTGCCATTGCTGGTTTAGCAAAAGAAGCTGTTCCTGATTACGTGAATTTAGCTTATGGTTCAAAAAATTTAAGTTTCGGTCCTGATTATATTATTCCAAAACCAATTGATAACCGTTTGATCTCGGCAGTATCTTCGGCAGTTGCTAAAGCTGCAATTGATAGTGGTGTTGCTAAAAAAACAATAACCAATTGGGATGCGTATAGAGCAGAATTGGAAAACCGTTTAGGAAAAGACAATAAGTTGATGCGTAGCTTGGCAAACAAAGCCAAAAGCAATCCTAAACGTGTTGTATTTACCGAAGCTGATACGTATAAAATTTTAAAGGCAGCACAGGTAGTGCGCGATGAGGGTATTGCTACCCCTATCCTTTTAGGAAGAAAAGAAAAGATCCATGCGATCTCTGAAGAGAATCATATTGATCTTACCGACATGCTCATCATTGATCCATACACCGAAGAAGAAGCACGCAGGAATGAATTTGGCGACGCATTATGGCGTAAACGTCAGCGTAGAGGTTTAACCCAATACGATGCCCGCAAATTAATGCGCGACCGAAATTACTTTGGTGCTATGATGGTAGAAAGCGGAATGGCCGACGCAATGATAAGCGGATTAACGCGTAAATACGGACAACCTATTAAACCTGCATTAGAGATCATTGGAGTACAACCCAATGTTTGCCGAGTTGCCGGATTATATGTGATGATCACAAAAAAAGGTCCTTACTTTTTTGCAGATACAACCATGAACGCTGATCCAACGGCAGAAGAGTTGGTAGATATTGCAGTGCTCACGGCAAATACGGTTAAACAATTTAATATTACTCCGCGCATTGCGATGTTATCTTATAGCAACTTCGGTTCAGCAGATGGCGAAGTGCCTAAAAAAGTTTCGAAAGCAGTTAGCATTTTGCATAAAAATTATCCTGGATTAATTGTTGACGGAGATATTCAAGCAAACTTTGCAGCAAATAATAGTTTGCTTCAGGAGCAATTTCCATTTAGCACACTCGCCGATAAAAATGCGAATATTTTTATTTTCCCAAATTTAGCAGCAGGTAATATTGCTTACAAATTAATGCAGGAACTGGGAGGCGCAGAAGCCATTGGCCCTGTACTAATGGGATTAAGGAAACCTGTACATGTATTACAATTAGGAAGCAGTGTTCGCGAAATTGTGAACATGGTTACCATTTCGGTGGTTGACGCACAAAATCAAAAATAATTTGTTGAGAAAAAGAAATGATCAGTTACATCAAAGGCCATCTTACTTCTAAAAATCCCGCTCAGGTTATCATTGAGAGCCATGGTATTGGATATGCGCTTTTAATTTCTTTGACTACTTATTCTAAGATAGCAGATCAAAAAGAAGTACAATTATTTGTTGAAAGTATGTACGTTCGCGATGATAATCCCAAGCATTATGGTTTTGCCGAAGAAGATGAGCGCGATCTTTTTAGAAAAATAGTTTCCGTAAGCGGTGTTGGTGGATCAAGTGCCATCCTTATGCTTTCTAGCTTAAGTACGCCCGATATAGTTGGAGCAATTAACACCGCAAATGTTGCTATGTTAAAAAGCATAAAGGGCATTGGCGAAAAAACTGCCCAGCGCATAGTGGTCGACCTAAAAGGAAAATTGGGCAAACACGAAGGTGGTATATCAAGCATACTGGCCCCTTCGTACAATAAAAATAAAGAGGAGGCGTTAATGGCATTAACAACTCTTGGTTTCCAGAAACTTGCAGCCGAAAAGGCTCTTGAGAAAGCCATCAAACAACAGGGCGTTGGTACAGATAATGTTGAACTATTGATAAAAACGGCGTTAAAGAATATTTAATTTTTGAGAATATCTAACATATTTGGTTTTGTTGCTTTAACAAGTGTTACCACGTGTTTATTCACGGTATTAGGTCATCAACCGAATGCCATGAATAATATTGAACTCAATAACGAGTTGATGCAATACAAAGCAAAAACACAAAACGTTTTGCCAGTTGATTCGCCAACTGATCCCGTTGAGCCTGTTGATCCGGATGATCTTCCTTACAGATTTAAAGACAATGCAGGTAAACCGCCACAGTATGATCCCAAATCAAAATTGTATCTCGAAAATCCTTCGAATGTAAAAACAGAAATAGAGTACGATCAAAAAAATGGCACCTACGATGTATCACAAAAAGTTGGCGATAAAATTGATTACCGTCCTGATACCTGGATGAGCCAAAAGGAATACCAAAACTACGCATTCAAAAAAGCAGTGCGCGATTATTGGCGCTCGCGTGTTGCAGCAGATGAACTTAATACTAAACCACGCAAAAGCATGGTGCCTAAGCTGGAAGTGAACAGCGACTTGTTTGATAGGATCTTTGGTGGAAACACAGTTGATATAAAACCAACAGGTACAGCCGAATTGATTTTTGGGTTGAATAGAAATAAAACCTTGAACCCTGCCATTCCTCAACGTCAACAAAAAATAACCAACTTCGATTTCAACATGCGCATTCAGTTGAATTTAGTTGGTAAGATCGGTGATAAGATGAAGATCACCACTAACTATAACACCGAAGCCTCTTTTGATTGGGAAAATCAGATCAAGTTGGATTATACGGGTTATGAAGATGAGATCATTAAAAAAATTGAAGCTGGTAACGTTACCATGCCCCTCAATAGCACTTTGATCACGGGTAGCCAAACGTTATTTGGGTTTAAAACAAAATTACAATTTGGTAAATTGGATGTTACTACTGTGTTCTCGCAACAGCGCGGTAAAAAGCAAGAGATAAATGTACAAGGTGGTGCGCAAACGCAAGCTTTTACAGTTAATGTTGATAATTACGAAGGCAATAAACACTTTTACTTAGGGCATTTCTTCCGTAAAAACTACGATGCATGGATGAACACCTTGCCTGTTGTAAGCACACCCATTGTAATTACCAAAGTGGAAGTGTATATTTTAAATCAAACAGGAAACGCAGAGCAAACACGTAACGTTGTGGCTTTTGAGGATCTTGGTGAGGATAGTGCTGATGTGTTTCCCGGATTGGCCTCAACAAAAGCAGGAAGCCTTATCATTCCTTCATCTTATGGTATTTTAGATAGCGTAGGTGTTAATCCTTCTAATGGTTCTAATAATTTATATTCTTTGATCACAAACACGGTTGATGGTTTATTGAAAGACAGAGATGCAAGTAAAGCCGCGAGCACTTTACCTGTAACTACAATTGCTACCAATATAAATAACTCCACAGGCCAATACATGGTGCAAGCACGCGATTACGATATCATTTACAATGCGCGTCGTTTAAATCCACAAGAATTTTTTATCAATAACCGTACAGGTTTTATTTCCTTAAATCAAACCTTGAACAACGATCAGGTATTGGCTGTTTCATATCAATACACGTTCAATGGAAAACTTTATCAAGTTGGTGAATTTAGCGAGCAGTACCCTGATAATACCAAATTACTGGTTTGTAAATTATTAAAAGGCTCTGTAGTTAATACACGCTTTCCACTATGGAAATTGATGATGAAGAACGTTTATTCTATTGGCGCATTTAATGTAAATCCAACAGATTTTATGTTGGGTATTTATTATAACAATATTGAAACCGGTGTTGACGTACCTTACATTCCTCACGGCTCTATTAACGGGGTGCAATTGATCCGTGTATTGAATTGCGATAAATTAAGCGTGAATGGCGATCGCGTTTCGGATGGTGTATTTGACTTTATTAAAGATTTTACTATCAATCCAAACAATGGCCGAATTTACCTACCAATGTCCGAACCTTTTGGAAATGGTTTAAAGAAAAAATTCGATATCAATAACGACTTTCCTGCCGCAAATAAATACATCTTTCAAGAGTTATACGATTCAACAAGAACTGCTGCAACATTCATTCAAGAAAAAAATCGTTATAAGATCAAAGGAACTTTTAAATCAGCAGCCGGCTCAGAGATCTCTTTGAACGCATTGAACATTCCTCAAGGCGCAGTATTAGTTACCGCTAACGGCGTTCCTCTTCAAGAAAATGCGGATTATACGGTTGATTATACGTTAGGTCGCGTAAAGATCATTAACGAAAGTTTATTGAACTCAGGTGCAAACATAAAGGTGTCGTTAGAAAGTAACTCACTCTTTAACGTACAACAAAAAAGTTTAATTGGTACACGCTTAGATTATAAAGCAGGGCGCAACCTTACTTTGGGAAGTACCATTATGCGTTTTAGCGAAAGGCCGGTTACTCAAAAAGTAAGTTTGGGTGATGAGCCTGTAAGAAACACGGTGATAGGTTTAGATTACAATTATAAAACCGATCTCCCTTTCTTAACGCGTTTATTAGATAAGCTTCCGCTTTACAGTACAAAAGAAATGAGTAGTTTAACCACGCGCGGTGAGGTTGCAAAATTATTTCCTGGAAATGCAAAAGCCATAAAACAAGATGGTGGTAATTCATATATTGATGATTTTGAAGGATCCATTTCCTTAATCGATATCCGTAGTCCATACGCTTGGTTATTAGCAAGTATACCTCAAGGACAAAGTGCTTTATTCCCCGAAGCTGCACAAGGAAGTACAATTACTCCCGGATTGAACAGAGCTCGTTTTAATTGGTATAATGTGGATCCAATGTTTACCCGAACACAAGGACAAAACACAACTCCATCTTATTACAACGATAATATTTTTTCGAACAATATGTGGCGCCAGGTTTTTGAAACAGAATTATTTCCCGGTAAAACACCACCAAACGGACAACAAGTTGTATTGCCACTTTTAGATCTTGGTTTTTATCCAACGCAACGCGGGCCATATAACTATGATGTATTACCAACTAGCAAATCAGGAGGTATAGATACTGATGGCTTACTTTTGAAACCTGAATCACGCTGGGGTGGTATCATGCGTAGATTAGAGACCAATGATTTTCAATCGGCAAATATCGAATACATACAGTTTTGGTTAATGGATCCATTTAACGAAGATTACGACACTAAAACAGATCCTAATTTTGATAAAACACAATATCCTTCCGGAGACTTGTACATCAACTTAGGAAATATATCAGAGGATATTGTAAAAGATGGTCGGATGAGTTATGAAAATGGCTTACCCGGACAAAGCTCCACAACTCAAGATCTTCCTGTAATTGAAACCGGAATTGCTAATGTTCCTGCAATCCCTCCTACTGTAAATGCTTTTGCTCAAGATAATAACGACAGGCCCTACCAGGATGTTGGATATGATGGGATGATAGATACCACAGAGAAACGCGTTTTTGTTGGGCAAATTAATGATATTTCAGGTTCTACTTTCAATTCGAGTGCGCCTGCCATTATAAATTTTAAGAACGATCCCTCGAGTGATAATTATAATTTCTTTAGAGATGATGATTATGATAATGCTCAAGACAAAACCATTGTGCGTTATTCAAAATATAATAACCCTGAAGGTAATTCACCAACCGAAGCTCAGTACTCAAGCGCAAACCCTAATGGCGGCAATTATTCAACTGCTGCCACTAACATTCCCAATATAGAGGATGTGAATCGCGACAATACCTTAAGCGAAACAGAAAGCTATTACCAATACCGTATTCACATTTCTAAATCAGATGTGAATCCAAGTTCGGTAGGTACAAATTATATTGTGGATGCTTTTGATGGCTCGGCGGATTTTGGCGGCATCAAAAAAACAGTAAAGTGGTATCAATTTAAAATTCCTATCACCCAATTTGAAAATACTTACGGCGGCATTGAGGGCTTTAACTCTATTCGTTTTATGCGCATGTATATGAAAGGATTCAAAAGACCTGTATTATTACGTATGGCGCGTTTTGAATTAGTGCGAAGCGATTGGAGACGTTATGCGTATGATCTTAAAAAGCCGGGAGAATATATTAAAACTGATGATAACTCAACTTCCTTCGACGTATCGGCAGTAAGCCTACAAGAAAATGGAACAAAAGTTCCGGTTAACTATGTAATGCCGCCGGGGATTCAGCAGCAACAAAATATTCAAACCACCAATTTGGTTTTACAAAACGAACAATCTCTTCAGGTACGTGTATGTAATTTAAAAGATGGAGATAGCCGCGCGGTATTTAAAAATGTGGAATTAGATACCCGCATGTTCAATAATATTAAAATGAATGTGCATGCCGAAGCAATGAATGGAATTCCCTTAAATGACGGCGATCTTACCTTGTTCTTTAGGGTTGGTACAGATTATAACAATAACTATTACGAGTACGAAGTACCTCTGAAATTAACCCCAAAGGGAGTATACGATCCAAACAGTACCGATTCGCGCGCCATAGTTTGGCCTGTAGAAAACGAAATCAATTTTAAGTTTGCTGATGTAACAAAATTACGTAACGACCGCAACAACGATCCGCGTTTTGGATATTTTAGCGATCTTAATAATTACACCAAACCATTTACTGAAAGTTTTGGTGGCTATTCGATGACCATAGTTGGAAATCCAAATTTAGGAACCGTGAAGAGTGTAATGGTTGGTGTGCGAAATCCTAAAGACCCTGGCAATCTTTCGCATTGCGCAGAAATTTGGGTGAACGAATTACGCTTAACCGACTTTAATAATCAAGGTGGCTGGGCGGCAACAGGGCAAATGCAATTAAAAATGGCCGATTTGGGTAACGCCTCTTTAGCCGGAACTTATTACTCGCCATTTTACGGAGGTGTTGAACAAAAAATAAACGAACGCAGAAAAGAAAGCACAAGTATTTGGGATATGAGTACGTCTATCAACGCCGGCAAATTTTTCCCAACAAACTGGAAGATCACACTACCTGTTTATTACAATTACGGCAGAACCATAGTTAAACCACTCTTTAATCCGCTCGATCCCGATATTCGCATGAAGGATTTTGAGAAGAACGATAATATCGAAAATGACAAGAAAAAAGACATCATTGATCAAGTAGTAGATTATACTGAGCGTAAAGGATTTAACTTAACCAATGTGCGCATTGATGGCTTTAAACGCAAAGGCGCCAAACCAATGCCTTGGGATATAAGTAATTTCTCAACCACATTTGCTTTTACACAAACCTTTAAACGCAACATAAACATTGAAACAAATTTAGTGAAACAATACCGTGGTAATTTGACTTACCAATATAGTATTCAAAAACCACCAGCAATAAAACCATTTGCCAAAGTAAAATTATTCCAAAACAAATGGTTTGCGCTTATAAAAGATTTCAATTTACAATTGATGCCTAATAGTTTTGGTGCCGGCGTAGATGTGAACAGAAGCTTTAGCTTATTAAAGAACAGAGATATTACTAGTTTCTATGCAAACTCAAATGATTTTGAGAATCCGAGTTTGTACAACAAAAACTTCCTCATAAACCGAACGTATAATATGCGTTGGGACTTTTCCAAATCGTTGAAGTTTGATTTTGCAGCTAACAACGAAGGAAGGATCTTTGAACCGCAAGGCGATGTTACAAAACAAAATCAACAAAAGCGCGATTCGGTTTTAAGTACATTCCTAAGCGGCCGCGAAACCGTTTACGGTAAAGGAACAGCTAACGAACATAAGTTCAATGAGGGTAAATACGGTGCAAATTTATCGTACCGTCAGCAAATGAACTTGAACTACACCGTACCGCTTAATAAAATTCCAATACTGGATTTTTTAACGGTAAGTTATAAATTCGGCGGCACATACACATGGAACCGCGCACCTTTTGGTACGCCAACAGATTCGATGTACATTGGAAATACTATCAACAATACCAACCAGCATAATGTTACTGCAAGTTTTGCTATGACCACTTTATATAATAAGATCCCTTATTTTAAACGTATTAATACGGGTCAAAATAAAAAACAAGCCACAAAAGTTGCCACACCAACTAAATCTGCCGCACTTACTGATAGTACAAATCCAAAAAAGAACGAAAACTTTAAAGCTATTGCCGAATTTGTTGCGCGAGGAATTATGATGGTGAAAAATTTGTCTTTAACTTATCAAGAACAAAGAGGACAAGCCTTACCTAATTTCATGCCGCGGTCGAATATTTTGGGGATGGATCAATCCAATCAAAATGCCCCGGGCTTTTTGTTTACAAGCGGATTGTATGATGCCAGTATTAGAGAAACAAGCGCTAAGAATGGTTGGTTATCTAAAGTACAAAATCAAACCACACCTTACATAGAAACAGAAAGCAAGAGTATTACTTACAGATCATCTATTGAACCGCATGGTAGTTTAAAAATTGAATTAACGGGTAATTATACCAAATCAAAAAATTTGAGTGAGTTTATGGTGTACAATCCAAACGATCCAAGTTTAAGTGGAAGCGATTATTATAATTTCAATTTGAGTACCAATGAAACGGGTAATTTCAATATCTCAACATTCAGTTTCTTCCAATCGCTTAGAGATGCAAAACCAAATATAGAATCTCCTTTATTTGATGAATTTAAATTGGTGCGTTTTGATCTTGCAAAAGAATTAGCACAAAACAATAGTAATTCATTGGGCATGCAAACTGTAAATACGTCTTCAGGAAGCATAAGTTATATGGATGGTTATAGCATTAACCAACAAGACGTTTTAATTGGTGCTTTCTATCAAACTTACACCGGCAACAAGATCAAAAATTATTCTACAAAAAATATTTTCCCAACTATTCCAATGCCAAACTGGACCATTACCTGGGATGGATTAGGAAAGATAAAGGGTATGCAAAAAACATTCCGCGCAATTACTATCCGTCATGGCTACAGAAGTACCTATAATGTTGCCGGTTATTCAAACAACTTATTGTTTAGCAGTGGCGGAAACCAGATCACGCGTTCGCCGGTGGCCGACCCAGTAACAGGTAATTCAAACTTTAATCCATATTACACGCTTAACGCTGTAACAATTACAGAAGGATTTGCGCCATTGATCAAATTTGACCTTCAATTTCAAAAACCGGGCTGGCAAGCTAATGCTGAGATGAAACGTGATAAAACCATTTCATTAAATATAACGGGCCCGCAAATCATTGAATCAAAAGGACAAGAATACATTGTTGGTTTAGGCTACCGCTATCCAAACTTAACGTTAAAGAAGGTGACTATTGGTGGTAAACCATTAAAGAGTGATCTAACATTGAAGGTTGATTTTAGCTATCGTAAAAACCTTTCTATCATTCGTCGTATTGCCGATGATATAAGCGTACCCACAGGTGGTACAAATATTATTACCTTACGTTCTGCAGCTGATTATTTACTAACGCCAAACATTAACTTGCGTTTGTATTTAGATTGGATCCGCACCAAACCACAAACCTCTGCTTCCTTCCCTACTGCTAATACATCGGGTGGATTTAGTTTGAGGATCAATTTCCAGTAGTTTATTTTTTGCCACAAAGGCTCAAAGACACAAA
This sequence comes from Bacteroidota bacterium, assembly GCA_034439635.1. GTDB lineage: Bacteria > Bacteroidota > Bacteroidia > B-17B0 > Aurantibacillaceae > Aurantibacillus. The sequence goes on along the minus strand of JAWXAS010000050.1, from coordinate 54,390 downwards.
GTTAAAACAACAATTTCTTCGTTACTTATTAGAATTAATACTTTGTGGCTAATTATTTACCAGGCGTTAAAGCCTTCACCACTCTCGCGTTAATTGTTTCCGCTACTTTAGAAAAGTATTTATTGATGATCTTGTTTGGATCATTAAGATCGGCAGGAAATTCTTGTTCTGCAATTCCCGAATTAATTTCCTTTGCATCGTAGGTATAAACCGTATAATGCACCACAATTTTACGGTACTCATTTCCTGTGCCGGCAAATTCGGTTGACGACATAGCTGCTTTAATATCCAATTGATTTACAAAAATAAAAACATCAGTTTTATACTTGCCGTACAGCATTGGCACTAATTTAGCATTGCTGATCTTAGCATTCATAAAGCGAACGTCGTTGGTGGTCTCCACTTTTATTTGCCCCTTCTCTACTTGCTTCTCGCCTTTGTCTTTTTGTGGTGGTTTATAATTCTCCTGATCAGGAACTTTTACATACTCGTAATTTAAATTCGAATAGATCCCGATCATATCCTTCTTGTACTTTGCGGTATCTTCCATTAAGTCTACTACACCGTATTTAGTATTCTTAAAAGCCTTAAATAATTGCTCGTTAATGCCATCGCGGAATTTGAATTTTATTTCTTTACCGGTGAGCTTTGTTTCTTTATTTACTAAATAATCAATTTCGCTATTATATAACTTTGGTTCAAATGGAATAATCATTACCTTATGTAAACCACCGGCGGTTTCTTTACCCTTGTTGCCAATAGTTGTATTTTGTGCAGAAGAGAATTGTGTATTAAGTAATAAAGCAAATGTAACACTTGCTAATTTGCAAACTGCCGCGTGAGGGATTGCAGCGGAAATCCTTTTTACTCTTCCAGAAACTTTTTTATCCCCAAAGAGCAAAAAGATTGGAGCAGAAAGCCCGACGGCGAGCGAACTTTCAGTGTTTGCGGGGTGAGCTTCGCTGGCACGCCCAAAAAATTTAACTATAAAACTGATAATTTTTATCACTGTCTGTATAATTATATAAACATAGAAATATACATTGTGCGTTAACGCCTCTTAAGAATTAATCTCTTAACCAGTCGGTGTTAGCATAAACCATTAAGCCGAGCACAATAAACAAACCAACTTGGTTAGCGTAATAAATGATCTTGTCCGATACTTTTTTACCGGTAACCATTTCCCAAAGAATGAACATGATATAACCACCATCTAACATTGGTATTGGTAAAAAATTCATAAAAGCTAATGCTAATGATAAAAATGCAGTAAAGGTCCAAAATGCGTGCCAATCCCATGTAGGACTCATTTGTTGCACCATCGTATAAAAACCACCAACTTGTTTGTGTGCTTCAGGAACTGTGAAAATAACAACAAATTGTTTTGCTTGTAAAACTATCAGTTCCATTCCATCGCTAAAGCCTTGTGCTAATGCCCCAAAAAATCCGTACTTAGTTTCTTTTACATCAAATTTAGTTACAAGTCCTTTATAAAAACCAATGGTTCCCAACGTTGTAACTTTACACTTTGTGTGAATGGTATCATTATTTCTTAAAACAGTAAGATCAACTTCTTTTCCCGCATTCTCTCGCAATTGTGTTCTTACTTCATCATAATAAATTGTTTTATTTCCGTTGATTGCAATGATCTGATCCTTCTTTTGAAGTTTTGCAGTTACGGCAAATGTGCCGGGTTCTACCGAATCAACATTAGCAATATAACGAGGCTCTACAAACGCCGAGTGCTTTAACGATTTTAATATAACAGCTCTGTCTTTATCTGTAACAGGTAAGGCAAACTTTTCTCCGTTTGAATGCACACCTTGTATATGATGTACGCCATTCATTACAATTTCTACCGATACTCTTCTTAACGAACTCACTCTTTTATCATCAAGAGCTATAATTTGATCTCCGTTGCGCAAACCTAAATTATACGCTACAGAATCTACCATGATTCCTTGTTTCAAACTTGAAATAGGCAATGTTTCTTTTCCATAATACCAAAGTACCATCCAAAATATAAAAATTCCCAGAACAAAGTTTACAATTATTCCTCCCATCATTACCAACAAACGTTGCCAAGCCGGTTTGCTGCGAAGCTCCCAAGGTTTTGGTTCTGATTCAATAATGCTTTTATCCATTTGCTCATCCACCATCCCGGCAATTTGCACATATCCACCAAAAGGAAACCAACCAATACCGTATTCAGTATCTCCAATTTTTTTCTTGAACAATGCAAAATTTAGCATCCCTGCAAATGGGAATAAAAAGTCGAAGAATAAATAAAATTTATCTACCCTACATTTGAATTTTTTCGCGAACCAAAAGTGGCCAAATTCGTGAAGAGAGATCAATATAGTAAGACTAAGAAATAACTGGGCAATTTTAATTAGCATATGCGTTTAGAGATATAATATAAATAGAGACTAAAATTACGGTTTTTTTAGGGTTTTTGGAAGCCATCCGGCCTAATTTAGACTTTGTTAACCAACTGTTTAGATTAATGCAGCCACAAAGGCACAAGATAACTCAAGAACTAAAACAACCACCAAGGCACCAAGACACGGTTTTAAGTATAAATAAACCGTGTCCTGGTGTTTAATCCTAAGGACTATTTGTAAAAAAACTGGTTCATCTCGGCGGAGCTTACGGTGAGTACGTCGATTGGTGGTAAAAAATTTATTATTGTATTATAAAAGCTTTTTTGCAGTTATACGGGCTTCTTTATCCGCTTCAACATACTGCTCGTAAGACAAATTATTCTTGAAAGCGCTTTTTGCTAAAGTATTTTCTACCACTTCGGCTATTTGTAAAAATTTGATCTTATCATTTATAAAAGCGTCTACCGCTACTTCATTTGCAGCATTTAAAATGCAAGGCATATTACCTCCTTTTTTTAAAGCCTCGAATGCAAGTGCTAAATTGGTGAAGGTATTTGTATCGGGTTTTTCGAAAGTAAGTTGCGGATAATTCACAAAATCAAACCGCGGAAAATTTGTTTTGATACGTTGTGGATAAGCGAAGGCGTAGTGAATTGGTAATTTCATATCGGGCAATCCCATTTGCGCTTTCATACTTCCATCTTCAAACTGCACAATGCTGTGAACTATACTTTGTGGATGTACGATCACATCAATTTGCTCAGGCTTTAAATTAAATAACCACTTTGCTTCGATCACTTCAAGTCCTTTATTCATAAGGGTTGCCGAGTCGATAGTAATTTTTGCACCCATGGTCCAGTTTGGATGTTTTAATGCTTGCTCGCGTGTAACATGTAGCAGATCATTTTTTGTTTTTCCCCTAAAAGGACCACCACTTGCGGTGAGATAAATTTTTTCTACTTTATTATCAAACTCTCCAACCAAACATTGAAAAATGGCCGAGTGTTCGCTATCCACCGGGTAAATATTCACCCCATTTTCAAAAGCCAATCGTGTTACTAATTCTCCGGCAACAACCAAAGTTTCCTTATTAGCTAAGGCAATATTTTTTTTGTGTTTAATGGCGTTTATCACACTTGCTAATCCGGCATAACCAACTATAGCAGCTAAAACTAAGTCGATGGTTTCCATTTCCACAATTTGTTCAATGGCTTTTGCACCGGCAAAAACTTTTATATCATGTGGTGCTAATACGTCTTTTACGTGTTGGTATTTGCTTTCATCAGCGATCACAACGGCGTTTGGATCAAACTCCAAAGCTTGTTTAATTAAAAGATCGGCATTGCTATTAGCAACTAATACTTCAACTTTAAAATGCGTTGGATTATCCTTTATTACCTGCAGAGCTTGCGTGCCAATGCTGCCGGTACTTCCCAAAATAGCTATGTTTTTTACACTCATTCTTTCCAACACAAAACTCGACAAAATTTTGAAGACAATATACCAAAAGCTGATATATTTTAACCCAATCTGTTTGTTCTTTTTTGCTTACACATCTTCAAAAAATCCTTCTTTAGGCCACGCTAGGCAAGGGTTTTTTTCATTGTTTAAGCAAAAAATAACTTCACAGCTTTAGACTAAAATTTATCAGCATTTGGTATTATTGTAAATTTTAACAAATTATAGAGAATTATGGGTCTTAAAGGACGTTTAGTAATAGCAAAATCTAAAAATTGGTACTATTTTTGAAATAATAACAGTCTAAAAACAAGCTATGAAAAAAATAATTTTACTTTTTGTGATCGCACTTTTTGCTTCAAATTTTGTGGTGCCTGGTGATGGCGATAAGATCCCCACAGCAACGATTAAAAAATTAGATGGCTCAAAAATAAACGCTAATACCTTTAGTAATGATGGAAAGCCTATGATTATTAGCTTCTGGGCTACGTGGTGTAAACCTTGCAAAAAGGAACTAGACGCAATTGCAGAGGAATATGAAACTTGGCAAAAAGAAACTGGTGTAAAATTAATAGCAATAAGCATAGATGATATCCGCAGCTCGGCGAAAGTGGTTACCGATGTAAAGACCAAGGGTTGGAAATACGAAGTATATCTTGATGAAAATCAAGATTTTAAGAGGGCTATGAATGTAAATAATGTTCCTCATACTTTCCTTATTAATGGTAAAGGCGAAATTGTTTGGAGCCATAATTCATACACAGATGGTGACGAAGAAAAACTATATGAGAATGTAAAAAAACTAGTTAAGGGTGAAGCACTATCACATTAATTTGATATTTTTACTTCATGACAAAACCATATTTAAAGAGTAGCCTAGCAGCTACTTTTTTATTGACTTTTACTCTAAATCCGTTTAATTTTTTTGCGCAGGAAACCAATCCCATTCAGGATCTTGGCTCTTCTGTTCACGGTAATTTTCAGATCGATGCGCAGTATTATAACGCCGATTCGCTGATCGGTGCGCCAAAAGTTCCTGAAAAGTTACTTTCAAATGCCTTTGGAAATATCAATTTCATTAAAGGAAAATTTTCGGCGGGCGTTAGATACGAAGCATACAATAATGTAAAGCAAGGTTTTTTACCACAATATAAAGGGCAAGGCATTACTAATCGTTTTGTACGTTATCAAGATAAATTGTTTGATGTTACCGTTGGTAATTTTTACGAAATGTTTGGTACTGGTTTAACACTAAGAACTTATTACGAGCCGGGATTGCTTTACGATAACTCTTTGGATGGAGCTCGTATTATTTCTAATCCTTACAAGGGAATTACATTAAAAGGTGTTATTGGAAAACAACGTTATTTTTTTACGGTTGGTCCGGGTATTGTGCGCGGTGTTGACGGAGAAATAAACATTAACGAATTGTTTGATTCAATAATAGGAGCTTCAAAAACCAAATTTATTATTGGTGGAAGTTTTGTAAGTAAATATCAAAGTGGGCAAGATCCTGCATTGGTATTGCCTGAGAATGTTGGCTGTTATTCCGGTCGTTTTAATATCATTCGTGATGGATTTAATATAGGGGCCGAATATGCTTATAAAATAAACGATCCGTCGGGAGATAATAAATTGAGTTACAAATACGGTGACGCTTTGTATGTAACAACTTCTTACGCCGGCGACGGTTATTCATTTTTATTCCAAGGAAAACGTATCGACAATATGAGTTATCGAAGCGACAGAGCTGAATCATTACAAAATTTATTGATCAATTACCTTCCGGCAACAACAAAACAACACGCTTACACGTTATTAGCTTTAAATCCGTATGCCACACAATTAAATGGTGAAATTGGTTTTATGGCCGAAGCTCAATACAAAATTAAAAAAGGCACACCACTTGGTGGAAAGTATGGTGTAGAGATCACTGTAAATTATTCGCAGGCGCACGGCTTGCAACAATACCAAGTTAGTGACTCTGCGGGTGCCAGAACTTTTTATGAAACCAAATGGGATTTCAAAGAATTGACGGGCAAAAAACACCACGTTGATAGCGTTTTAAGAAACGGAGAGTATACCACACAGGATGTAAGTTTTAACGACAATTATCGTTATTACCAGGATTTCTTTATTGAGATCAATAAAAAATTCAACAAAAAGGTAAAAGCAACATTTATGTATTCTCACCAGTTTTACAATCGTAACATCATCCAAGCAGGATCATTGAATGCAGGCTATAAAAATTTAAATTCAGATCTTTTTCTTTTGGATATAACCTATAAATACAAAGCCGGAAGTGCCATTAGATTTGAAACACAATTCCTTCTCACACCATCTAAAGATGTAGTTACTACTTCAAACGGCGTTGGAAAAGGTAATTGGGCAACAGGTATGATTGAATGGTCTATTAATAGTAATTTCTTTGTGGCCATATTTGATCAATGGAATTATGGTAATCCTCAAACCGGTTCAGCTAGTTTTGGTGACGCGCTCTTTAGCCCTTTTAGGCCAGCTGCAGCCGATCTAAGAATACACTACTATTTGTTAAATGTAGGCTATAACAGCGGTCCACATCGTTTGGCACTAAGTTATGGTAAGCAAAGTGCCGGTATCTTCTGTGTAGGAGGGGTTTGCCGTAATGTACCTGCTTCAAATGGTTTATCGCTTTCATTAACCAGTAGTTTTTAGTATATTTATAAGTATAAAAATGATGAACATGAGAACATTAATTTCGAGCATTCTGTTAGGATTGATCCTAATTGGCTTTTATTCTTGTGATAAGGTTAAGCACCCAAATATAATAACACAAACTGCGGTTGGTACCACCTTCGATTCCATTAATAATTCTGCTGTATCAGGTTTCAAAAAAACATTATTGGAAGATTACACTGGTCATAAATGCGGGAACTGCCCAGCGGCAGCAATTTTAACTGAGAACTTAAGTGCTCAATACCAATCTTCTTTAGTGGTTATTGCTATTCATGCCGGATTTTTTGCAAAAATAAATTCGGAATTTCCTACTTCATATACTTGTGCTGCTGGTAACGATTGGGATGCTACTACAGGATTTGGCGTAAGCGCCATTGGTAATCCAAATGGCATGGTGAACCGAAAAGTTTATCCGGGTTTTACTTTGGTTCATAAAGACACTTGGTTTACAACGGTTGGTTTAGCTCAAAGCGATCCGTTTATTGTAAAAATGGATCTTTCAAGTGCCTACGACAAAACTGCAAGAGCTTTGAACGTAACTACAAAACTTACATTCCTACAAGCGTCTTCTAATAATATAAAACTGCAATTGGTTTTAACAGAGGATAGCATTATTGGTTCGCAATTAGATTATTCCCAAAACCCTGATCACGTTGAAGACTATCATTTCGAGCACATGCTAAGAACTGCTATTAACGGTTCGTGGGGAGAAGTTGCTAAAACAGCTCCTATTGCAGCGCTATCAACTGTAACAATTACAAACAGCAACTTTGCTGTAGATTCAAAATTCAACGACAAAAAATTAACGCTAGTGGCTTTTGTTTTCGATGAAACCACAAAAGAAGTATTGCAAGTTGAAAAGATCAAAATAAGGAAATAAAAAGTGTGCTTCCCTCTATAAAAAAATTTGCTGCGGAACATTTATTTTTAATAGTTGCCCTAGTGGCAACTATTATTGCTTATGCCAACACCCTTAATTTTCCCCATATTAGTTGGGATGATCCGGAAATGGTATTTCGTAATAGAGATGTGATCGGTTTTGATATTGCAGCGCTTCTCTCTTCACATTACGTGGGAAATTATATTCCGCTTACCATGCTCACCCATGCCATCGATTGGTTCTTATTCGGAAAGAGCGACATGGGGCATCATTTTGTAAATTTATTATTTCATTTAACCAATGGGTATTTGGTTTATATGTTAACCTTACGTTTATTCAAGGAAAAAAATATAGCGTCCATTTCTGTAATCATTTTTTTATTACATCCCCTGCAAAGCGAATCGGTTAACTGGATCTCTGAGTTAAAGAATTTAGGATATGCTCTTTTTTATTTACTTGGTTTATTAAGCTATTTGAGATACACAGAGAGTAAAGACAATAAATTTCTTTTCTACACAGGTCTTTACTTTATAGCTTCTTGTTTATATAAACCATCAGCCGTTGCATTTCCTTTAAGCTTACTATGCATCGATCTGTTTGTGCACAAAAAATTCGACCCTAAACGTTTAATGAACAAACTTCCATTTTTGATCATTTCTCTTTTGTTTGGTCTTGTTAATTTAAAAACGCAAGCGGCCGATCAATTTATTAATTACGCTCACGATTTTCCTGTTTATGAACGAATAGGTAATGCAGGTTTTGCTTTATTTAAATACCTTAGTCTGTTTGCTATTCCTTATGACTTAAGCGTTCTCTATCCCTTTCCGGAAAAGACAATGGTGTTTACGATTATTGGGTTGGCATTTCTTTTTTTGATCCTTGTGGTACTTTATCTTCTTTATAAGAAACAAAAATTTGTTCTACTTGCCATTATTTTATTTATTTTATCAAACCTTATTCTTGTTCTACAATTCATTCCTTTTGGCGAAGTGCTTTATGCCGACAGATATATGTATGTAGCCATTATTGGTTTTGCTTGGGGCTTAGCCTTTTTAATTCATAAGATCCCTTTGAAAAAAATAATCATTCCCATTATTTTGGTCGCTGCTTTGAGCTCACTCTCATTTATGCGAAATACAAAATGGAAAAATAGTATTACGCTTTACGAAGACATCCTTAAAAAATATCCAAATAACTTTTTAGCTCTAAACAGTTTGGGTGTTGAAAATATGCAACGCAATAATGATGATAGAGCATTAATGTACTTTAATAAAGCCACAAATGTGGCCCCCTACAATTACAAAGGATTTTACAATAAAGGCTTATGGTATTTAAAAAACAACAATCCGAAAAAAGCCATTGAAGAATTTAATAGAGTTATAGTAATGTATAATTACCCGAAAGCTTATGTTGCCCGCGCATCGGCTTATTATGCACTTATGGATCACAACAAAGCCCGTAAAGATGCCAACAATGCACTTCTTCTTGATAAGAATAATAGTAAAGCGTATTTTATATTGGGCAATTGCGCCAACGATCAAAATGATCTTCCAGCAGCTATTGGCTTTTACAAGCAAGCTATCAACTTAAATAAATTTGAACCCGATTACTATTTTAAACGTGCTATTTCTCTTGGCAAACAACAAAATTTTAAAGATTGCATTGAAGACCTTAATTCGTGTTTGGCGTTAGATCCAAATTATATCGACGCATATTATTGGCGAGGAGTAGCTAAGATCAATTTAAAACAAGATCCTTGCCAAGATCTGAGACAAGCAGCAGAGAGCGGAATGGAAATTGCGAAAGGCGCTTACGCAAAGTTTTGTAGGTAGAGCCTCTAGCCACAAAGGCGCGAAGACTCTATCAAACCACATAAGAAAACGAATAGTACAAATTGCGCCTTAGCGTATTTGTGTCAAAAACTGAAGTCTAAAACGGACTCTGCTTCCTTATGATCCTTCCGAACCACTTTGGAAAAAATCGTTTTATTTTTACAGCTAATAACTCCTTCCCGCCAACTAAAATTTCTTCGCTGTTATTTTGAATTGCTTTTAAAATTATCAGCGCGCATTCTTGAGCACCCATTGCGTTCTCATGACTTGGATCCATTTTAGAATGCTTACCATTTTCGGTAACTGCATTCAAAGAAATATTTGTCTTTATTTTACCTGGGCAAACGATCAATGTTTTAATTCCATCCTTTTCAGTTTCTAATCTAAACGAATCAAAGAAACCATGAAGTGCGTGTTTAGCAGCCGAATATCCGGAGCGTAAATAAAAACCAAATTTTCCGGCAACACTGCTTATTACAATTACATGGCCACTTTTTTGGCGTTTCATATAAGGCAAAACGGCTCTCGTTAAGTTTACAGCAGAAAAATAATTTACCTCCATTAATTCGCGATCAATCTCAATATCCGTTTTTTCCATTTCCGAACGCTGACTCATTCCACCATTATTTACCAAACAATCTATTCGTCCGAATTTATTAATGATGCCCGCTGCTAAAGCAGTTGCATTAGAAGTGTCTTTTAAATCGAACGGAAGGATCAAAAGATCAAGCTCAGGTAATTTAGTTAAAACAGCTACACGTTTTAATTCATCCTCTCTTCTTGCCGATAAGATCAAACGTGCTTCACGCTTGGCAAGTTCCAATGCCAAGGCCTCTCCAATTCCTGAAGAAGCACCTGTGATCCAAATTACTTTATCTTTAAAAAAACTCATTTGCTACTTATCAAATGTACAACTTTTTGTACTTCAATGTTCTCAATGCAATTACAATCTTGTTTGTTCTTACACTTCTCACACAACTCATCAAATACTAAGGCGTGCGCATCCTTTCCCACCGGAGCCCAACGACCGAGATGAATTGGCCGCCTTGGCGAATATAAACCAATGGCTTTTTTACCAAGCGCTGCAGCAATATGTAAAGGACCGGTACTTGCAGCTACCAAAACATCGCATAAATTGATGAAGGAAATAAATTCGGTCAAACTTAATTTACCCGTAAGATCCACAACGCCGGAATTCTCTTCAATAAAACTTTCTAATTTTACTCCGTCCGCTTTTGTACCACTTATAAATATCTGGTATTCTTCTTTAGGCAATTCCTTTATCAACTTAGAAAAATTATTTAACCCCCATTCTTTTGCGCTTCCTTTGGATTTTGGATGCAAAATGATCTTCGTTTTATGTTTATCAAGCATGTTCACAAAAAGTTCGTTTCCTAAAGGTTTAACTCTTGTAAATCCATAGCACTCTTGTATAACTTTTAAGCTAATATCTGTTTGGATGCCAAGGAAGAATAATAATTTCAAATTCAATTGCGATTCGTGAAGCTCAGAATTTTTACGCGAGAATTTTACAAGTTCTGAACAAGTGAACCAGTGCCATAAGCGATTACGAGTCCCAACACGTTTTGGAATCCTTGCCGCTTTTGCGAGTTTAGCAATTTCTTTTACGGGAAATACATGAATAAAAATGTCAAGGTTTAGATCTTTCACGAACTCGATTTGAGCTTGATGATCTCTTTTTAATATCTCATCATAATTCACAAATAGATCCACATGTTCACTTAATTCAATGATAGCTTTTGTATAACTTCTTCCTAAAAATAAGATCTGGCAATCCGGAAAATTTGCTTTAAGCACACCAGCCATTGGGAGCGTTAATACTACATCGCCAATAGAATCTGTTCTGCTTAATAATATACGTAGTTTACTTGGCATTGATGTAAAGGGTTCTCAGTTTTTTATATTTTAAATACGTAGCATATGCCGAAATTTTAGAAACCAAATAACCGGCCTTTCCATCCAAAAATCCAAGTTTCAAAAAATAGTGATCTATGAATTTGGCAATTGGATTTACAACTAGTTTAAACAATGGCGCTTTTTTTCCATTGTCAAAAAAAGCCTTAGAAACAATGTTTGTAAAATATTCCACTTGCTTATAATGATCATCTACACTGTAATAACTGTAATGTAAAATATCACCTCTTAAATAACCCGAGTTCTTGTCACCTTCAAATAATTCGTATTTATCGTGTGGATTTATTCCTGTCCATTGTCCTTTTCTGCTATCCCATAAACGCATTTTTTTATCAGGATACCAACCGCAATGTTTTATCCAATGGCCGCAATAATTTGTAAGGCGATTCATATAATAACCATCCTTTGAAAAATTATTTTTTACCTTTAAAATTGACGCCTTTAAATTCTCATCCAATGCTTCATCCGAATCTAATGAAAGTACGTGCGGATATTTTGCATACGTAATTGCTCTGTTTTTTTGTTGAATATGCCCATCAAATGCATGCTGGTAAAAACTTACATTGTATTTCTTGCAAATTTCTTTGGTTTTATCCTTACTAAACGAATCCAATACCACAATTTCATCAACAACCCCTTGCAGCGATTGCAAGCAGCGCTCGATGTTCTTTTCTTCGTTAAAGGCTATTATTACAGCCGAAATTTGAGGCATGGAGTAAAGGTAATGTTTTTTATTATTAGGGCGTGCCGGCGAGTTCGGGTGGAATTTATAAGGAGCCCTCACTCACCGTCGCGCTTTTCGCTTCAAGCCTGTTTGTCCTTTGCTATGTTTGTCGGGCTGCGGTGTCTTTTGCCCTTCGGACCAAAAGCCTCCTCGCTCCGCAAACCTATCGCAAAGCCCTACACAGGGCTTTTCGCTACAATCGCTCACGCTTCGAAAAAAGCAGCTGCCTCTTTTACCGCCCGCGCCAAGGATTGCAGCGGAAATCCTTTTTGCGCCTGCCTCTTTGGCGCAAAAAGATTGGAGCGAAAAGCCCGGTGCCCTTTGCTCCTAAGTTTCAAAAGGCAAAGGGCAGGCGCCCAAATAAAGAAATATTAAATAAATAGTATCTTTAACCTATGAATATTACGCTCATTCAAACTCATTTGCATTGGGAAGACGTAGAAATGAATATCCAACATTTCGAGAAATTGATATCTTCTATTCCTACAAAAAGCGATCTCATCATTTTGCCAGAAATGTTCACCACTGGCTTTACCATGAAGCCTGAAAAAAATGCAGAAGATCATTTAGGTTTAGGATTTGAAATGATGAAAAAAATGGCGCATGAAAAAAATGCGATTATTACAGGAAGCATTTCTACAAAAGAATACAATACATATTATAACCGATTATATTGGGTTGAACCAAGCGGAAAATTTGATTCATACGACAAGCGTCATTTATTTAGAATGGCCAAAGAAGATCAATTTTATTCGGCAGGAACAAAAAAGATCATCAAAAAAATAAACGATTGGAAGGTTTGTCCACTTATTTGTTACGATCTTCGCTTTCCAATTTGGAGCAGGAACCGATTTACGAAGAGTGATGACAGAAGTACAAATGGAAATTGGGATTACGATGTACTTATTTATGTTGCAAATTGGCCCGAGATTCGCAATCATCCTTGGAAACAATTATTAATTGCAAGAGCTATTGAAAATCAATGTTATGTTATTGGCGTAAATCGTATTGGAAAAGACGGTAACGATTTTGCGCATTCAGGCGATAGCATGGTTATAAACCCAAGAGGCGAAGTGATCAGCCATACCAAAGCCAATGAAGAAAGCATAGAGACCCTAAAGCTCGATATGGACTATTTACAGGATTTTCGCAAGGTTTTCCCTGTGGGTTTGGATTCAGACGAATTCAGCCTTGATATTTGATTTCCCCAGCCAAAATCCTATCTTTGTGAGCCCAATAAACCTGGGGAATTGCACCACATTTTATGGAATACCACTTTAAGGAAATAGAAAAAAAATGGCAAGCTATTTGGAAAGACAAAAAAACTTTCAAAGCTGATGATGCTTCCACCAAACCAAAATATTATGTACTCGATATGTTTCCCTACCCTTCCGGTGCGGGTTTGCATGTTGGGCATCCTCTAGGTTATATTGCTTCTGATATTATTGCACGTTACAAACGCCATAAAGGATTTAATGTGTTACACCCAATGGGCTATGATAGTTTTGGTTTACCGGCAGAACAATATGCTATTCAAACCGGACAACACCCCGCAATTACAACTGAACAAAATATAAATCGCTATCGCGAACAGCTAGATAAAATTGGTTTTTCGTTTGATTGGGACCGTGAAGTAAGAACATCTAATCCAGAATATTATAAATGGACCCAATGGATTTTTATTCAAATATTCAATAGCTGGTACAATAAAACATCTGACAAAACAGAAAAAATAGAATTACTTATTTCTGAATTTGAAAAGAACGGAAATGCAAAAGTGAACGCGGTTTGCGACGACAATGTAAAATTATTTTCTGCCGATGAGTGGAAAGCCTTTTCTGAAAAAGAAAAAAGTGATGTGCTAATGGCCTATCGTACTGCGTATTTAGGAGAAGCGTATGTAAATTGGTGTCCTGCTTTAGGAACTGTATTAGCAAACGACGAAGTAAAAGATGGTGTGAGCGAACGTGGCGGACATCCCGTAGAACGAAAATTAATGAAACAATGGAGCATGCGCATTACCGCTTACGCCCAACGTTTGTTGAATGGATTAGATACATTAGACTGGACTGAAAGCCTAAAAGAAACGCAACGTAATTGGATAGGAAAAAGTGAGGGGACGAGTTTGAAATTCAGCATCGCCGGGCCTGAGGCTGAAAGACACGAGCAGTACATCGAGGTTTTTACCACGCGCCCCGATACCATTTTTGGTGTTTCATTTGTTACACTTGCTCCCGAGCACGAATTGGTTGCAAAATTAACAACGCCCGAGCAAAAAGCAATTGTAGAAGATTACGTTACAAAAGCAAAAAACCGAAGTGAGCGCGAACGACAAGCCGATGTAAATAAAATTACAGGCGTTCCAACAGGATCATTTGTAAAGCATCCTTTTACCGGAAAACAAATTCCAATTTGGGTGGGTGATTATGTATTGGCTGGTTATGGCACTGGCGCTGTAATGGCTGTGCCGGCGCATGATGAACGCGATTTTAAATTTGCAAAACACTTTGGATTACAATTGCCACAGGTTATTGAACCAAACCGTGAACACGATTTTGAAAAAGATGCTTGGGGAGATAAAGAAGGAACATTAATTAACTCCGAATTTTTAAATGGTCTAGACGTAAAAGCCGCCATTAAAAAAGCAATTGAAGAAATTGAAAAACAAAATTTAGGGAAAGGAAAAACCAATTTCCGTTTGCGCGATGCTGTGTTTGGCCGCCAACGTTATTGGGGAGAACCTATTCCTATTTACTACAAAAACGATATTCCTTACGCGCTTTCTGAAAATGAACTGCCTTTGGTTTTGCCTGAAGTAGATAAGTATTTACCTACCGAAGATGGTGAGCCTCCTTTGGCGCGAGCTAATAATTGGAAATACAAAAACGAATTTGCCTACGAACACAGTACCATGCCAGGTTGGGCAGGTAGCTCTTGGTATTTTTTAAGATACATGGATGCAAATAACAAAAGTGTTTTTGCAGATAAAAAATTATTAGGCTACTGGAATAATGTTGATTTATATATTGGAGGCAGTGAACACGCCACAGGCCATTTATTATACGTTCGCTTTTGGACCAAAGCCCTTAAAGACCTCGGTTTTATTGACATTGAAGAGCCTGCGCAGAAGTTGATTAATCAAGGGATGATTACTGGGACCTCAGAAAAAATAATTTTTGAAGGGAAAATTGAAAAAATTGACGGGGTAGAAATTGAATCGTTCTCTTCTGGCAATAACATCATTTTCAAAAACGGGAAGCTATTTTCGTTTTCAAATGAATGCCCTGAGGATACTTTTTACAGCTTAGATGTAATTGAACATTTAGCCATTCCTATTAATACAAGAGAAAAAAATGTAAACATTTCCTTTGTAAAAAACTCTATTCTGGATGTAGAAAAGCTATCGGAAACAGCGGAATTTAAAAATTCCGCGTTTATCTTTAAAGCTGGTGCATCTTACAAGGGTAAATTTTATAAAAATGATATTTTTCCAAACGAACCATTAGAATTTAAAACAAGGCCAGACGTTGAAAAAATGTCTAAATCAAAATTCAACGTCGTTTCCCCTGACGACATCTGCGATAAATTCGGCGCTGACACTCTCCGTCTCTACGAAATGTTTTTAGGTCCTTTAGAACAAAGCAAACCTTGGAATACAAATGGCATTACAGGTGTTTCGGGTTTCTTAAAAAAATTATGGAGACTTGCTATGCAAACCATAGAAGCACAATCAGCCGCTCCTCCTTCGGAGAAGGCGGGGGATGAGGCTTCAAAAGCTGAGCTAAAAATCCTGCACGCCACTATCAAAAAAATCACTGAAGATATTGATCGCTTCTCTTTTAATACTTCGGTGAGTAATTTTATGATTTGCGTAAACGAATTAACCGATTTAAAATGTAATAAACGTTCGGTGTTAGAGCCTTTATTAATATTAATTTCGCCTTATGCACCACATATTACCGAAGAGCTTTGGAATTTATTGGGCCATAAGGACAGCATCATTTTTGAAAAATTTCCGGTATTTAATCCCGAGTATTTAATTGAAAGTAATTTTACTTACCCTGTTTCATTTAATGGTAAAATGCGTTTTAATATTGAGCTTCCAGTTACAATGACGCCTGCCGAAATTGAAAAAATAGTTTTAGCACACGAGAGTTCTCAAAAATATTTAGAAGGAAAAGCGCCAAAAAAAGTAATTGTTGTACCCAAGAAAATAGTGAATATTGTAGTGTAACACTAAAGTACATTTGGTATTATTAAGACAAACCCGCATTTTCTTTCGATAAACCTCCTTCTATTCTTCTCCCTAAAGGTTTTCCACTTTCTAAAATTTTTCCTACATTGAGCGCGTTCTAAACGCACTATGTTCTCCAAGTTACTCAATATAGGTATCCACCCCGCCCTTGATTTCTATCAAAAACGAGAAGTAAGAATCATTAACCTTTTCGCACTTACCATTATTTTTGGATTACTTGTTGGTTCAACAAACATCCTTTTTCTGGGAAATGCCTACCCTGCCTTGGCCGAAGGATTGATAGCGATTTTCACAATCACAATTGTCCTTTTAAACTATAAACAAAAACATGATGCTGCTGCTTATACTTTTGTTGTGATCATTAGTACAACACTGGTTTTTATAAATCAATACTATGATATTTCAACGGCTGCCTATTTATACTATTTCCCTGTTATTTTTTGTGTTGCTTTATTACACAATCCAAAAAAAAACAGCTCACGTTCTGTCATTTTTTTTTCCATTATACTTTGTGGATTTCTAGTAACAAAACTGGTAAACATATCCGCTTTAAGAGGCACCTCATTCTCAGCCGAACAAAATCGTTTGCTTTTTCTTTATAATATTTACTTCTGTATTATATTAACCATTGTATTAGTTTTTGTTTTCATTCGATTTTTAAATACTCAATATGATGAATTGGCAGACCTTCTAAAGAAAACCAAAGAAGATCAATTAACCATTTCCAATTCACTTAAAGAAAAAGAAATATTACTGGCCGAGATTCAACATCGTGTAAAAAATAATTTATCGGTGATCATTGGCTTATTTAATTTTCAAAGTGATCTAACAGATAATGCCGAAACAAAAACTGCTCTTCGCGAAGCAAAAAATCGTGTACTGAGTATAGCAATGGTGCACGATCAATTGCATGCCAAAGATAACTTCAGTAAAATAAATTTAAACAGCTATATCTCTGAGCTTATTCAGGAATTAATGCGCAGTCACCCCGTTTTTTCGCATGCCGAAATAACCAAGAACATGGAGGATCTTAATTTGGATATTTCCAAAACCATACCCCTTGGACTTATAGTAAACGAAGTAGTAACCAACTCCTTTAAACACGCGTTTAAAAGCCATAAAAAACCGGCACTTAGCATTAAACTTTTTATTGAAAACGGCGCGGCAAACCTTGTAATTTCCGATAATGGCGTGGGTTTTCCTCCTTTAAAAGACATCAATAAACAATCTCTAGGCCTTAGCCTTATTGAATCGCTTGCCGAGCAAATAGATGGCAGGGTGTCTTTTAATAATAAAGAGGGCGCGCAGGTAGTGGTAAATTTCACTCTTAACTAGGCTTTAACAGCTTTTTCCCTTTAAAAAACGCGATGAATTACGTAATTTTACTCCTTATTATATACTATGCTACGTACACATACCTGCGGGGAATTAAGAAGTTTAGACATTAACAAAAAAGTAACGCTTAGCGGTTGGGTACAAAAAAGCCGCGACCTGGGCGGCATGACCTTTGTTGACTTACGCGATCGTTACGGTATCACACAATTAGTATTTAATCCTGATTGGGACAAAAATTTGAGCGAACGAGCGCGTCAGTTAGGCCGTGAATTTGTGATCCAGGTTATAGGGACAGTTATTGAACGCGAAAGCAAAAATAAAAATAACATTACCGGCGATATTGAAATTAAAGTAGAAACGCTTACAATTTTAAATAAAGCCATTACACCTCCATTTACCATTGAAGATGAAACCGATGGTGGCGATGAATTGCGAATGAAATACCGCTATTTAGATCTTCGTAGAAATAGTATACGTAAGAACTTAGAGTTGCGTCATCGTTTAGCAATTGAAACACGTAACTATTTAGACAAACAACATTTTTTAGAAGTAGAAACGCCCGTGCTTATTAAATCTACACCCGAAGGAGCACGTGATTTTGTTGTGCCAAGCAGAATGAATGAAGGTCAGTTTTACGCCTTGCCGCAAAGCCCGCAAACGTTTAAACAACTACTAATGGTAGCTGGTTTTGATCGCTACTACCAAATAGTAAAATGTTTTAGAGATGAAGATCTTCGTGCAGATAGACAACCTGAGTTCACGCAAATAGATTGTGAAATGAGTTTTGTAGATCAGGAAGATATTTTAAACACGTTTGAAGGATTGGTAAAATATTTGTTTAAATCGGTAAAAAATATTGATATCCCTACAATACCACACATGACCTATGTCGATGCCATGAAAAATTATGGTAACGATAAACCGGATGTGCGCTTTGAAATGAAGTTTGTGGAACTTAAAACTTCCGACCCAGGCTCTCCTCTCCTTTGGAGAGGGGCCGGGGGTGAGGCTTTTAAAGCTTTTCACGACGCTGAATTAGTGGTTGGTATTTGCGCCAAAGGTGCTGCCCAATATACACGCAAGCAATTAGATGAATTAACGGAGTATGTAAAGCGTCCGCAAATTGGCGCTACAGGATTAGTTTACGCTCGTTTCAATTCCGACGGAACATTAAAATCGAGCGTAGATAAATTTTACAACGAAGAAGAACTTAAAAAGTGGGCTACTGCATTTAACGCACAACCCGGCGATTTAATGTTAGTATTAGCAGGCGCTGAAGATAAAACCCGCAAGGCTTTATCGGAATTACGTTTAGAAATGGGAAACCGTTTAGGCTTAAGAGATAAAAATAAATTTTCTTGCTTATGGGTAATTGATTTTCCTTTATTAGAATGGAACGAAGGCGATCCAAATTTACCGGAATCACTAAGAGGCCGGTGGGTTGCGAAACACCATCCATTTACATCACCAAAACTGGAAGATATTTCTAAGTTAAAATCAGATCCCGGAAATGTTCGTGCTAATGCTTACGATATGGTAATTAATGGCGTAGAAATTGGTGGAGGAAGTATTCGAATACACAATAAAGATCTTCAGGCAACCATGTTTGAAGTATTAGGCTTTACCAAAGAAGAAGCACAAAAGCAATTTGGTTTTTTAATGAATGCCTTTGAATTTGGTGCCCCGCCACATGGTGGATTAGCCTTTGGATTTGACCGTTTATGCAGCTTGTTTGGCGGAGCGGATGGGATTCGCGATTTTATTGCTTTCCCTAAAAATAATTCGGGTAAAGATATGATGATCGATAGCCCAAGTGAGATTAGCGAAGAGCAATTGAAGGAGCTGGGGATTAAGATCACTAAATAGAACACAGATAACGCTGATCTTTATGGTCATATTTGATCTTCAATTTGCGTATATAATAATTAACGTTCTGTTAGATCCAGTACAATAAAATTGTTTAACTTCCGTGAACATTGCAACTAACCTTATCAGCCATGAAAAATATCAGTCTATTTGCGCTTCTTTTTACAGTGTTCTTAGGGAGTGCGCAAGATCAAAGTCCAAAAGCATTTTATAAAGGATGTTTGGTAACCAGCATTACTGGTGGCCCCAGCAGAGCCTTATTTACAACGTATTCCAACGAAGGAAAAAAAGTTCACAGCGACATAGCACCGGGCATAATCGATCCCTTGATAATGGAATATGGCTTAACCGATAAAATAGGGATAGGCTTTAGCAAAGGCGGCGAAAATTATAATATTAATGCTAATAAATTTTATAATGCCGGTGTTGCCCACGGAAGTGAGATGATGTGGACAAGCACTAAATACTTAACGGCAGATATTTCTTATCACCCTTATAAAACAAAGCGCCTGGATGTATCGGTGTTTACAAGCCTTGGATATTTTAAAGTGATAGGCGAGTGTTATTCGAACAATGAGTGGACTTGTAATCCGAGTAATTTATTCAGCTACAAAGGCAGAGGTGTTGTTGTACGCAGCGGTGTGCGCTCAAGATTCTATTTCACCAAACGTTTTGGTTTAATGGCTATGGCCTATGGATCAAATGGTTTGGTAAAAGCAAAAATAAAACCAAGTTCTGTTTCCGATCAAAAAAATAATTCGGGCTATTATACCAATGTAATTTGTGGAGGCTTAGAATTTGGACTTTGCTTCCGTATCTTTAAACAAAAAGGTGTAAAGGAAGAGCATAAACTTGCAAAGCTTATTAAACACGTTAAAGAAGAAAAAGAAGAGTCGGATAAAGTGCCTTTGTTTCGCTTTGTTTGGGATTAATTAAAAAGTATAAGGAGATAGTATAAGAACTAAGAATAAGCGATCCTATACTATCTCCTTTATTGTTATACTACTTCTCTACTCTTATTCTTACATCATCAACTAAAAAAGCCCCGGTATTCCCGAGGCTTTTTATTCTTATACTATTATCTAACTCCTTAAATAATCAACATTGCATCACCGTAACTATAAAAACGGTATTTTTCTTTGATCGCTTCTTTGTAAGCTTTCATTATAAGATCGTATCCACCAAAAGCACTTACCATCATTAGTAAAGTACTTTCCGGCATATGGAAATTTGTGATCATACAATTAGCTACATTAAAATCGTATGGAGGGAAAATGAATTTATTTGTCCAACCAACATAAGGATTTAATTGCCCTGTTGTAGAAACCGAAGATTCAACCGCGCGCATCACTGTAGTTCCAACGGCACATACTTTTTTCTTTTTCTCTTTTGCAGAATTAACCATTTTGCAAGTATCGCTACCTATCAATACTTCTTCGCTTTCCATTTTATGTTTGGTCAGATCTTCTACTTCCACTGTGCGAAAAGTTCCTAAACCAATATGCAACGTTAATGGTGCAAATTGTACGCCCTTAATCTCCAATTTTTTTAATAATTCGCGGCTAAAGTGCAACCCGGCTGTTGGTGCTGCCACCGCACCTTCGTTTTTTGCATATACGGTTTGGTAACGATCAATATCCGACTCTTCAGCTTTACGTTTAATATATTTTGGTAATGGTGTTTCTCCAAGGTCGTAAAGGATCTTACGAAACTCTTCATAACTGCCATCATATAAAAAACGTAAGGTACGTCCGCGTGATGTTGTGTTGTCAATTACCTCAGCAACTAGCGCATCGTTATTTTCGCCAAAGTATAATTTATTACCAATACGGATCTTACGAGCCGGATCAACTAACACATCCCATAAACGACTTTCGGTATTTAATTCGCGAAGCAAGAATACCTCGATCTTTGCGCCGGTTTTTTCCTTATTACCGTACATACGGGCAGGAAATACTTTGGTGTCGTTCAACATCATCACATCACCTTCATCAAAATAACCTAAAATATCTTTGAATTTCTTGTGAAGGATCTTTCCCGTAGCGCGTTCAACTACCATTAAACGTGAGTCTTCGCGGCTCTTTGCAGGGTATTCTGCCAATAGTTCTTTTGGCAGGTTAAATTTAAACATGGATAACTTCATTTCTGTCTCTCTTTCTGTTTTAATGTAAGACTATGAAATGTTGTTGGGAGGTTAAGCCAGAATTCCAAAAAGGAATTTCAACAGCATTCGCATAATCTTACAGGATTATACAATTATTTTTTATCAGTTAAGTGCCTCTGCACCCGAAACGATCTCGAGGATCTCCTTGGTGATAGAAGCCTGGCGGGCTTTATTATACGTAATTTTTAATTCTTTTTGCATAGCCGTTGCGTTATCTGTTGCTTTATGCATTGCAGTCATACGCGCACCGTGCTCACTTGCAAACGAATCTAATAATGCTTTATAAAATTGTGTTCTAATTGAACGAGGAATCAATTCATTAATGATATACTCCGTTCCCGGTTCAAAATCGTAATCTGCTTTTTTTGTAGTCATTTCTTTTTTAGAAGCTTCTATTGGCAATAATTGTTCTTCGGTTGGTACTTGAACCGCTGCATTTTTAAATTGATTGTAAACAATTATCACTTTATCAAATTGCTTTGATGTGTAAGCGTTAATAATGATATCCGCAAACGGTGTTACGTTTTCAAACGTCAATTTATTAAAAAGGTCATTTCCGTGATCAGGAAGATCGTTACCGTGAATATTGTATTGAGTTCTATGAAATGCATCGTAAGCTTTTTTACCTACAGGCACAACCGTAATACTCATATCCTTTAGTTCGTTAATGATTGCCCACGTTTTTTTAATGATACTTGAGTTAAATGCACCGGCCAAACCACGGTTAGAAGAGATCGGAACAATCAACACGCTTTTTACAGCTGCTTTTCTAGTAAATTTATTTTCGCTGGCATCTACACTCGCACTAACACTCTCAAGAATTTCTTTTAGTTTATTAGCATAAGGACGCATTTGAACAACGGAATCTTGTGCGCGCTTCAATTTAGCAGCACTCACCATTTTCATGGCACTTGTGATCTGCATGGTTGAACCAACTGATACTATTCTATTTCGAACCTCTTTTAAATTTGGCATCTTTATTCAATTAGTTGATTAGCGGATGAGACAATTAGCTAATTCTCAAATTAATATTTCCCTAACAGATCTTTAGCACACGCTTCAAGAGCATCCGTTATCTCGTTTGTGTGCTGACCAGCTTTTAATGCGTCTAATGTTGATTTGTATTTGCGCTCCATAGCATCCAAGAATTCTTTCTCAAATTCTCTTACTTTATTTACCGGAACTTGTTTTAAATAGTTCTTAGTTCCTAAGTAAATAATAGCGATTTGTTGCTCAACACGTAATGGCGAGAACTGTGCTTGCTTCAAAATTTCTACGTTACGTGAACCTTTATCAAGGATAGATTTTGTTGCAGCGTCTAAGTCAGAACCGAATTTAGAGAACGCCTCTAACTCGCGGTATTGAGCTTGATCTAATTTTAAAGTGCCGGCAACTTTTTTCATTGATTTAATTTGAGCATTACCACCCACACGTGATACCGAAATACCTACGTTGATAGCAGGGCGAACACCTGAGTTAAATAAATTCGACTCAAGGAAGATCTGTCCATCGGTAATTGAAATTACGTTGGTTGGAATGTATGCAGATACGTCACCAGCTTGTGTTTCAATAATTGGTAAAGCAGTTAATGATCCACCACCTTTTACTAAATGTTTTATAGATTCAGGAAGATCATTCATGTTCTTAGCGATCTCATCGTTACCATTAACTTTTGCAGCACGCTCTAACAATCTACTGTGCAAATAAAATACGTCACCAGGATATGCTTCACGTCCCGGTGGGCGACGTAATAATAAAGACACTTCACGATAAGCTACCGCTTGTTTTGAAAGATCATCATATACGATCAAAGCAGGACGACCGGTATCGCGGAAAAATTCGCCAATAGCAGCGCCAGCAAATGGTGCGTAAAACTGTAACGGAGCAGGATCAGCAGCAGAAGCAGCAACAATAACTGTATAAGCCATTGCTCCATTCTCTTCTAATACACGAACAACGTTTGCAACAGTTGATGCTTTTTGACCAATAGCTACATATATACAAAATACAGGTTTACCTGCTTCGAAAAATTCTTTTTGGTTAATGATGGTATCAATACAAACCGCGGTTTTTCCGGTTTGACGATCACCA
The DNA here is from genome assembly GCA_034439635.1 of Bacteroidota bacterium. GTDB lineage: Bacteria > Bacteroidota > Bacteroidia > B-17B0 > Aurantibacillaceae > Aurantibacillus. Next base: position 30,751 of record JAWXAS010000050.1, on the reverse strand, counting down.
ATTACAAGCTCACGTTGACCGCGACCAATAGGAATCATGGCATCGATAGCTTTGATACCAGTTTGCAATGGCTCATTTACCGGCTGACGGTAAATTACACCAGGAGCTTTACGCTCAATTGGCATTTCGTAAGTTTCTCCTTTAATAGGGCCTTTTCCATCAATTGGATTTCCTAATGTATCAACCACGCGGCCTAACATTCCTTCACCAACTTTTAAAGAGGCAATTTTACCAGTACGTTTTACAGGGCTTCCTTCGTTGATACCAACGCTAGGTCCTAATAATACAGCACCAATATTATCTTCTTCAAGATTTAAAACGATAGCTTGCAAGCCCGTTTCAAATTCGATCAACTCACCTGATTGAACTTTTGATAATCCATAGATACGAGCGATACCATCACCCACTTGTAATACGGTTCCTACCTCTTCCAATTCAGCTTCGCTTTTAAAGCCGCTTAATTGTTGTCTTAAAATTGCAGATACTTCTGCCGGTTTAATTTCAGCCATTTTATTTTTGGTTCTTAATTAACACTTATATACTTACTGTCCAATAAATTCTTTTTGAGTGCGGCCAGTTTATGTTTTACACTTTCATCTAATTGCTTATCGCTTATCGAAAGAACAAACCCACCAATAATAGAAGGGTCAACTTTTTCGATCAATTCAATCTCACCCTTTCCGGCAGTTTGCTTAACGATCTCGAGTACACGTTTTTTTAATTTATCATCCAGGCCAATTGCTGTTTTGATCACAGCGGTGGTGATATTCATTTTATTCTTATATAATTCGTCAAAAGAGGCGGCGATCTGTGGAACAAATCCTTCGCGACGTTTGTTTGCCAAAAGAGTTAAGAACGACAGCGATAATTTAGAAATATGCTTTCCGAAAACTGCTGTCAAGATCTCGATCTTCTTGTCGGTTTTTACAACAGGGCTATTTAAAAGAGTAACAAGATCGCGGTTTTGGTCGCAAACAGTTTTAATAACCTTCATATCATTTCTTGTTTCATCTAACTGCTTTTTTTCAAGCGAAAGATCCAATAGTGATTTAGCGTATCTTGTGGCAACAATCATTCTTAGTTCAGGTTAACGTCTTTCATTAAATTATTTACAAGCGCTTTTTGTTTCTCATCTGTAGAAAGCTCGCTGCGTAAAATTTTCTCGGCAATTTCTATAGATAATGAAGCAACTTGGTTTTTAAGTTCGGAAACAGCAGCATTTTTCTCGTTAATGATCTGTTCACGAGCAGAAGACATAATACGATCTGCATCTTTTTGCGCTTTTGTTTTAGCTTCCGAAATAATGCTTTCTTTAACTTCGCGTGCTTCTTTCATCAAGGCATCACGCTCGTTACGCGCTTCGGCCAACATTTTTTCGTTGTTGGATTTTAGTTCGCGCATATCATTCAATGCACGTTCTGCAGCACCTAATGCTTTTTCAATTCCTTCTTCGCGAGATTTGATAGCATTTAAAATAGGTTTCCAGGCAAATTTACCTAGCAATAACACTAATAAAAGGAAAGTAAGAGAGGTCCAGAAGATCAATCCGATCCCCGGTTCTAACAATCCTGCCAAAATAAAAAGTTGATTCATTGTGTTTCTTTTTTATATCTGTGTTTAAGTACTTTATAAGTTAACCGAGGTTATAACCAACCGTTATAACCCCGGTAATTTTTGAACTTACTTGCTCATGATAGAAACAACTACTGCGAAAAGAGCAACACCTTCTACAAGGGCTGCTGCAATCAACATCACTGTTTGGATCTTGGCTGTGTGTTCCGGTTGACGTGCAATGGCATCCATTGCGTGTCCACCAATTTGTCCGATACCGATTCCTGCGCCTATTGCCGCTAAACCTGCACCTACTGCTGCGATACTACCTGTCATTTTGTTTGGTTTTTATTTGTTTGTACTAAAATTTCTTAATTAATGCGCTGCCGCTTCACCATGCGCTTCATCATGACTATGATCTTCCATAGCAGAACCAATAAAGAGCGCAGTTAACATTGTAAAAATGTACGCTTGCAATAAAGCAACCAAACATTCTAGTATATCAATAAATAAAGTAAAGGCAATTGAAACCGGTGCAATGTAATAGCTTTTGAATATGAATATCAAACCAACTAAAGAGATAACCACAATGTGACCGCCTGCTATGTTGGCGAACAAACGTATCATTAAAGCAAAAGGCTTACTAAATACGCCAACTAATTCAATTGGCATTAATATGATCCATAAGGCAGCTGGTTTTGGAGCAAAAATGTGTTTCCAATACGTGCCTGATGCATTGATATTTGTTACAATTAAAGTAACTACTGATAACACTAAAGTAAAGGCGATATTTCCTGTTAAGTTCGCACTCACCGGAATCAATCCTAATACATTATTAATTAAAATAAGGAAGAATACAGTTAAAAGGTATGGTACAAATTTATGATGTTTTCCACCACCAATGTTTTCTTTAGCAATATCATCGCGCACAAAAATAACCATGGGCTCTAAAAATGATTGCTTGCCTTTTGGAGCAGAAGTAACGCCTGTTTTTTTGTAAGCGTTTGCCATTGATACAAACATGAAGATCAAAATAAATGCGGTTAAAAATAATTGGGTCACGTTCTTTGTTATAGAAAAATCTAATGGCGCTTTGTTTGCTACCTCTTTTCCATCTTCAGTAAAGGTTACATATTGCCCGTGCTCATTTGCAGTTTCAGATGCATAGTAAATTCCTTCTTTATAGTTCACAAATCGTTGGCCTTTTACCTCAACCACTTCCGTACCGTGAACATCATGATGAAATTTTGAAGACATGAACGTAACAACACCTGCATCTGTTTTTAAAATTACAGGTAGAGGAAAAGAAACAGCGTTGTGATGATCGCCCCATAAATGCCAAGAGTGAGCATCTAAAATATGTTCGAATGCAACTTCGGTAATATCCACTTTTTCTTCGCCATCGTGCGCAGGAGTTACTGCATGATGTTCGGCTGATAGGTGCGTTGAATCATGCTCAGGATCGGTAGGTTCTAACGCTAAAATTGGACTAGTTAAAAAAAGGAACAATAGGGCTGAAAAGATCAATCTTAAGTTCCTGGTTATTAAAGTTCTATTACTCATTTGTACAAAAAAACTCCTAATTCGTTTTATTTTTCGGCCACAAATGTAGGCATATTTTGATGAAATCCACAATATTTAGAAGCGATTTTTATCATTTTTACGGGAGTTTTAAGCTTATTTTAAACATTGGATTCTTAAAGAAATTTAGTTTTGCGCTTATTTCTATCTTTGGCTTAAAATCCTTGTAAAACCTCAAAAATATGAACTATTGGCTTATAAAATCAGAACCCTTTAAGTATAGCTGGGAACAGTTTGTAAAAGACAAGGTTACAACCTGGGATGGCGTTAGAAATTACGCCGCTCGCAACAATTTAAGGTCGATGAAAAAGGGCGACCTGCTTTTATTTTATCACAGCAACGAGGGTTTGAACATTGTTGGGATAGCCAAACTTGTAAAAGAGCATTATCAAGACCCCAGCACCGATGAAGTGGCTTGGCTAGCCGTGGATATTAGCCCATTTAAAGCCTTAAAAAAAACCGTTTCACTGCAAGATATTAAAAAAAATGCCAATCTTAAAACTATGCAATTGCTACGCCTGTCAAGGCTTTCGGTTGGCGCCGTTACCGAAGATGAGTTTAATGAGATCTTAAAAATGAGCGAAGAATAAAATGATCAAAACCACCGCATTTAAAAATGGCACTGTTTCCTTTTCCGACCAGGGTAAGGGCCGAGTTGTGGTATTATTACACGGTTATTTAGGCTCAAAAGAACTTTGGGAGAAAAACATACCTGAATTAGCGAAAACTTTTAGGGTTATTACTATTGATCTTCCCGGGCACGGGCAAACCGCTTGTTTTGGCTATGTACATAGCATGGAATTAATGGCCAAATGTGTGAAAAAAGTAATGGATAGCTTGCGCTTAAAAAAATATGTGATCGTTGGTCATAGTATGGGAGGTTATGCTGCGCTAGCGTTTGCCGAATTATATCCCGAAAATTTGTGCGGCCTTTGTTTATGCCACTCAACCGCCTTGCCCGATTTGGAAGAAAAAAAGAAAGATAGGACGCGTGCTATTAAATTAGTTAAGGCCAATAAACGTGTTTATACCAAAGACACTATTAAGAATTTATTTGCCACAAAAAACTTAAAGTATTTAAAAGACGAAGTTTCATTCGCTACAAAGATCGCATTAAGTACTTCCAAGCAAGGTGCTGTTGCTGCTTTAGAAGGAATGAAAGACAGGCCGAATCGTGATATCATTTTAGGAATGGTAGGTTATCCGGCAATGATGATCATTGGCGAACATGATAATATTTTACCGTTCGAAAGTTTATTAGCTCAGTCGGAAACCATTCGTGATAAACATGTATTGCTTTTAGAACATGATGGGCATATGGGGTTTTTGGAAAGTCCTCTTGTGGTGAATAAAGCGCTGAAGAAATTTATTAATGCCTGTTTTTGGTAATTTACTTCATTTTTCCTTTGAAAAAACTCGTAAGGCCTTTTATTTCTATATTTGAATTCCAATTGATCAAACTCAAAACATATCTATTCATCTGTTGTGCTCTTAGCATATTCCATTCCTTCGCTCAAACCTATAATTTTAAAAATTACAATACCGAACATGGCTTGCCGCAATCACAAGTGCTTTCTATTTTTCAGGATAGTAAAGGGTATGTTTGGTTTGGAACTAACAGTGGTGGCGTTGGAAAATTTGATGGAAATAAATTTTATCAGTTATCAGCCAATGATGGCTTAATAAATGATGTTGTTTTCTCGATCGCAGAGACGCCGAATCATGAAATGCTTTTTGGAACCAGCAAAGGTATTAGCGTTTACAAAAATTTGAGTTTCACGAATTATAATGAAAAGAACGGACTTTCTAGTAGCTGGGTGTTTAAGCTACTGAACGATAAGAACAAAACCTGGATAGGAACACAAAAAGGTGTTTTTGTTTTAGCAAATAATAAAATAACAGCATTTACCAATAATGAAATGCTTAATAACAGCGCCGTATATTCCATGTTCATCGATGCTAATGACAACATTTGGTTTGGTACCATGCAAAATGGTTTGATATATTACGATCGCAAGAACGAAACATTTACACATCTTACAAGCGCCAATGGTTTATCTCATGATTTCATTTTCTCATTTGAACAACGCTCAAATGGAGAAGTATTGGTTGGTACACAAACAGGATTGAATATTGTAGACAAGAACATGAAAGTTCGACAGGTAAACGAAATACCTGCCCAAGGAAATATCTCATTTAGCAGCATTATTAAAACAGGTGAAGATGAATTTTATTTTTCTACGTTCGCAGAAGGTATTTTCTCTTATAATTTTACCAGTAAGAAAAAGAAAGGCTATTATAATTCAGGCAATGGCCTTACAAGTAATCCTATTCTTGCTTTGCTGCAAGATCGAGAGAAGAATATTTGGATAGGCTCCAATGGCTCGGGCGTTTATAAATTTTTCTCCAATAAATTTATTTATTATACCAAACTAAATGGTCTTTCAGAAAATTACATCAATACTGTTTCCGAAGACAAAAATGGCAATATATGGCTGGCTTTAAATAGTCACGGCTTGGCCAAAATAAATAATGGGGCCATTACAAGTTATCAAAGGGGCGAAAAGAATTCGGCCGGCTTAATAGATAATAACATAAATGCCATTTTGCCGATGGATGATGGCACCATGTATTTTGGAACCGATGAAGGTTTATATCACTTCGAGAACGGGAAATTTCTCACACTCAGCGATCCTCTAATCAAAGACGGTTACATTAGCTCGCTCTATCTTGATTCAAAGAACAAAATTTGGATAGGAACCAATAACGGTGTATTTACTTTAAAAGATGGTGTTGTAACCGAAGAGACAAAAGTAAATTCTATTGGAGGAAAAGGCATTCATGTTTTGATCTTGTTTGTTTCAGAAGATAAATTTGGTCGCATACTTATTGGCACCGAAAATGGTGTTGTTGAATATGATGGCTCTAAAGTTGTGCAGTATAATGACAAGAACAAATTCATCAGCGCTCGGGTATCTTGCGCCGTAATTGATTCACGAAAAAATATTTGGCTAGGTACTTCTGATGGATTGTACCTTTATAATTACAGTGTATTTACGCGCATATCCAAAAAGCAAGGATATACCAGCGGCTTCATTAATTTTTTACAAATTGACAGTGAAGATCATTTATACATTGGTTCAAATAACGGAATAGATGTAATAGATATTAAAGCATTTTATCATAATGAAGCAAAGATCAAACACTTTGGCAAAGATGATGGTTTATTAAGTTTAGAGTCAAATTCCAATGCAGGTTATATTGCAAAGGATAGTCGCATTTTAATTGGAACAGTTGGAGGCCTTGAGATCTATGATCCAAACATTGATCCTGTTAATACCAAGGAGCCTCTTTTAAACATTACTGATGTTAAATTATTTTTTGGGCAAGAAAATATATTGGATCATGCAAAAGGGATCGATAGCATTAATTATTTACCCAAGGAGCTTGTACTACCATCCTCTAAGAACAATATCACATTTAAGTATATTGGTATTAGTTTAATTGCGCCCGAAAAAGTAGTGTACAAATATAAACTCGAGGGTTTGGACAATTCATGGACTCCGGAGATCTCTAAAACAGAAGTAACTTATCCATCACTTCCGCCAGGATCGTATACCTTCATGGTAAGTGCCATGAACAATGATGGTTTATGGAACAAGCAGCCTTCAACCTATAGTTTTGTGATATTGCCACCTTGGTATCAAACTTGGTGGTTTTATACCATTTGTATTATAAGTTGTGTTGGTGGGGTTTTTGCTTATAATACTATCAAAACGAAAAAACTTATTGCCGACAAACAAAAACTCGAAAAACAAGTAGAGGAGAGAACAAAAGAAGTTGTAAAACAAAAAGAGGAGATCCAAAATAAGAATGTTGAGATCACCGACAGTATAAAGTATGCTAAGAATATTCAAGAAGCACTATTACCTTCCTTAAAAGAAACCGAAACCGCTTTAAAGAATTGTTTTATTTTGTATCAACCAAAAGATATTGTGAGTGGAGATTTTTTCTGGCACTCCGATCATAACAATATTCAATTCATTGCAGCAGCCGACTGTACAGGACATGGTGTGCCGGGTGCTTTTATGAGTATTGTAGGAAATAATCTACTGAACGAAATAATTAATCAACGCAACATTACCGAACCGGGTAAAATACTTTTAGAGTTACACAAAGGTGTTAAGATAGCGCTTAATCAAAATCACCATGAAAGCGAACGTAGAGACGGAATGGACATTGCACTATGCGCTATTGATAAAAAAACCAATAAACTAAAATACTCAGGGGCCAATCGTCCGCTTTGGATTTTTAGAAAAGACAATGGAAATCAATTGGAGATCATTAAGCCTAATAAATTCCCCATTGGTGGTTTGGAATTAGAAGGAAATCGCGAATACATTGATCACAGTGTTGAAGTTAAAAAAGGAGATACTGTTTTTATTTTTAGTGATGGTTTTGCCGATCAGTTTGGCGGACCAAGAGGCAAGAAATTTATGCTAGCCAATATGCAAAAACTGTTATTAGAGAACATAGAGCAGCCTATGGATGTTCAGAAAAAAAATGTTTCCAACGCCTTTAGGGATTGGAAACATTCTTTAGAACAGATTGATGACGTTCTAGTGATTGGTATTAGAGTTTAACTTTACTCTGTAAGAACGAGCTTGATCCTTGCCTCGCCTGTATTTAATTTTATCTTTATAAAATAAATTCCTCGGTTCAACTTAGCCACATCAATACCCGTTTTAAATTCGCTTTGAACAGCCTTATAATTCTCGCTAATTATTTTCTTACCAAACATATCATATAATTCAAGTGTAATGTTTGATTCGCTTTTTGCATCTAGTTTAATATACACTAGGTCTTTTGCAGGATTAGGATAAACCTTTACCATTTCTCCATCCAAATTCAATTCTTTGATGGCTGTGTAATCTATAGGTCTTACATAATCAGAGTCTACCAAAAAATCAAGATCCGTATACATAGTAGTGCTTGTTGTGATGGCCTTGTGATGTGTGCCTGCTGTATCAACTCCAGGAATGTCTACAAACAAAAAATAGCTTTCACCCGCTAAGGAAACCGGTAATCCCGAAATTGTAAATTCTCCGGCAGAGTTTGTTCGCGCTTGCGCCACAATATTTCCACCAGGATTTTTGCCGCCTTTAATAGTTAAACCTCCAATTGGATTTCCTGGCGATACTGTTCCTTTATTTCCATACCCTTGCCCTTCAATAATTTTACCGGCCAAAACTCCCGGGCCAGGCGTTAAAGTAAGAATAGGAACAACATTAATGTTGATATTATAATCAACGTTGCAACCATGCCAAAAAACTGCAGCGTTCTTCCATGTTGCATTATTAGGCGCATACGTTTTTACTACATCTGTTGCCGTTGGAATAGCCATTATAATATAACTTGCGGAATTTACGGCATTGAATGAATAGATCCCGGAAGCATTAACATTTTGATACGTTACAGAATCCCATTTAGTAAGTGGGCCTTCGTAGCGAAACAACTGTACCAATCCCGGAACCGGAATTGCAGCACCCGTTGTTACAGTTCCTGTGATTCCTTTTAGTGGAGCTACAGATACTGACGCACTTGCACAAGCGCCTGTTGGTGTTGGACATCCGCCCTCACCTCTTACAAAATACGATGTTAAAAATAATGGCGATACTGTTGCTGTTGCACCAACACTCATGGTAGATGAACCGCAAGCAATGCTTGTCCACACCCAATTAGTTGCTGAATTTAAATTCCCGGCAACAACAGATAAAGTTGCAACACCATTAGCACACATGGTTAGTGAACTTGCAGCTAAAGTTGGAGTATCAGGACTAACACACTGCGAATATCTATTTACGAAAGCATCACCTCCAGCGACATAAGGCAAGGTATTGCTTGCGTTTGATGGATCAAAATCTACAATACCCGAATAATAGCCGGATAATATAATGTCATTGTTACTTGCTATTTGCATAAAATTAGCACTACTTCCGGGGCCTGAACCACCACCAAAATTATTGGCCACTACAAAATTTCCACTCGGATCATACTTTGCCATATATACATCTGTACCTCCAATTGTAATAGCTGTAAAGTTATTTACTGCTGCTGTAAGATCTAGATCTATAGTTCCGCTAAATCCTCCACCTAAATAAATATTTCCTTGAGCATCTGAGGTCATGGCGTAAGGATTCAACTGGGCTGACCCACCGGTGTTCTTTGCCCATATTAAATTACCGCTGGTGGTATTATACTTTCCTATAAAAATATCCATCGGACCAACTCCTACTTTAGTAAGTGTTACCGTTGGCGTGCTCGGATCGGCATCTAAAGAGGGGCTAGTCATATAACCTGAAACTAGCAGACTACCATTATTGTCGAGTTTTAATCTATAACCGCCATCACCTGCAGTACCTCCGGTTGCATGCCCCCAAACAAAACCACCTGTTGAGTTGTACTTACCAATGAACATATTCTCAATTCCATTTGAAGCAATTGTGTATGTGGTAGAAGAAGATGGATCCACATCAATTGTTGATTGAAAAGTACCTCCTACATAAATGTTATTTGCCGCGTCTATATCCATTCCTAAAAACATATCTCCAAAAGGTGACCCAACATTAAAAGCCCATTGTAAAACACCACTTGAATTGTACTTCGCCATAAATGCATCATCAGGTCCGCTATTAGTTGCTAAAGTGAACGAAGGTCCAGTCGGATTAAAATCAACTGTTGAGGCTACAACATTATTAAAATTTCCAATTATAACAATATCCCCTGCTCCATCTACTTTTACGTATTGTGGTCTAATGTTTGCAGAAGCGGTTCCAATTGTTTTAACCCAAGTGAACGCCCCGGCAGATGAATATTTTACAATAAACATATCGTTATCTGCCGATGCAATTGTATTGGTACCAGGAGATGCCAAATTAAAATCAGCGATTCCATTCTTAAAAGAACCAGTTACATATACATCTCCCGAACTATTAACCGCAATGCCAACTCCATTTGATTCAGTGGCTCCTTCACCATCAAAATTTCTTGACCAAATCAATGAACCTGTTGGTGAGAATTTAGAAAAATAACATTGTGCATTATTCACATCAACGGTAAGCGTAGGTGGCCCCGGATCAATATCTAAAGAATACTGTATTTGTCCAACAATATAAATATTTCCTGTTGCATCAACTGCACTAGCACTTACATGTTCGTTACCCGAATCGCCAAATCCTTTCATCCAAACAGAATTCATTTCTGTTTGCGCATTAATAGAAAGGTAAACGAAATTGATAGCAAGAATTAATAAAAGTTTTTTCATAAAATTAATTTGATGTACGAAAATATAAAATTTATGCTTTGTTTATCTAACATTCTCACAAGAGAATCAACAAAATAAAGCTTTTGAGCAAATTTAACATTAGAGGCCTTGTCTAAAAACTAAAAAAGCCATCCTATTGGATGGCTTTTCTAAATATTTCAGGTTAATCTATTTCTTTTCATTAGCACTAGCAAAAACATATTCCCTGTTCATGCGGGCAATGTTTTCAAGCGAAATACCCTTAGGGCATTCGGCTTCACAAGCTCCTGTATTTGTACAGTTACCAAAGCCTTCAATATCCATTTGATGAACCATGTCTAATACACGTTTCTCCGCTTCCACTTTACCTTGTGGTAACAATGCCAGTTGTGAAACTTTTGCGGAAACAAACAACATGGCACTTCCGTTTTTACAAGCGGCTACGCAAGCACCGCAACCAATACAAGCTGCCGCGTTAAATGCTTCATCTGCTTGAGGCTTTGGAATTAAAATATTGTTAGCGTCTTTTGCATTACCGGTATTTACCGATACAAAACCACCTGATGCAATGATGCGATCAAATGCCGCACGATCAACAACAAGATCTTTCACTACAGGAAATGCGCCGCTTCTCCAAGGTTCTACAACAATTGTATCACCATCGTTAAAACTACGCATGTGCAATTGACATGTCGTTACCGCATTTTTTGGTCCGTGTGGACGGCCATTAATGTACATACTACACATTCCGCAAATTCCTTCGCGACAATCGTGGTCAAATGCCACAGGATCTTTTCCTTCGGTAATTAAACGTTCGTTCAAAACGTCGAACATTTCCAAAAACGACATGTCGGTTGAAACACCTTTCATTTCATGCGTTTCAAAAGTCCCTTTTTCGTTTTGATTTCGTTGGCGCCACACTTTTACAGTGACGTTTATAGTTTTTTCGTTGGTACCGCCCATAATTTCTTTTTTAATTATTTATAACTACGTTGAGCAATTTTAATATTCTCGTATTTTAATTCTTCCTTGTGCAATTCAAAGTTGCTTTCGCCTTTATACTCCCAAGCTGCCACGTAAGCAAAATTATCATCGTCGCGTTTTGCTTCACCTTCTTCGGTTTGATATTCTTCGCGGAAGTGACCACCACAACTTTCGTTACGATGTAAAGCATCCATACACATCAATTCTCCAAGCTCAATAAAATCAGCAACGCGTCCTGCTTTTTCCAGTTCTGGATTAAATTCATTCAAAGCACCCGGTACGCGAACGTCTGACCAAAATTCTGAACGGATTTTTTTGATCTCTTCAATGGCCCATTTTAAACCTTCGGCATTACGTGCCATTCCGCATTTATCCCAAATTACTTTTCCTAAACGTTTGTGGAAATAATCAACTGATTTTGTTCCTTTAATATTCAGGAGTTTGTTCAGGCGCTCACTTACGTCTTGCTCGGCTTTTACAAATTCCTCGCTATCAGTTGAAATTGCTTTTGTACGAATTTCCTCAGATAAATACTCTCCGATGGTGTAAGGAATTACAAAATAACCATCTGCTAAACCTTGCATCAATGCCGAAGCTCCTAAACGATTAGCGCCATGATCAGAGAAATTTGCCTCTCCTAAAGCGTATAATCCCGGAACGGTTGTCATCAAATGATAATCAACCCATAAACCGCCCATGGTATAGTGAACTGCGGGGTAAATCATCATTGGATTTTTGTAAGGATTAACTCCGGTAATTTGTTCGTACATATCAAATAGATTACCATATTTTTCCTTTATAACTGCTTGTCCAAATTCTGTCATTTGCTCTTCGGTAGGATTTTCGATGCCTTTTTTTGTGGCCTCTGTTTTACCGTATTTGTATTTCATGTTGAATGCAAAATCCAAATACACCGCTTGACCTGTTGCATTTACACCAAAACCCGCATCGCATCTTTCTTTTGCAGCACGAGAAGCAACGTCGCGCGGAACTAAATTTCCAAACGCAGGATATCTTCTTTCCAAATAATAATCTCTATCTTCTTCTTTCAAGTCATTCGGATTCATTTTACCGGAAGCGATTGCCTGCGCATGCTCTTTGGTTTTTGGAACCCAAATACGACCATCGTTACGTAATGATTCTGACATCAACGTTAATTTTGATTGATGATCACCACTTACAGGAATACATGTAGGATGAATTTGTGTATAACAAGGATTGCCAAACATAGCTCCTTTTTTATGCGCTTTCCACGCAGCGGTAACATTACTTCCCATGGCATTAGTGGATAAGAAAAATACGTTTCCATATCCACCTGTGCATAATAATACAGCGTGACCAAAATGTCTTTCTAATTTTCCACTTATAAGATCGCGTGCAATAATACCTCGGCATTTACCATCAATATTTACAACGTCTAACATCTCATGACGCGCTAATAATTTCACCGCACCCATACCAACCTGGCGTTGCAATGCAGAGTAAGCTCCTAATAATAATTGCTGCCCTGTTTGTCCTGCTGCATAAAATGTACGTTGTACTTGTGTTCCACCAAACGAGCGGTTACTTAACATTCCGCCATATTCGCGTGCAAAAGGAACACCTTGCGCTACGCATTGATCAATAATATTTCCTGACACTTCCGCTAGGCGATGCACGTTTGCTTCGCGCGCGCGATAATCTCCACCTTTAATAGTATCGTAAAATAAACGGTAAACGCTATCACCATCATTTTGATAATTTTTTGCCGCGTTAACACCACCTTGCGCTGCAATTGAATGCGCACGACGCGGAGAATCTTGAAAGCAAAATACTTTTACTTTGTAGCCCATTTCGGCAAGTGTAGCTGCTGCAGATGCGCCAGCTAAACCAGAACCAATAACCAATACTTCTAAACTACGTTTATTAGCAGGGTTAACCAAGTGCACGGTAGATCGATAAGTTGTCCACTTAAACTCTAATTGGCCGGCAGGGATGTTTGCATTTAATTTTGGTGATGAAGCCATATTCTATTTAATTATTATGTCCCGATAGCTATCGAGAGTTGAATTATAAATTATTTTACGAAACGGAAGTGCATAGCTATTGGCATTGATGCGAACAATACACAAATAACAATTGAAAATACAATTCCGGTTTTTTTGATCATTGGTGTGTATTTACGGTGATTTAATCCTAAGGTTTGAAAGGCAGATTGAAAGCCATGAAGTAAATGATATGCCAATGAAACCATTGCCAAAACATAAACAAGAACCACAATAGGATCTTCAAAAACCTCCATCATTTCACGGAACATCGTTTCTTGTCCTGCCAATTTTTCGTATTCGTTATGTGCAATATGATCAGTAAAACGACTTTCCACCCAAAAATGTCTTAAGTGAATAACAAGGAACATTAAAATTAGTGTTCCTAATAATCCCATAGAGCGGCTATACCATGTGCTATTTGCGGCGCCATTTATTTTAGCATAGGCTACAGGACGGGCCTTACGATTTTCGAGTGTAAGAACAAGTGCTTGTACCATGTGTAAAATTAATCCGACAAATAAAACAATTTCCATGGCGCGGATCAGCCAATTTGTTCCCATGAATTCGGCACCTTTATTAAATGTTTCTCCGCCATCATTAAAAAAAATAAGCATGTTAATAAAGCAATGAACAATAAGAAAAGTAATAAGAAAAAGTCCAGTTGCACCCATAATGACTTTTTTTCCGATAGAGGACTTTAAAAAACCTGCGTTACTCATATTTATATAGAATTAATTTAATTTTAGCGTTGTACCAAAGAAACTCAGGTTTTTGTAAATTTTTAAGGGTCCCTTTTTGTCTGTATCCGCATTAAAATTTTTAACCATAGGCTATGGCTATGCTGAAAATTTTTCTTTGATACAAACAAAAATAACCTCACCAAATTCTCCCAAAAACCTGAGTATCTTTGGTATGCAAATCTATCACTCAAAACCAACAAAACCAAGTAATGTCCTTTAGAAGTTGCCCTAAAATTCGAACTTATACAGCCCTCATTATAAGCAAGATACAATGTGTTTAGAATGAAGCTGCTATTTAGATTAGTTTTAAATTGATTCGTCAGTAAAAAACGCAATAACGCCTAAAGCATTTTTGATTGATGAAAATAATTGCTTACTTCGTTGGTTGTATTTTTATGGAGAAAGAAGTCCTTTTAGAGATAAAAAACCTGGTTACCGAATTCAAAACTGAAGACGAGTACATCAAGGCTGTTAATGATATTTCTTTTACGCTACATAAAGGCGAAACCATAGGTATTGTTGGAGAAAGCGGATCGGGTAAATCGGTTACCTCGCTTTCGGTAATGGGATTGATCCCAAATCCTCCAGGAAGAGTTACCGGTGGTGAAATTCTTTATAAAGATAAGAACGGAAAAATTGTTGATCTGGTTAAAGCACCGGAAACTGTAATGCGTGGTTATCGCGGAAATGAGATTGCCATGATCTTCCAAGAACCGATGACATCTCTTAATCCCGTTATCAAATGCGGAGAGCAAGTAATGGAAGCCATTGTGCTTCACAAAAAAATCTCGAAAAAAGAAGCGCGTTTGATTACACTTGATCTTTTTCGCCAAGTGCAATTACCAACTCCTGAATTAATGATGGATCGTTATCCTCATCAAATTTCGGGTGGGCAAAAGCAAAGGGTAATGATTGCTATGGCGATGAGTTGCAATCCCAATATTTTGATCGCAGATGAACCAACAACCGCGCTTGACGTAACTGTACAAAAAACAATACTAGATCTAATGCAAAAATTGCAGCAAGATCATCATATGGGCATTATGTTCATTACGCACGATCTTGGAGTTATTGCCGAGTTGGCTGATCGTGTAGTGGTAATGTACAAAGGTAAAATTGTTGAGCAAGGAAATGTATTAGATATATTTAGTAATCCTCAACATCCCTACACAAAAAGTTTATTGGCTTGTCGTCCTCCATTAGACATGCGCGTAAAACGTTTACCTGTGGTAAGTGATTTTATGATCCGTCATGAAGATGGAGAAATAGAAGAGATCAAGCGCGACGTTAACGAAGCCCTTAAGAATGTGATGGTAACCAAGGAAGAACGCGAGGCTCAACATAAAGAATTATATCAACGCGATAAAATCCTTGAACTTAGAAACGTAAAAACATGGTTCCCTGCAGAGAAATCAATGTTTGGAAAAGTGAAGACCTGGACAAAAGCTGTTGATGATGTGAGTTTTGATATTTACGAAGGAGAAACTTTAGGATTGGTTGGAGAAAGTGGTTGCGGTAAATCTACATTGGGAAGAACCATTTTAAAACTTACCGAGGCAAAAGAGGGACAGATATTTTACCGTCGCCAGGAAATATTACGGATGAAGGAAAGCGATTTCCGTTTTTTAAGAAAAGATATTCAAATTATTTTTCAGGATCCATATTCATCATTGAACCCGCGTTTAACTATTGGAGATGCCTTGATGGAACCAATGACCGTTCATGGAATTGGCAAAAACAGAAGCGATCGTAAAAAAATGGTATTGGAACTTTTAGATAAAGTTGGATTAGAATACAAATATTACAGCCGATATCCGCATGAATTTAGCGGCGGTCAAAGACAAAGGGTTTGTATTGCCAGAGCTTTATCATTGAATCCAAAATTCATTATTTGTGATGAGAGTGTGAGTGCGTTAGACGTAAGTGTTCAGGCACAAGTATTAAATTTATTGAACGATCTAAAAAAAGAATTCAAATTCACTTATATTTTCATTAGTCACGATCTGAGCGTTGTAAAATTCATGAGCGACCGCATGGTAGTAATGAATCAAGGAAAAATTGAAGAGATGGGAGATGCTGATGAGATCTATAACCATCCAAAAAGTGAATACACTCAAAAGCTTATTAGCTCAATTCCTAAAGGAAGAGCAGCAGATATTAAAAAGCATCTCGAAGAAAAGAATAAAAGTTATTCGTTCAACGATTGGTTAAAGACGCCGGGAAAAGATTAATTAGCGATAACAAACTTTTTGCAACTGTGTTTTCCCTTACTGCTTATCATCAAAAAGTAAATTCCGTTTTTACATTCGTTTAAATGTGTTTTTTGTTCCGAGTTTGTAATAGTATATGTTGCGATCTCCTGTCCTAAAGTATTTACAATTTTTACCACCGAGCCTTCAGGAGCATTGATAACAAAATTTCCGGTATTTGGATTTGGGTAGATATCAATTTGAACATCTTTTGGATCACTCTCATCACTAGAAGTAGTGAGTATGTTTAATTTTACAATGCACGCGTCTGCTGAGCCTGCTGATGTGATGGTTGAAGATGTTGCCGTTGGGTCAAAGTCTGTTGTTAAGAGAAACCTACCCGTTAATATAACTTCAGAAAGGCTGTTTACTACAAACGAATTCCAAACATAAGGAAAGCTCTCAGCGTACAAATATCCACCCGAAGCATCAAGCTTAGTTAAAAATGTATCAAAGCCGGTTACTGAATTAGAATTGTTGGTGCCTGCGCCAGGATCTAGATCGGCTATTCCTTTATTATAACCCGACCAATATACAAATCCATTAGGAGCTATGAATATTTTGCTGCCAAGAACATCATTTGAGCCACTTATGTTTTTTGCCCAAACAAAATTTCCAGTGCTATTGAGCTTAACTGCGAAACTTGAATATAGTGCGGCAGAAGATGTGAGTGAAAACGTTGCTGCACCCGGATCAAAATCAACACTTCCTTGATAATCTCCAGTTACGTAAACATTATTTGTTGCATCGGTAACAACCGAATACCCATTTTGACGATTTAAACCACCAAACTGCTTGGCCCAAACAAAAGCGCCATTACCATCCAGTTTACAAACAAAAGCATCTTTTTGATCAATGGATGAAAGTGTAAAGGTGGAAGCGCCAGGATCAAAATCGGCAATATCCTCAAAGGTACCTGTAACATACACATTAAATAAAGCATCGACACTTACTCCGTTTGGACTATCAACGCCAATACCACCTAAATTTATGGCCCAAGCAAAATTACCATTCGTATTTAGTTTGCTTACAAAAACATCAGTACCACCCGAACCAAACGGGGTTATATTATAAGTTCCTGCCCCCGGATCAAAATCCATCATCCCTTCAAAACTACCAGTTGTATAAACATTTCCCGAGCCATCCACCTTCATAGCAAGTGCTCTATCATTAGCGCCGCTCCCCATAGATACTCCCCAAACAAAATTCCCGGAAGCGTCTAATTTAGAAACAAACACTTCAATAGATCCTGTAAAGAACGAAAAGGTTGCTGCACTCGGATCAAGGTCAATAGCACCGCCATATGTTCCCGAAATATAAACGTTCCCTGAATTATCTACACCAACACCTGCAGGTGTATCTGTATTTGAACCGCCAAATGCCTTGGCCCAAATTAAACCACCAACGCTGTTTTGTTTTATCACAAATACATCTTCATCGCCTACCGAAGTAAAATTCAATGTACTTGCACTTGGATCAAGGTCAGCAGTACCCGTAAAAGTTCCTACGGTATACACATTACCCGTAGCATCAACAACAACGCTCAGGCCTTCATCAATATCAGCGCCACCAACACTTTTGGCCCACATTAAATTAAGCTGTGCATTTGAGTTAATACTCAATAAAATTACGGCTGAAAATAGAAGTACAATTTTTTTCATTGACATAAATTTAAGTTTTGATGATTTTGATTTTATTAAAGATAATTCAAAAAACAATGCAAAGCAACCACCTCATAGAACAGTTATTCATCATAGAGTTTTATAGAATTAGTATTGCCTGGATCGTATTCAAAATTAGAGCGCTTGTGGCATTCTGCTATTTCAACAAACCAGCTTCCTGCAGGGGATGTTGTAATCATTATTGTATAACTAGGTTCGTTTTTTTTCTTTCCGCTGATTTTATTGTATTCAATATCCAATTCACCAACTAATAAACATGCGCTTTTACCCGGCAGCAAAGTATCTTCAAGCAGGTTTGTATTCCAACCGTAAAAAATGGTATCCTGTGTTCTATTCCCAACACAAAGTTCCGCATTATCACACTGCTCATTTGTGTGCCGATTCTTTTGGCATGAAAAACAGAGCGCGATAAAATTTACTATGAACAAATATCTGATCATGAACAAATATAAAATAAAAAAGGACCCGCTGAAGGTCCTTTCTAATTAACGAATTTCTGTTTTATTCAAATCTACCTGTGTGATTCTCAATATTCGCTTTTTCTTTTAAAGCGCTGTAGAATTCGGTATCAGCACGGTAAGAATACATTTGCTCTAACATTTTTTTATGGTCATTATAGTCATTTGTAGCGGCACCAGGAATTACCGTATTTACTTTTACTACAAATACTCCTACTTCACCTGCTATTGCTTTTGATAAAGCGCCTGGTTTTGTTCCGGCTGCAGTACCAACTAAAACATCATCATGTCCAATTCCCTGAACGTTGTGCGACTCAGGCGCTAAATTATCCTGTGTCATAGCTTCCAAATTCAATTTCTTAGCAATATCATCTATGTTTGACGAGCCAGCTGCTTTAGCTTTAAATTCGCTCATAAACATCTCTGCTTTCTTTTGCTGAACAGCTTCTGCCATCACATCATCCTTCACGTCTTCTAGAGGTAAAAATCCTTTCTCTTTGATAGAAGATAATTTAACCACCATGTGTTTATCGTTATAACTAAATAAATTCACATCTCCTTTATTAGCCGAGTAAACCCAGCGTACTAATTCCTTAGCGCTTTCTAAGCCTGGTATAGTAATATCGTTTTCGTCAATATTATCGGCCAAACGCTTTGTTAATTTTTTTGTTTCAATACCTTTGTCAAATAATTCGGCACTACTATTTTCTCCGGCAAATTGTTTTGCTTCTTCAAAAATACGTTTAGTGGTTTCTTCACTTGGAACAACTGGTTTAAATATTTGCTCTAAGCGGTAATTTGTATGACGTGTAGCACTTAGATCTAACACTTCAATAATGTGATAACCAAACGCTGTTTCAACAACACTAATGTTTCCCTTAACACCCATTAAACCTGCGTTCTTAAATGGTTCAACAAATTGTGTGCTCTCATTGAACCAACCGTAATCTCCACCTTTATCAACACTGCCTTTATCATCGCTAATGGTTTTAACTAATGTATCAAAAGTTACTTTTTTGTCTTTGATCAAAGTCAATAAACTATCAGCCGTTTTTTTAGCGGCAGCTTTACCCCGTGTAGGTTTTTGTGTTTGAGGATCAATAGTTCCAATTAAAATGTGGCGAACTTTACAGCTATCAGATATCGTACGGATGTCTGATAATTTATAAATTTTAAAATAAGTACCTTCGTTGTAAGGACCATATACAGTTCCAATTGGATCCACATAAATGGTTGTATCTCGAATCACCATATTCTTGCGACTGAAATCTTGAACAATAATTTGTCCGTTCTCGCTCTCCGTCATCATGAATGCGCTATCTTCTGAAGCTTTTTTTGCTTTAAAAGCATCGGCAACTTCCATTGCATTCTTTTCAATGGCAGCTACGTCGTCAATACTTGGTGCAATAGGAAACGAAACGTACTCAATTTTACGACTCGCTTTATTGTTCACGTATTTGTATTTATTCTCATCGTAATATTTTTTAAGATCGTCATCGCTAACTTTCACTGCGCTATCTCCAACCGAATCGTAACGTTTCATTACAAAACTTACGTTTAATTTAGTTCCTTGTGTTTGGTAATTATTTTTTGCCTCTGCAGATGTAACATAAATTGCTTTTTTAATAAGCGCTGAATATTTTTCGGCCAAACGTGTATTGGCAACATCTTCTTCCATTTGTTTCACAGCCAACTCTTGGTCGCCGGTAACGCTTGCTACCACTTGTTTCCATTTGTTACGATCTAATGAGCCATCGGGCAAAGCAAACTGAGGATTTAATTGTCGCGTGTTTGGATCGGTTAAGCGTTGTATAACAACTTGTGATGGATTAACCACCATGTTCTCGTACAACTCATCTTCACCAACAGATAAACCAAGCATATTGTATTGAGGCTTGATAACCAATTCGGAAATATACGATTGGAAAATATATTCAACTACTTGCTTGCGCGTTTGATCATCAATATCATTTGTTTGTTTTTGTTGACGGATACCGTTCAACTGATTCTCAACCTTGGTGTAAAATTCGTTACGGTCAATTTTTTTTCCATTAACAACTCCCACTTCGTTTACATCTCCACCAAAAATGGAACTGCCCGAGCCCAAAAGGCTTTCCAAGATAAAGATCACAAGGGCTAAACCAACTATACCAACTAATAAACCGGTACGCTTTCTAATACTTTCTAAAATGCTCATATTCAATCAAAAATTTAGGAAGGCAAAGTTAGAATAATATCCCTTAATTCAAAAGAATATTGATAAAATTTCTTGCTGATAAGGGTTTGTTTAACAGGTATTTAGAAGGATTTTGAAGCTTACTTTAAACTTCATTTTTACGAATTCCTATTAGGGCGCCTCCCCTTCGCCTCTGGAATTACTCATGCTCAGGGGCCGGGCTGCTTCGGGCTTCGCTTCGCTTCGGCTTTTTTTGTTTGGCGAAAAGCCAAACAAAAAAGAGCTAAACCCTCCACATCCCTGGCGCGTTGTGGTAAAAAGAGGCAGCTGTGTCTTATTACCGTACGCGTGAGCGATTGAAGCGGAAAGCCCTGCGCAGGACTTTGCTAAATGTTTGTTGGATGAGGAAGCGACTTTAGGAGCTACCTGAGCCCTACAAACATTGCAAAGTACAAGCAGGCTTGCAGCGGAAAGCGCGACCCCGTGAAGTGAAAAACTTCCAGAGTGTGTCCGGTTTTTCTACTTCATGGGGGCACGCCCAAAAAAATGAAAAAGAAAAAAATTAGTTATACTTATTGTTGTTTACCCCATAGCAAGGGCCCCCACGATCGCGGAGTTTGAAATTAACGGAAACCCCATAATAAAAATACCAATCTTTAGTACGAGGATTTCCGCGCATGGTACCAATAAGATCGGCAGGTACTTTATTTGGATAGGTGTAAGCTACAGCCGAAGGACTAATTGACGGATCGGGATACAGTCCTGAAACATCGTCCAGATAATCGGTAAATGTTTTGCGCGGGCCCCACTCGAGACCTATACCCATAAAATTCCAAAGGTTATACTTAAAACCAATTCCAAAAGGAATTGAAAATTGGTAAAGTGGGTATCCTTTTTTTTGACCTTCGGTGTGAATGTTTTGCAAGGTTTGCCATCCTCTGCCAATATTTGCTTGGGGATTATGATGAAAACCCGCCACCCCGGCAAAAATGAACATGGTAAAATAATGTTTGTTGTGACCAATGCGATACTCCACAAAATTAAATTCAGAAAGAATATGCATTTCATAAATATCCGAACGAAAACTTGCGTTCCTTAAAAGTTGATCAGCATTCTTACTTCTCGCATCAGACGCCGCGATCCTGCCGTAATTAAAACCAAAACGAAACGCATAACGGTAATTGGTTGTGTATCTAAAAAAAATACCCGCTGCAGGTTTTGAATATACAAAATGTTTAAAGGTATTTAAATCTCCAATGTAATAAGAGCCTCCTAAAAAAACTCCTATCTCGCGCTGACGAAAATTACGTTTGGCTGTTTGGGCAAAAGCCGAAAACACCACTAAAAAAGACAATATGTATATCAGTTTTGAGCGCACCAATTTTTATAACGCAAAATTAGGGTATTTATTGTTACCTCCTTTTATCAATTCCCCATAGCAATTTGTTTCGCAACGTGCCAAAAAAGTGAGAACCTTCGAGGTTGATGAGGTTGAACTTAAAATCGGCCAGTTTAATTCTTATTTCCGACTTGGGTGAAATGGACGACGTAACTGAGTCTAAAGAAGCATAAAAACTTTCGTTTCGTCCACTTACCTTAAAGCTAATAACCTTTTTATTTGGGATAACAACAGGGCGCACATTTAAATTATGCGGTGCAATTGGTGTGATAATAAAATTATCTGAGTCGGGCATCATAATAGGGCCGCCACAACTTAACGAATATGCTGTAGATCCTGTTGGTGTTGAAACAATAAGTCCATCGGCAAAATAAGAATTTAAAAATACGCCATCCACATATGTATCAATATGGATCATAGCACCACCTTCTTGTTTGTGAACAGTAAATTCATTGAGCGCGTAATTCACATCACCAAAACAATTATCACAACCTAAGAGTTCAATTAATTCGCGTTTATCTAAAGTAAATTTTTCTTTGATGAGTAAGGTTGCTGCTTTTTCAAGATCATCTTTATTTACATTGGCTAAAAATCCTAAACGACCGGTGTTTACGCCAAGTACAGGAATTCCGGATTTACGCACGAGTGAAACAGTTTCTAGCATGGTGCCATCGCCTCCTAAAGAGATCACATAATCGGCTTGCGAAATTAATTCCTCCGAATTTGAATAGGTATTAAGATCAAGGTTGAATTTATGCTCTCTTTTAAGGAACTCGTAAAACTCTTTAAAAATAATAAGTTTAATTTTTTCCTTACTGAACAGGTTGTAAAGCTGCTCAATATAAACTGGTAGGTTATCTTTTGTTGAGCGCGCGTATACTGCAATGGTCATATATTAGTTTTTCGTTAGTGAATAATGTTTGGATCGAAAAGTTCAGTTTCGAGGCTTATGCAGTTTTGAAAATCAAGGAGTTTACCTCGTAAATGACTGTTTTCAAAACAAGTATAACGATAAAAATGAACTTTTCGGCCAAACACTAATTATTTATCTTATCACCTCTTAGTTCACGGAAACGTTTACGTGCTTCGGTAACAAAAATACTTCCGGGATAATTGGTTATAATGGCTTCGTAGGCTTCTTTGGCTTTGGTATTGTCTTTTATTTTATACTCGTACAATTGGGCTAATTTATATTGCGCATCATCTCCATATAATTCGGATGGATAAAATTCAACAATGTCTTTATACATTTTTTCGGCATCGGTATATTTATTTGTTCGCTCGTAAATCGCCGCTTTTTTATAAAAAATATCATCGCCCAATGTATTATTACTAAATAATAAATTAACGCTATCCATTCGTGCAATGGCATCGGTGTAACGATGTTGTAATATCATTAATTCTGCGCTCGCAAATAACTGCAAAGGCACTTCATTTGTGTCAACGCCAATGGCATCGGTTATAATGAGCGAAAGATCCAAAGCATCGTTGGCAATTAATTTTGTAGTAGCGCCTTTTAAAACATCGCATTGTGTTTTTGCCCACTTAAAATCGCCGGCATAAAAACTCAATTTCGCATTTTTGAATTTAGCTTCATGGCCAATAGCTTCGTATTTAAAATCCTTTTCAACTTGTGAATATAAAAGTGAGGCATCCCAAATAGCACCGCTTATCAAAAAAATATCCGCTTGCAAAATTTTATAGTCCGCTTTATCTACAGGCTTTATACTTGGATTGGCAACCACTTCATCCAAAAGTGAAATAGCTTCTTCGGGTTTACTTAAATAATAGGCTTTAAGGATTGCTAAATTTTTTACTACAAAGGTTTGCATAAAGGTTCCTTTGTGTTTATCAGAAGCAGCTTGTAATTTTTGTTCTACAGCTATTAGCTCTTCGTTGGTAGCTTGAGGTTTTTCTAGAACCAATTCGTATTCTACACCCAATATTTCAATGGCTGAAGATTCAGAATACATGCAATTTGGTTTATCAATTAAATACTGATAGCAACGTTGCCCAGTTTCCCAGGCTTTGTTTGAAACACAAATGCGTGCCAGTTCGTAAACGCGTCTGCCATCTTCCTTATTTCGTTTATCAATTGATTTGCTTTGTATAAATGCTGCATCAAATTCTTTTTGTTGCTTTAAAATAAAGATCAAAAATTCGGCGAAAACTATTTTATCCGGCTTAGATTGAATGCGCTTTTGTAACTCTTGTTTTAAAATAGGATTTTTTAATCCTGCGCTTTCTTCATCATAACCTAAGGAGTTTTGCAAATTATTTTGCGCCATATACAATTCCGAATCTCTAAAATCAATGGCGTCCAAATATTCGTTCACCATAGCTACAACATCACCCTTTAATTTATATACGTCGGCACGCTCGTAGAAGTAAGGATAATCGGGCGTTGCTTTTTTCCCCTTGTTGTAAACGGCAATAGCGTTATCATATAATTTTGCATCAACAAAAGCTTGGGCCAAATTATTTATAAAAGGTTGCACAGCATTTAATTCCTTTAATGCTTTTTGATAACACTCGTCCTCCTTTTTCTTATCGCCAGTAATGTTGTAAATGTTTCCAAGCAAAACAAGAAAGGAAGCATCATTTTTATTATTCTTAATGTGTTTTTTAGTGATTTTCTCGGCTTTGTCTACATCTTTTACCATTAACAAACTTTTGTAATAGTATCCGAACCAAACGTTGGGGTTTTTCTCAAAAAGGTCTTCGAGATACACATTCGCTTTTTCATATTCCTTTTGTTCGAAGAACTGAATGGCTAAGGCTTCTTTGCTATTGTTACCGCCGGCTTGAAGATTGATCTGTGCATTTGCAGAAAATTGCAATACAAGTAAGCTAATTAATATTATGAGTGGCTTTAAAAACATTAAATTAGAATAACCCCTTTCTTTTTTTCAATTTCAAAATTCTAAATTAATCTACAAGTTAATTGAAATTGAATTTCAACTGAACCTGTTTGCCATTTTGATCGAATTGCATATTGTCGGATAGATTTTTCATCAAGAAAATTCCTCTTCCGTTTATCTTATCAATATTTTCGGGTGCTGTTGGATCAGGAAGATTCATGTGATCAAAACCTTTTCCTTCATCCGAAACAAAAAACGTTATCGCACTTGGATCAACATTGTAAGTAATAGTTACTGATTTTGCCGGATCATTGTTATTTCCGTGTTGAATGGCATTGTTCACTGCTTCGGTAACAGCAATTAAAATATTTCCGTAACGATCTTCATTTACTTTGTACGCTTCACACACATCATCAATGACTCTTTCAACTAAAGTTATATTTTGGGTATCTGAACTTATTCTCAAATTTTCCCCGTGGGTTAAAATCATTTTTTATTTACGCTATTAAAGTAGTTATTCACCTTCTCTTTATAAAAAGGAGTAAGACTAGGCGGAACGGTGTTTATGAGTTCCAGTTCTTTTTCCTTTAGTCTTTTATACTCTAAAAACTGTCCAGGGTTACTTAAATTTTGCATTTTCGCTTCATTACTTTTCCTCTTTTCGTCTTGCTCTCTTTCGCGCTCAGCTTTCTCACTTTCAAGCAGTTTGGTTATAATATCGTTTTGACGCTTGATCATCTCATTACTCAACTGTTTGTTAACTAGCTCTTTTTCAGTTTGTTCCATCATATCGGCAATATCTCCTCCAGGATTAGAACCCTTGTTTTTTAACTTTTCCATCATCTGAACCATCTGTCTCCTGATGGCTTCTTGTTGTGCTGCCATTTTTGCGAATTGCTCACTGCTTCCCGGGATGTTTAATTTAGGTAAACCTTGGCTCCCCGCTTGCCCATTTCCCGGCTTCTGACCCGGTTTTTGCCCTGGTTTTTGTCCGGGTTTCTGACCTGGTTTTTCGCCTGGTTTTTCACCCTTATCCATGGCCTCTTTTAATTGTTGCAATTGCTTGTTTAATTGTTCTTGCAGTTTTTTCATGTTAGGAATACTTGGCGCATCAGATGGTTTTTGCCCTTGGCCCGAACCCGGCTTTTTACATTTTCCTTTTTTGCCGCCTTTTTGTTTTTGAGCAGCTTTCATTTTATTTTGTTTTTGTTCTAACGATTCATTTAGCAACAATGCCAAATTATTTACCGAGGTCATGGTAGTTTGCATACGCGTTGCAGCGTCGGCCGTATTTCTATCGGCTAATGACTTAATTGTTTTTTCCATATTATGATTAATAGCGCTTATCTCGCGATTAATCATGCTGCTTACCGACGGCTCACGTTTACTCAAGGCCAACAAACTATCTTCAATTATTTTACTGTCGTTCTTTAATTTATTTTGAAGCTGCGGAATTTTCAAATACTGAGGGTTATCAATTCGCGTGGTACCTAATTGCTTCATCAATTCTTCTTGGGTAAATGATACGTTCAATAAATTCTCTAATATTTGTCGCATGGCCGCGGCATTCTCCTCATCTTGCTGTTGTTCTCCCATTTCCATTTCTTCCATCATCTCCTCAGCCATCTCTTCCATTTTTTTGGCTGCATCTTCTTGCGCTTTTGTTGCTTCTTTTTTCTCGCCCTTGTTCAAGCTCTCTGAGCTTTTTTTCATTTCCTTGCTTATATCCTCTTGCTTTTTTTCGTTGCTAGGAAGTTTGGCCGGCTCTTCCAATTCAGAATTCTTTTTCTCTAATTCTTTAATGTCTTCTTTCAATTTATCAAACTCTTTGCTAATATCGTTTTGCTTTTGTTCTAATGATTTGTCATCGGGTTTTTTATTGTCTGGCGATTTATTGTCTTTATTTTCTGTTTCCTTTTTCAAATCCAACTCTTTATTCTTAAGCTCATCTAATTTATCAACTACATTCTGCATTTTCTCTTGCACTTCCAGGGCTTTGAATAATTCTAAATTTCGATCGAGCTCTTTTTCAATATCCTTATTGGTTAGTTTTAACTCCTCTAGCTTTTGTTGCACTTGATCTTTATTCAATTGATTCATGGCCTTTTGAAGTTCTTCGAACAACTTTTTCATTTCAGGCGTCATGATCTGATCAAATAATTTTTCGAGCTCTTGCTGCTTATCCATAATAGATTGGTCTTGCTGCGAAAACTCATTTTGCATTTGATTGTTTTGCTGATTCTCTTTTTTAACCTCTTCGATTTTGTTTTTTAAAGCATTCTGCTTGTTCATGATCTCTTCCAACTTTTTCTTCTCTTCGTAACTGAGCTGATTCTTATCATTTATTTTTTTTGAAAGATCGCTCACGTCTTTTTGTAATTGCTTAGCACGTTTGATGCTTTCTTCCAGATCGTTTTTTATTTCGGTGTTGTTTTTTGATGCCGTTTCGTTGATCTCATCCAAGCTTGGTGCTTTATACACCATCACATTTGTTTTAGATGATTTAGCGCCATTTACGCCATCGTTATCAAAGATCTCGAAGTAATACTCGATCTTATCTCCGGGCAAAAGATTAAATGTGCTTGCATTTAAAAAATAATAATACGCTTGTGAAACTTGTTTTGGATTAATAGTGATCGGAACAATTTCTGAACTTTCAATGGGTTTATTGGTTGAATCGGTACTGTATTTTTTAAGCACCATATTTAAACGAGAGAATCCATAATCATCTTTTACGCTTCCACTTAAATAAATATTTTTAATATTCACCGAATCGGTAGTTTGATTCAGTTCTATCATTGGATATTGATCGGGAATAACATTTATCACATACGAAACAGAATCAATGGCTTTATCAACCAAAACATTTGTTGCTTTTAGAATATAATTATTGCTGTTTAAAAATTTGCGTGCATACGTAAACTGATCTTGTGTTGTGTGCACAGGATTAATTAGTGTATCTATAAAATGCAAACTCAAATCATCGGTATTTTTTGTATTGAAGGTCCATACTACTTTTGTACCCTGTGGTAATTGAAGATCGCCGGAGTTAACCAGTTGTTCATTGGGTTTATTTAAATAGGCCGGATAAATTATTTGAGTGCTAAACTGCGTGATGACAGGTTTTGGTAAAACTCTTAATTCGTATTCTTTAGATTCAAAACCTGCGGCGGCAAAATTAAAATTAGTATTTTTTTGAAGGTTTTTGAATGTATAGGTGAAATTTATTTTGTCGGTTTTATCTAACTTATATTCTACACCATTTATTTTTACGAATACTTCATTTGGTAATTGATCGCCATTAACTTTCACATTCATTTCATAATCTTGCGATTGAAGTGCACTTAAATCGTTATTTAAAATGGTGAATTCAAAAGGCATTTCTTTTGAATAGTAGGTTTGATAATGTACCAAGCGCTCTGTTCCTTTATTAATAATGCCAGGCCATATGATGTACGTAGATATAAAAAGAAAAAGTACCGGTAAAACGTATTTTAAATATTTGGTATTCTCTTTAAGATCGATGGCAGAAGTAAAAGGTACAGGACGAAGTTCATTTATTTTTTGATCGATGCTTGCCATGAGCAGATCGTTGGAGCCTAAAAGACCTTGCTGATTTTGAAGTTGCAATACATTAAGGAGTTTATCCTGAACATTAGTAAAATGCGTTCCGATAATGTTTGCTGCATCATTGTAAGAAATGGTATCGCCAATTTTATTAAGTTTTAAAAGTGGAATAGCTATGTACTTGGTAAGCACAAAACTGGTGAGCGCTAAAAAGCTAAAAAAGAAAATGGTACGAACCGTAGTGTCGAACTCGCCAAAATAACTTAGCACCACAACACTTAAAAAAGCCGAGAATAACAAACCCAACGAATACAAAGTTCCCTTGATGAGTAAGTTTTTGTAATACTTGCGGATGAATTCATCCAGCTTATTAATGAGTATGTTGTTTTGAGCCAATTCTTTGTTCTAATGTACAATATTTAGATGCTATTTTGGGGGTTTTTCCATAAACGGCAATGCCCGCTCACTTACCCGTAAATATAACTCATCCCATAGCGGGAAAATAATGAAATTTTGTTAAGAAATTCCCCTGTTTTGAATCTCAACAAGATAATAACTTGGTAAAGCGGTTTATTTTTTGGGCGCCTTTACGCGCTTTCCGCTACAAGCTTACTTGCCCTTTGCTATGTTTGTAGGGCTGCGGTGGCTTCCGTTGGTCGCCTCCTTGCCCAACAAACATAACGCAAAGTACAGCGTAAGGCTTTCCACTGCAATCGCGGGCGCGGCAGCGCGGAAAAAATTTAGTGCTGAATTATCAGTTTTTGAGTGCTCTTAAAGGAATCGGTTTGAATTTCAATCAGGTAAAGACCGTTAGGGAGGGGAGAAATACCTGTTGTGCTTTTGCCTTCAATAAATTCCTCTTTCACCTTTGCTTCTAATGAATTGTATATTACAATTTTTAAGTTGCCGCTCCATTTAAAGTTCAATTTTTCGCCTGTAGGGTTAGGATAAATCAAATTATTCGAAAAGTATTCTTCATGCTGCGAAACATAAACCGTTTCAAAACAAGCTGTGCAATATTCGTAACAATGTTCAAAAAAACCATACCTGCTATCTAGCTTTCCTAAAGAAACACCATAGCTTAAGGCCATCAACGGATAGATTGATGACCAAGACGTAAATGTTAAGGCAGAATTACCATCTGCTTGAAATCCTACTAAGGCATTTATATTTGGTAATGAAATACCGACAGTAGAACATGTAGGTCCAAAATACTTAATAAAAACACCATTTCAACATAAACCATACCTGGTAACATTTACTGCCGAATAACCTGGATGATTAGATCCTACCATGCCAGGATACATCCTGTTTTCGGTAGCTGATTTTGATTGAAGTGAAGAAAAGTTCTCAATAACGTTAAGTGTTGTTGCTGGTACAAAATTAGATGAGCAAAAATTTTGGTTAATACTAGAAGTGCTAGTTTTATTAACCCTATAAACACCATAGGGATAACCTGCTGCAGTGACGGTTTTATTTTGAATAATATCAATATTTTTTATACAAGTAAAAACAATTAAGCTTCCATTATTGTCGGCTTTATCAGTGTTTCTACAAAACTTTTTTTTGATCTCAAAATTATATAAATCCCAGGCATTTGGAACTCTTTCGCCAAATAGCAGAATTGGATCATATTGTGAAGCGTCCTCAATTCCAACCAATCTGTAATATTTATTATGATTATACAATTTAGGAAATTGAATGATACCAAATTGTTTACTTAACTTAATAGTATCTGATTTATTCACAAGGATCGTTTTCACAGAATCAATACTTCTAAATCACAATTCGATCGATGTAGACACACATGTTGCCGTTAAATTATAATTACTGTCGAATAGCCATACTTGATTTAATGTGCAAGTAGGAATAATAGTAATGTTAGGTGTATCAAGAAGATTAACGTTTCCGTTAGCCAACTTGACGATCTTTTTCATTAAGAATTGAGGTTTATTGGTGGTTAAAGTATTTCCATTTACAACCCCAATATTATTCATAATATAAGTTGTATCCGTTCCAGTTTGTTTTATCGTATCTGCAAACAACACACTCGAGATCAAAGCCGAATTATCAAACTTATAATTATAACGATATCCTTTATTAAATAGTCGAACCTCAAAAAGTATTTTTATTATTTGGGCGCCTTATCGGGCTATCACTTCAAGCTTGTTTG
>JAWXAS010000049.1:0-4422 GCA_034439635.1 Bacteroidota bacterium | reverse complement strand
TTTTGAAAGGGCAAGTGACAAAGGACTTTCCGGCACTAAAAAACCGGACACTTTTAACTTTTCTCCCTCAAAAGGAAATTCTAACTCAATGCCTCGCTCCGTGCAAGCATAGCACAAAATATTGATAATGATAAAATAAAAAACAAGTGCTTTCATACATCAAAATTTTAAATTATAACTAATAGAAGGTATCATGGGAAGTAAATTTGTTTGTACTACTTTTAATGTACTTGTTGTCACCGGTTCATTGTTGGGTCCACTCGGTTTTACGGTAAGAATAGGATAAATAGAAATAGAAAAAGGATTATGTCTATTGTAAGCATTGTACGCACCAAATTGTAAAGTGTGTACGCGATTTTTACGACTCCATATTTTCTCTACATTTACATCCAAGCGGTGATAGGCAGGAAAGCGACCATTATTTAAAGTAGTAAATATCAAATAATCGTTAGAAACAGCCACAGGGAGAGTTATCGCATGACCCGATTGATATAGCCAAGTACCCGAAATGTTCCACTTTCTGGCAAGTTGATAATTGGCTGTAATGGAAAAATTATGTCTTCTATCATACATAAATGGATACACTTTCCCTTGATTAATATTTTCAAATTGCCGGTTGGAAAAAGATAAAGTATAACTTAGAAATCCATTTAATTTCCCAAATGGTTTGTGAATAAAAAATTCCAATCCATAAGCCGTCCCTCGTCCGTTTGGTTCTATGGTGCGCTCCCAACTTTCTTCAAAAGAATAAAAAGCACCTTTATCTAATTGCAACTCAACTAACTGCTGCATTTTTTTATAAAATCCTTCAATTTCATATTTTAATTTGAATTTACTTAATTCCCCAGTTATACCGAGCGATAGCTGTTGGGCAGTTTGAGGAGGTACGTTTTCAGTAACGGAAACCCAGATATCATTCGGTAAGCCTGCTCCGCCACTCGTCAGTAAGTGTAAATATTGCCGGGTATTGCTGTAAGAAGTTTTGAGCCATAAACGCTGAAATAGTTGCCAAGCCAACGCCACCCTCGGTTCTACACCTTGATATATTTTTTTTCCTACCGCATAGCCACTCCATCTTAGCCCTACATTAGTAGTCAGTTTAGGGCTTATCGTGATTTCATCCTCTACAAATAATCCCCATTCTTGACCGGACACCGGATTGGAAAATCCTACACTGTCTGTCGCAAATTTATCCTGCCGAGTAAACAGTTTTTCGGGTTTAAAAAAATGATTTGTCAGCTCTATACCTAACTTTATAAAATGATTCGTGCTGGGGATGTAATCAACTTGAATTTTTCCGCTCCAATCTCTTATTAAAGACTTGGACTGACTGATAGTCGTGAAATTTAACTCGGAAGTGTTTTGTTTAAAATCTTTTTCTTGACCAGAAAAATCGTAATCGTAGGAAGAAAAAGCCAGAAAGGATTTAAGAAAGAGTTTAGGAGAAATAATTTTATTATATCGTAAAGTTGCTGTTACATTCCCCCATGCTACCTCATCCAATGTGATAAACCGCGACAGGGTTGAACTTTTATTATATGTCTCTTGTATCGCTCCGTTATCTCTACCCGTGTAAAAACTTAAAAACAAATGACTAGTGCTATCAATTGCATAATTAAATTTAGCGTTCAAATCATACATTCCAATGTTTGTGCTGTTGCCCGAGAAGCCCTTTTTATAGTCTTTGTCTTGAATATAAGATGCTATCAATGTTGGATAAGAAGCTCTGCCAGAAAGGATTAAAGAACTTTTATTTTTTATAATTGGACCTTCTATCAAAAATTTGGAGGTAATAATGCCCATACCAACTTCCCCATGCCAGTCCTTTTTATTTCCCTCCTTGGTGTAAATATCTACCACACCTGATAGCCTCCCACCATACCGAGCCGGAAAACCACTTTTGTATAGCTCCAAGTTTGATACCGCTGCTGGATTGATAACGGATAAGAAACCACCTAAATGGGTCGCATTATACACATTTGCACCGTCTAAAAGAATTTGCGTTTGGTCTTGCCCACCACCTCGTATCAAAATATTGGCAGTACCCTCTGTGCCAACGCTTATCCCAGGCAATAGCGAAATTGCTTTCAACAAATCAGTCTCCCCGCCTAAAGCAGGAATTTTTTTCAACTGTTGCAATGGTAATTTATAGACACTAATAGGCTGATTGAAGTTATTTTCTATTACTTCTACTTCTGGTAACAAACCATCAGCCGACAAATAAAAATCAATATTGAGAGAGGCATTCAACTGCAAAACGCTCAATGCTTTTTTATAACCTACATAAGAAATACTCAAAACCACCTTATTATCTTTGGCGGTCAAGCTGTAAAAACCATATTCATTGGACACCGTTCCTGTTTTACCCAAGCTGTCGTAAATGGTTGCACCTGCTAAAGATTCCGCTGTCAAACTATCTTTTATGAAGCCGCTGATGATATATTTCTGGCAAAATAAAACGTTATAGAAAAATAAAAAAATGAAAGTTAAAATGACATTTTTCATAACGTACTTATTGGTTCCGATTTTTAATTTGAGCTAAATATGTAAAAATGAGGAAGGAAAAATTTCCTTCCTCGTTCTACAGGCTAATATAATATTAGTTATTTAATGGCAGGATACTACACATACCAAGTCTTCTGCACTACTAGAATCTTCAATCCTGTCTATAGTAGCATCAATACCAAAAAAGAGCAAATTACAAGCCCCTATTATATTGATGGTTCCCAAATAATATGTCGTGTCCCAGTCGGCTCGATCGAATAACGTATCGTTTATAGAAATGGGAGCGATAATTAGAGATGTACAATTGGAGCTAAACAAATCTGCATCAATTCCTCTAGAAACGTCTATCCATGTTCTTATCCAGTTGAATCCACTTTTTTTACGACAATTACCGTTGTTGTTAAAAAAGAAATCATTATCATAAACAGGCTGCCCATTTTGGTAATAAAGAAGTAGATAAACTCCGTACACTCTGACCGTAGTACGCAATCGTCTATTTTTTGCAGGGCATTGTGATAAGTAATATTTTACAAATATAAATTTGCTTATTATTAATAAACAATCGAATATTTTACGGCTACATTCATCATTTCACTATTAATTTTTTCAAGCCGCTGAAACCACTTATCGCCAATTGTTTTATGCCAGGTAATATTGGGTTCTGTACTCCAATATCCACCGAGGGTATTTCCATAACTCTGGTATTTAACCTTCGACCCATCAGATTTTACCATTATATTTTCAGTGTAATAATTTGGTTTATCTTCAAAATATTCAAAACACACAAAAACTCCATTTTCGGGTATTTTAATATTAAAATTAGTTAAATCAATTTTATACCATTTCCCTCCTTTGTTAGGTTTTAATATAATAGATT
Source organism: Bacteroidota bacterium (assembly GCA_034439635.1). Taxonomy (GTDB): domain Bacteria; phylum Bacteroidota; class Bacteroidia; order B-17B0; family Aurantibacillaceae; genus Aurantibacillus. The sequence continues at coordinate 1,040 of JAWXAS010000049.1, read as the reverse complement.
CTTTATACATATCTTTGTCAGGTTGTGTTATGTTCGTCGATACACTCATGCATCTGATTCTTATTGGGGTGTTGACTACCTCATCATTAGCTATAAAGATAGATACATCTTTTAGTATCTGTTCGCTATTTGATACATTATCTTTTTGAATAAGATAAGCTATGATAGTGCCCGGCTTAGACCTATATCCACCTTTGGCTTTATTGCCCGTATATCCTTTTTTAATTATTTCTTGATTCTTTGGTATTACAGTTACCGTGTTTAATAGGAAGGTGTCGGGTTCTAATAAAATTATAATGTTATCAGAAATAAAATTTGATATATATTTACTTTTAAACCCAAGTGATTTTACCAATAAGGTATCTGTTTTATTTATCTCAATAACAAATCTTCCTAATTCATCCGCTATGATGCCTTTCTTTTTTGACAAAACTTCTATAGAGCTGAAAGCAAGATAATTATTGCTATCTTTAACGACACCTTCCAAAGTAAAGTTTTGAGCGCGTAAATTCGATTGAAACAAAATCATTAAATAAAAGATCAAGCAAGTTTTCAAAGATTTATATTTAAAGTTTTATATGAGGGTAAAAGAACAAGATGTCTTTTACCCTCAAGATAATTATACTCTTATTAGTCTTTTACTGACCACAATCAGGATTCTCTTCAAAACGGGCATCACCACCTTCGAAACCTATGCCAAAGATATAGGTTTTTGTGTATAATAACGCCCCCATGCCCCCGAAGGATCTTGAACACAGTCCATGCCAGATATGGTCGTTTTTTCTTTTCCAAATAGCTTCCAAGCCTTTGCTTCATTTACAGAGGTCAAAATAAGGGCTGCAACAATTACAGGTAAAAACTTTGATGTTTTCCTGTACATAGGACTCTTGAAAAACGGAAACTTTTTCATAATTTGGTTTTTTAGATTTAATAAATAGATGATTGGGCTTTTGCTGGTGCATATCTATACAGCAAAAGCCTTTTATATTGACGCGCGCAGTCAATTCCAACTTACTTCCCGTTTAGTGTTTCTCTAATTT
>JAWXAS010000048.1:0-23545 GCA_034439635.1 Bacteroidota bacterium | reverse complement strand
TATAAATATAAGCTTGTTATTTTGTTAAATTTGCCTAATTAGTCGATTTTTTTACTATATTCGTACAATTAACATAATTTAAAATTTTGCCGGATTTTCGTTCGGCTTTTGCATTATAAAAACAAAAAAATATGCGGTATTTTTACCTTTTACTTTTAAGTTGTCTTTCTCTTTACAAACTGGATGCTCAGATAGATACCAGTTTTTGGTTTGTTGCCCCAACAGTGCCGGCCGTAATTGGAACTAGTTCTATCGGGCTTCAAATAGGTTCTTATACCCAAGCGGTTACTGTTCGCGTAAGGCAACCGGCCAACGCTGGAGGTGTTAACCTTGTATTTAATTTAGCTGCTAATACTTCTACTGTAGTTAACTTAACTCCTTCCTTGGCTCTGGTTACTAGCGTTTTAGCTAACGCTGCAGATAATAAAGGTTTGTACATCAGCTCAACCGGGTCAATTTCAGCCAATTTTATTATGGAATCGGCTGTTAGCAAAGAAAACATAAGCATAAAAGGAAGAAACGGAATAGGGAATGATTTTTTTGCTCCTTTCACCAGCTCCATCAACACGCTTTACAACGGTTTGGCGGGGAATACCGCTTATGATATTGTTGCAACTGAAGCAGGCTTAACTACTTTATTGATAACACCAAAGGGAAATCTTATTGGACCAAGGCCTAAAAATATTACGTTCATTACTTCACTTACTCAAGGGCAAACATTCTCTTGTCAAGAAGATCTGTTTACCAGAAATCCTGTTTCTTCTGTTACAAGGGATTTTGATGGAGATGGATTTTTAGATATTGCTATGTTGGATCAAAAATTCAATTCAGTAATAATGCTAAAAGGTAACGGAACTGGAGCATTCACCGAGTTTGGAGTTCATATTGTTGGCTCAACACCAACCCATATCATTGCTGATGATGTAAATAATGATTCAAATCTTGATCTCATCGTAACCAATAGCGGAGCAGATAATGTGGCTATTCTTATTGGTAATGGTGCGGGATCTTTTGCACCGGCTACGTTTTTTAGTACAGGTGGAGGGCAAGCACCAACATCCGTTGCTTGCGGAGACATCAACAACGATGGTAATAAGGATATTGTAGTTACTCATAGTCTTTCGTCGGGGTTTGCACTCATGTACGGAAACGGCGCAGGATCATTCACTTTTAATAGTACTTATGCAACACCAATAGTTCCAATTGACATCAAGATCTCCGACTTTACAAATGATGGCAACAAAGATGTAGTAATAACGAACTTTAATTCAAATAGCATTTCAGTATTTACATGTGTTCCTACCGGTACATTCAATACAGTGCCAATCAATTATGCATGTGCAACAAATCCATACCGTTTAGAAGTAATTGACTTCAATGCCGATGGTTTTGAAGATGTTGTTGTAGCAAATAGAGGTTCGGCCAATGTTCGTGTGTTCTTAAGTAATGCAGTTGGAACTTTTACCGGAATTACAGCGTATGCAGTTGGAACTAATCCTGAATCAGTAGTTACCGCTACTGTTAACGCCGATGGTTTTCGCGATTTAGTTGTTTCAAATGCAGGTTCAAATAACGTATCAGTGCTTTTTGGAGCTGCTGGAGGTGTGTTTGGAGCAGCATTCAGTGGTAACGTTGTAGGTACAACACCGCGCCATATTGTAACCGGAGATTTTACCGGAGATGGTTTACCTGATTTTTGCACTCCAAATTTTAATTCGACCAACTATTCTATCTTAACAGGAAATGGAACAAGCGCTTTTGCCCCAATCAATACGGTTTTACTTGGAACAGTAAATTATCCTGCAACAGAACTATCCGGTTCTATCATTTCTTCTGATAAAAAAATAGCGGTATCTGTGTCTGGAGCTATTGGTGGAGCATCCGTTTGCCCAAGTTATTATGCAGATCAGATCACTCCAACTAATAAGCTTGGAATGCATTATGTGATTCACAGAACAGGTACTCAACACGACCAAACTTATATTCTTGCGCCACAAAATTCAACAAGTTTATCCATTACCTCTGCAACAACAACAAATTGGTTGATCAACAGTGGTGAAACATTTAAAGTAAATACCGCGGGAAATGCACTGACCTATATTCAAACTGATAAACCTGTATATGTTTTCAATGTTGGAGGGCGAGGTTGCAAATTAGCAGCTGCACAAATTGCACCGGCATATTGTGCGGGGTCTTATACTGCGAGCTTTTCAAGAGAGAGTTCTGATTCGTTATTTCTTGATGTGTACGTTAGAAGTGCTGCAATTGGCACATTTACATTGGATATCAACGCTGTTCCAACACCAATAGTTGCAGGTAATTTTACGGTTGTTCCCGGAACTGCCGGTAATCTTTTTGGAGCACGAATTTATTTTAGCACTGCTACAATTCCATTAGGAGCTTATTGTATCTTAAGAAATAATATTGATCTTTTTGGTTTCTCAGTTGTAAATGGAAGTAGTACTAGCGGTAGTCATATGTCGCAGCATTCTAGTTTCTCATCTCAAACATTTGTTCAGGCTAATCCTATGCCAACAGCAACAATTTGTTCTAATACAACATTTACGCTTCAAGGCGTTATTGGCGGCGGACCAAATACAGGAGTTTGGACTAGTAATGGATATGGAACGCTTTCGGGCGGACCAAATCAAATCACAAATAATGTTTACACACCAAACTTATTAGATACTTCGTTAGTACCGGTACCAACACCAACTCCATGGACTGGTGGACTAGTAATATTTAATTTAACTTCCACAGGAATTTGTCCTAATCTTTCTAGTACAGTTGCGGTAAGAGTTTTACAAGGGCCAATTGTAAACGCAGGAACCGATCAGATCAAGTGTACTAACAATACTGCTACTATTCAGCTTAACGGCTCAATTCTTGGAGCTTCTAGTCAAGGTACATGGTCGCCTGTTGCGCCTGCAAGTGGAACAATAGTAAGCCCTGCGTCCTTATCAACCATTTACAACACCGCGTTTCCTGGAGACACAGCCTTGCCATACATAAAAATATTATTAACGAGTATCAATAATGGGATCTGTGCAGCAGAAAGAGATACAGTAAAGATCATTCTTCAAAAAGCACCATTGGTTGATGCAGCTCCAACTTCTAGTTTGGTAAGATGTAGCAATAACGCTACGGTTTATTTAAGCGGATATATAAGTAACAGTATTCCTTCTGGTATCTGGACCACGAGTGGCAGTGGAATATTTATTCCAAATAATATTGCGTTAATTAATAACTACGTGCCAAGTTTAACGGATCTAAGTACAGGCCCTATTAAATTAAAATTAACTACGCCTCCAAGCGCTTTATGTAAACAGGTTTCGGATAGCGTGTTTGTTCATTTTACAACACCTGCAATTGTTAGCGCCGGAGCCGATCTCAATAGTTGTAAAAATAATCCTATTATCCCATTGAATGCAGTAATAACAGGAACTTCATCTAGTACAGTGCTTTGGAGTGGAGGTACCGGAAGCTTTGTGCCTTCAACTACAGCTCAAACCACCACTTACATAGCAACCCCAACCGAAACAACTAATGGCTTTGTTATTTTAACTGTATCAACCACAGCAAATGGAATTTGTTTGGGCGCAACTGATCAAATACGTATTGACTTTAGAGATAAACCTGCTGCAAACTTTATTACAAATACTGTTTGTTTAAATCAGGGAACACTATTCAGTGATCAATCCATTAACCCATCCGGAATCGGATCGTTAAGCGGGTGGCAGTGGAATTTTGGTAATGGCCAAAACTCTAACAATATAAATCCTGCAATAACGTATACTGCTCCCGGAACTTATACCGTGATGTTAGTGGTGAATAATAGTTTTGGCTGTTATGATACAATAAGAAAGACAACAACTGTTTTCCCTCTTCCTAATATTAAATGGGGCTATACAAGGTTATGTACAGGAGCGGCACAAAACATTTGTTTTACGGATAGCTCAACTATTTTACCCCCTTCAACAATTCCGGTTACCAATCATTATTGGGATTTTGGAGGCGTTGGTTTTAGTGTAACTAAAGATACCTGCTTTATTTTCCCTACGGATGGAAAATACTCTGTAACTCATCAGATCATTTCTTCGAATGGATGTTTAAGTGCTTTAGTACAAACAATAAATATTACGCCTAAGCCTGATGCTAAATTCACGGCCTTTAATTCAGGTCAATTATCATTAGGAACCAATGTGAACTTTGTGGATTCTTCTAAATATTCTGTAGGCTGGTCGTGGGATTTTGGAAATGGTACAGGAAGTAATTTACAGAATCCATCTTCGATCTATACTAGTAATGGCAATTATACTGTTACACAAGTTGTAAGAGATCAGTTTGGTTGTACAGATTCCTATAGTCTGGTAGTTGGTATAAATAATGTGGTAAACGATATTACGGAACTTATACCAAATGTTATTTCGCCAAACGGCGATGGTAAAAATGATTATTGGAGGCTTGATTTCGTCGATGTTTTTTATCCAAATGCTGAAATAGAAATATTTAATCGATGGGGTGAATCAATCTTCAGGTCAACAGGCTATTCGAACGCGTGGGATGGTACTTACAGAGGTGATGCGTTACCTGTTGGAGCTTATTATTATACGCTGGATCTAAAAGACCCAGATAAGCCCGGGATTATTAAGGGAAATATCACATTATTAAAATAATTGTTGCAGAGTAAAAACTAAGATATGTCAACTTTCAAAACAATAAAACAAAAACTCAGTAAGCAAATGTTTGCACTGATGTGTTTAATGTTAGCGCTTTTTGTAACCGAAACAAAAGCGCAACAACAAACACAATTCACTAACATTTTACTTAATCAGTATCTCTACAACCCCGCTTTTGCAGGCACCTTTAAAGGAATGCAGTTTAATGCAGGTTCGCGATTACAATGGACAGGTTTTGACGGCGCTCCACGTGCTTATATGGCTTCGGGTTATGGCACACTAAAAAAACAACCCGGCATGGCTGTTGGTGGAATGGTATTAAACGATCAAATGGGATTACTTAATCGCACTTCCATTTACGGTTCATACAGCTATCATTTAAAATTAAACGACCACTGGAAAATGGGTTTCGGGCTTTCTCTTGGTTTTGTTCAGTACAACGTAAAAGTTTATAACGCAAAACCTTATGACAAGGACGATCAATTTTTGGCTTCAAGTATTTTAAATGCTAATGCCTTTGATGCTAATGGCGGTTTTTTATTGTATCACAAAAAATTCTTTTTTGGAGTAAGTGGACAGCAACTACCAAGCGGAAAAATTCGCTGGGATAATACCATCGGGCGTTTAACACCTCACTTCTATATATACACAGGGTTTAATCAGGTGCTTGATAAAAAGAAAAAGGAATATGTGCTTCAACCTTCTATTTTAATGCGTTTTAATTCTCCGGCGCCTTTTGAAATTGAATATAATATTAAATGTACATACAAATCAATGTTATGGGCAGGTATTAGTTTTAGACATGCAAAAACAGTGAGTTCAATTGCAAAACAATGGCAAAACAATTCACTTTGCGGATTAGTTGGTGTTACAGTTAGTAAACAATTTACATTAGGTTATAGCTACGATATTGCCATGAACAACTTGCGTAAATACAATAATGGTTCACATGAATTGATCTTAACTTATACCTTGCTCAGCAAAAAAGGTGTTGTTAAGGATAAGGTTCAGGCAGCCGATGAAGATGAATTAAATACTATAGATAATAGTATGAAAACAAACATTAAAAGTCAGAAAAAGAAATAATGAAAAATAAACTAACCATATTGTTACTTTTAACCTTGTTTAAAGTAACTCCGTCTTTTGGCCAAATTGATACTGCCTTTTGGTTTGCTGCACCTTGGGTAACTCCTGATCACGCTGCAAGGCATCCTATCAAAGTTCACATTGCAACATTTGCAGCACCATTTACAACGGTTGAGTTAAGGCAACCTGCTGCAATTGCCCCAAACCAATATGATACAACTATTATAATTCCTGCAAACAGCGTTTTTGATTATACATTCTGGCGCGATGGAGCAGCTACACTTACCAACAGAGGTTGGGATTCACTAGAGGTAAGACCGGCCGATCAAGTTGTGCCGTATGGTTTGTATTTCTCTTCAACATCAAATATTTCTATTGCATATGATGTTATAACAACCGGAAATAACCCTGAAACAATGTCCTTAAAAGGACAGAATGGTTTGGGTACTGAATTCGTTGTTCCTCATCAAACACAATGGTTCAACCAGTTTAGAGGGGATATCCCGAGTACTCCCCCCGGGGTTTTTCAACCTAAGCAACAAATAAATTTAGTAGGAACAAAAGCAAACACCGTAGTTTGGATCACTCCCAAGTGTGCTATTATTGGACATCCGGCAAACATTACTTACAGTATATTACTTGTAAATCCGGGCGATGCTTACACTCTAGAGAACACTGTACAAAATACGAATGTGGCGGGTAATAATCTTTCCGGAACTATCATTACTTCAAATAAACCAATTGCAGTTACAACTGCTGATGATTCTGTAAGAAATCCTTCAGGAGGTTGTCACGATTTGATCGGCGATCAAATCGTTCCAGTGGAAATTGTTGGAAAAGATTATATCTTGAATAAAGGTAATATGAACGCGGGCGCATTGGAAGGCGGCTATATTGTAGGTACTGAGAATTTCACTTCCGTTCAGATTACTAATGCATTAAGTGTTGTTACTAATACTATAATCAATAAGGGACAAACGTATTTTTATCCTGTTACCACACCTATGTCATATGTACAGGCAGATAAGGCTGTATATTGCTATCAAGCCGATGGTATTGGTTGCGAGAGCGGTTCTGCTATTTTACCACCTTTGAGTTGTGCCGGTTCTAGTTTAGTGGCATTTTCAAGAAACCAACCAAATCAGTATTTCTTAAACATTTTATGTAAGAATGGCGCACAAAACTCATTCACTATTAATGGTAGTACCACTTTAATTCCCGGTACCTCGTTTACAGTTGTGCCTGGTTCAGGTGGGCTATATATGGCTGCCCAGATACCATTTTCCTTGGCTCAAATTCCGATCGGATCTTACACTGTTGGAAACAATACAGCAGCACCATTCAATGATTTTGCTCTTGGAATTTTTGACGGTAGTGCCGGAGGGGGAATGAATTTTTATTACATGTCGAGTTTCTTACGTCGTACGTTTGTAACAGCAGGAAGTATTACTCCTGTATGCGCTACTCCAAATGCTGTTGCTATATTAACGGGTACAGTTACCGGTGGGGCAATAACCGGAGTTTGGACAACTGCTAACGGAACAGGAACTATTGGAAGTGTTTACACATCCACATTAAATACGGTGAGTACAAATTATAGTTTAGCTCCGGGCGATCTAATTTTACCTAGTATAAAATTCTATTTGAAAAGCATTGGTAATTGCGTTCCTAAAACGGACTCAGTTATAATGCTCATTAATAAGCCACCTTCTGTTTTAGGTTCGGTAACACCAACGTTACAATGTAAAAATAATGTATTGCCTTTAACTTTAGCGGGAACTTTTTCAAATGCTATTGGTGCTGCATGGACAGGTGGTAACGGAGGTTCGTTTGGATCGCCTGGTGCTAATACAACTTATACGCCATCCTTAGCGGATCTTGCAGCCGGTGGAGCCACAATGGTATTGTCAAGCCAAGGACCATCTGTTGGTTGTATAAATACATCTGCAACTTACACGGTTGGATTTGTTAATCCGCCAACAGTAAGTGTGTTAAGCAGCACAATAGCATGTACCAATAGTCAAAGTGTTGCTATAACAGGAACTGTTGTAGGGAGCAATATAACTTATAGTTGGTCTACTGGAAATGGTCAAGGATTCTTTTCTCCTTCGAACACATCTTTAAGTACGTCTTATTTTTTCGGTGGTACCGATCTTTTACAATCATCCATTCAAATCACATTAACTGTGATCGACAATACCGCATTGTGTTCGAATGTATTTGATAATATGGTTATCAATATTCAACCGCAACCAAGCTTAACTCTTGCAACTCAGCCTACCGTTTGTGCGAGCATCGGCGTTATTGCTTTGCAAGGTACTGTAACCGGTGGCGGTGCAGGTGCTATCACTTGGTCAACCACTAATGGTTCTGGAGCGTTTGCTCCGGTTCCACCTACAGATGCAAATTATACGATAAGTCAAAATGATACTATTGCCGGTGTAAATACATTAACATTTGTGGCCAATAGCGTAGGAGGATTTTGCCCTGCTGTAAGTAATACAATCACCGTAACTATTATCAAACTCCCTTTTATTACTGTTAATACATCAACATCGGTTTGTCAATTTTCTGCCATCACATTAAGTGGATCGGTGAGCGGTTTCACGAACGCTGGTTACTGGATAGCCGGAGGAAGTGTTGGAGGTTCAAGTCTAAATCCTGGCGTTCCACTTAATGGAGGATTTTTCCCAAACAATGCTTCGCTAGGGGGAATTTATTATCCTAGTCAATCAGACGTTTCCACAGGAAGTGTTGTTATTACATTAAACAGCGCAAGTGTTACAGGTGTCAATTGCCCATCAAATAGATCGTTTACCATCACATTTGTACCTTCACCTGAAGCCGATTTTAGTTTTTCAACGAAGCGTTGTGTTGGCGACCCGATTGGTTTTGTGAATATTTCAAATCCAAATGGAACTAATATCAATGGAGCAAATTGGAATTTTGGAAATGGATTTACAAGTATTGGAAATCCATCGGTGATCACTACGTACACCTCTCCAGGTATTTACAATATATCATTTACAGTAACCGGAACAAACACGCTCACTCCACCTACTATATGTTCTGATACTATTAGTAAGATCATTTCTGTAAACGCTTTACCAAATCCCGATTTCTCAATGAATAATGCCTGCGTTGGAATTATAGCTCAACTTACAAATCTATCCTTGCCGGCAAATGGAAACTTTACATGGTTCTTTGGCCCAACGGCAACGCCAAGTATATCTTCGGCACAAACACCAAGTAATATTACCTTTAATCAAAATGGTCCTATTAGTGTGGATCTAAGAGAAGTGATCGCAGCAACGCAATGTTCGGCCAGTGTAACAAAAGTGGTGAATGTAAATTCAAAACCTAACGCAGAGTTTGGTATGACAAATAATCCAACCGTTGCACAGGAGCCTGTTTATTATTCAGATTTTTCAACGCCAACTGGTAGTCTTGTTACTTGGATTTGGAACTTTGGAGATGAAAGTTCTGCTACAGGTCAATCGACCTCACATTCCTATCAGAACGGAGGCATATATTATGTAACATTAACCGTTATCGATGATCAGGGTTGCACAGATACCGCTGTAAAGAGGATAGAAGTGAATCTTATTCCTCAGCTGCCAACAGGATTTACACCTAACGGAGATGGATACAATGATAGATTATTTGTAAAGGGTGGCCCGTTCAACAAAATGAAATTCAGGATCTATAATAATTGGGGCGAGAAGATCTACGAAAGTGAAGATCAATTAGAAGGTTGGGATGGAAAGAAAGACGGAAAGGATCAACCAGTAGGCGTTTATGTATGGACATTGGAAGTTGACTTGTATAATAACCGGACCGTGAGAAAGAATGGTGATGTTACATTAATGAGATAAGAATCATGAAAAGAAAAATAAGATTTACAACTGTTTTACTTTGTGCATTGCTTGGGCGATCAATTGCTCAGGATTTTCATTTAAGTATGTACGATGCAGCACCAATTTTCTTAAATCCTGCAATGACAGGGCTAATTGAAACAAAAATGCGTGCACATGCGCATTATCGTACCCAATGGAGTGCTATTGCATTTAAACCTTTTACTACAGCTTTGGTAAGTTTTGATATGCCAACTAAAACTAAATGGAGTTATGGCGGTCAAATATCTAACATGCGTGCTGGTTTAAGTAATTACAATGTTCTTGAGATCATTGGTTCAGGTTCTTATCTTTTACCATTGGATAAAGAAAAGTACCACCAATTAAGTTTGGGAATGCATTTAGGTGTTAAACAAAAAAAGGTTGAATTTCAGGCCTTAACGTATGATGCACAATGGAGTAATTCGGCCGGTGGATCGTTCGATAAAAATTTATCAAACAACGAAACTTTCACACGTGGTGCACAATTTCAGGAAGTAGTAAATTTTGGTGCTTTATACTATTATAGTAAGCAGCAATCACGTATCAATCCGTTCATAGGGATAAGTGGTTTTAATCTTACCAAACCTCGCGAAACATTTTTTGGAGGTAATAACCGATTGCCAATGCGTTTTTATATGCATACCGGTGTTCGTGTAAATGTTAATGAGTTGTTCTATTTCATCCCTAAGATTTTAATAATGAAACAAACAAATAACATCGAGCAAACTTACGCTGTTGATGCAGGGTACTTTGTTAAGGGAGAGAAATTCTATTTACTTGCAGGTTATGTTTACCGTGCTGCCGATGCTAATGTGGGTTACATAGGTTTAAAGAAAGATAATTACATTATTAAGTTAGGTTACGATATGAATACCTCTTCATTAAGAAGTACATCAAAAGCAAGGGGCGCTTTTGAAATATCACTTACTTATTTAGGAAAGAAAAGTAAAGTTCAAGAAATTAAAAATTGTCCGCGCTTATAATTTATGAAGAAATCATTATCCTTAATTTTTGTTTTAATTTCATTACTTACCTTTTCACAGTCGAAAAAACTGTGGCTTGAACTTGCCGATGATGCGTATCTTAAAAAGGATTATGCCAACGCTGCTAATTTCTATTCAAAAGTGTTAGATGATACCACCGTTCTTAAAACATACGTAATTCCGTACGAAGCTCAATTGGTTAACTTAAAAATGAAATCACTCTTCAAGGTGCCTGAATTAAAGGGACAAAGAAAGAAGGATAGTGTTAATGTTTTGAAGGAAGACCCAAGTTTAAATGCTACCAAATACGATTTCATTTTGAATCGCTTGGCAAATAGTTATCGTTTGAATTTTGATTACAAGCACGCTGTTGAGTATTATAAAAAAGTAGTTGATAAGAATGTATATCCTGATGCACCTTATTATTACGGACTTTCATTAATGTCATTAAAAAGGTATCAAGATGCATTGCCTGTTTTTGATACGTATTCAAAAGGAGCTCCAATTATTGATTCAGTTACCAAAGTTACCTTGATCCCAACGGATTCATTGGTAAAGATCTCGGGTAAGCACGCGCAGTCATGTTATTTTGCTTTAGATAGTTTATCTCCAAAAAAGAACATCAAAGTGCGCATGATGGATACTCTTGTGTTTAACAGAGGTACCAGTAATTTTGCACCACAATATTATTTGAGCTCGGATAAAGTGATATTCACCAGCTCACGAAGAGGTGGTGTAGTAAGTGATCCTGAAAAACAAGACCCGAAATATTATTGCGATCTTTATTATACCACGCTGGATGATACCATTTGGCAACGTCCGGTAAATTTTGGTCGCCCGGTTAACACATCTCTGCACGAAGGTGCTGGCGTGTTTACTCCCGAAGAGGTAATGTTATTTACACGCTGGAGTGATAATAATCGTAATGAAGCATTTATTTATATGGCTCGTACACTTGAAGGAAAATTTTACGAGGCTATGAAGTTAGGAACACATATTAATGTACCGGGTTATAAATCACAACAACCATTTGTAACGCAAGATGGAAGACGTTTATTCTTCTCTTCAAACCGCCCCGGTGGTAAAGGTGGATTTGATATTTGGATGGCTGGTATCGACGAGAATGGTTTTATTGGAAATCCAATAAACGTTGAGGCTGTGAATACTGTTGGTGATGAGGTAACTCCTTTCTTTCATCAATTAGGTAGCACTTTATATTACAGCACCAATGGCTTAACCGGTTTTGGCGGACTAGACGTATTTAAATCAGCATTGAACGCAGATGATTCGGTTTATAGTGTGCCAAAGAATTTAAATTCGCCCATCAACTCTGCAAAAGATGACGCCTATTTTATTTTGGAAAAATTACAAACTAAAGGCTTTTTTGCAAGTGATAGAGAAGATTGCCCAGGCGGACATTGTTACGATATATACAGCTTCGAAAATGAACCTATTAAATTCTCTTTAGAAGGTATTGTATTTGATGTACAAACCAGCGAACCTATTCCAAGCGCCCTTGTAACTATTAAAGATGTGCACGACGGTGATGAGCCTTTCTTTGTGGTTACCGATGATAAAGGTTTTTATAGCACCGATTTGAAATTAAGCATGCAGTACTTTCTAAAGGCGCAAAAGATGGGTTATTTTGCCGATGCAAATGAAGTAGCAACAGAAGGAAAAACAGAATCGGAAGTATTTCAAAGAGATTTTAACTTGAATAAAATTCCTTCAGGTGATATTGAGATAGAAGGGATTGAGTACGATTTTAATAAAGCAACTTTACGTCCAAAATCAATGGAGATCCTTGATAAAATTGTTGATCTCTTGAAATTGAATGATAACGTATCCATCGACCTTGGGGCACACACCGATGCGCGTGGTAATGATGATTACAATTTGAAATTATCTGCAGCTCGCGCTAAGAGTTGTGTAGATTATGTTTTAAGTAAAGGTATTGCTAAATCAAAAATAACGTCAACAGGTTATGGCGAAACAAGACCAATTATTACCGAATCAGAGATCAATGCTATGGTGCCTAAGAGCCCGGAGTGGGAAGCTGCTCATCAAAAGAACAGAAGGACTGCATTTAAAGTTATTGGTGAGACTAGTTTGAATATTATTAATAAGACCCAGTAGTTATAGAGTTTGTTATAACAAAAAGGCTACAGATATCTGTGGCCTTTTTTTTCGATTAATTTGGTTGGAATTAGGACTCTTATACCAATTTGATTTATTAAATAGTCCAATTAATAGAATCAAAAATATATGGAAAAGAGCAGGTTTTTTTTATTTTTTTGGCGGAAATTTTTTTTACTGATCCTGTTATAAACAAACTTACATCATCAAGTGTTTTATGTAATTTGTTTGTGAATTTTCTTTTCATAATCGCCCACATGTTTTCTGCTGGATTTAGCTCCGGACTATATGGAGGCAAAAATATTAGAGCTATATTTTCTGGGATAATAAGGGATTTTGCTTTATGAAAAACACCATTATCCAAAGTAATTATTTTAAATTCTTCAGGATTGTGTTTTGAAAATTCATTGAGATAAATTTGAAATATATCAGCGTTACAAGCAGGCATTTCTAAGAGAAAAGCATCTCCATTCAAAGGCGAAAATGTTCCAAATAAAAATAAGGATTTAAATACTTGCTGAAACGGACAAATAGGTTTTACGCCTTTTGCTGTTAGGGCTTTAACGTTTCTTGTGAAAAGACCAAAACGAGTCTCGTCTTGAAAATAAAGATTTATACTTTGGTATTTTTCATCCGTTATAAAGATGACATCTTGACAGATGTGCCCGAACTTTTTTTAAAAGATTGAACGACCTCTTCGTCTTTCTTAATATGGCTTTTACGAGCCACTTTTATTTTTGAACCAAAATGGCGCATCGAATATTTTACTAATGTGTTGTATTTTATTTCTACCAAAAGCTCTTCTTTTACCCACTCTAATAGTTCTACATAACCTCTTAAACCATTCTTGTGGTCATTTAATTTTTTCTCAATTGCCTTGTGTTCCTTATTGTTTAGCACCGGTTTCTTGAAACCAACTCTGCCATGTTTTAAAATAGAATCTATACCACCGGCTATATACATATTTTGCCACTTTAAAATGCTGTTGTGGTTTATACCTGTAATAGCTGATAAGGAGCGTTTTGAAATGCCCGTCTTTTCGTGCTTTTTAATTTCAATTAAAACTCGAATACGATTAGATATTAAATAGCCGGACTTTCTTTGAAGAGACTTTAATAAAGTTATCCCTTCTTTTATGTGAATTGTTTTTGGTTTTGCCATTAGTGATTTATTATATAGTCCAAATGTAATAAATAAAAAACTAACAAACAATTATTGGACTATATATTATTTCAAATTGGTATTACTAGTGATTTTGCCCACAGTAAATTGCCGGAAGGGTAGTGTTTCATGACAAAAATTCCATTAGTTCCTGATCCGGTATTTGTTAAAGTAGCTGGCCATAGAACAAATGTTGGATCAATAAAAGTACAAGTATAAAAATATTTCCGGACGCATCCGTTGAAACGGAGCTCACATATTCATTTGCTATTACTCTAAAAATTTTAGCCCAAAGTACGGTGCTTGAAGGATTGCATTTTACAATAAAAAACCATAGGTGCTTGTACCAGTATTGCTTAAAATAGTAGATCCGAATGTGATGGATGTACTCCTGAAGTCGCCCGTTACAATTATGTTTCCGGTGGCATCAATGACAATATCTTTCTCAGATTCTAAGCTCGTAGCCCCTGAACTTTTTGCCCATTGCCAGTTTGGTGATTGAGCGGATGCTATTATGTTTCAGCAAACTAAAATAGAGAATAAGTAATTTTTTGTTTTCATACTTATTTTTTTTAAGAGTTTACTTTTGAATAATTATTTTATTTGTTGAAATTATTTTTTCGTTTTCTGAAATCTTTAAAGTATAAATTCCATTTGGTAAGTGCTGAAGATTTAATGATTGGTTACCCGAAGAAATAGTTTCGTAATAAACATTTTCTCCTAATAAATTTAGAATTTCAACCTTTACATTTGAATTGCTTTTCGATCTAATAGTTATTAAACCGGTCGATGGGTTTGGGTAAACAGCAAAATCAGAATTAAGCAAAATTTCATCAATACCTGCAATAGCAGCGTTATTAGCAAGTATATCAACCGTAAAAGCCGAAAAAGCTCCAGAGGTTCTGTTATAATTGACAGTTAAAATCGGGAATTTTTGAGAGCCATGATAATACATATATTGCCGCCCTACCACTGTTGCAGTAATTGTACCGCCTGAAAGATTCAGATTTAATGTTGTGGTTAATTGAACCTGAAGCACATTTGTAAAATTTAAACCCCCGGGTAATTGAAGTGTACCTGTTCCGGTTGCATTTGTGGCAACTGTACCAATAGCGGTTCCGCTAAGTGTAGTAATAGCTGCTGAACCTGCAAATGTATCGCTACCGGAATATCCCATACTAACGGGCCAAGTTGCAAAAATGCCTGAGTTCGTATAATTAAGTGCGGTACTAGGATTTTTTGTTCCAAGAAACTCATAAGAAGAAGCTGTGATCTTAATAAAATCATTCGAGTTCACGCCATCAAATTCTGTCATGGTTGCTGCCGGATAAGCTGTTCCGCTTGCAACTGATGCTACCGTGGTATAGGTTGCAGATTCGGTAACGGTGTTAGTTAACAAAGTAGAAAAATCCCATAACTGATTAACACCTGTGTTTTTTGGAATTACCGAAACGGAGTCATGACCTTTTCTGATGTTAACATCACCAATTACCGCCTCGTTAAAAGCTTTGGTTAATGTTAATTGCGCATTTAAAATGTTTGATACAAAAAACGTGCTTAAAACTAAAGTGAATATTTTTTTCATAATGATTTTATTGTTTATGATGAACCGATGTCTTACATCTGCTTCATTATTTTTGAATAATTATTTTATTGTTTGAAACTGTTTTTCCTTTTTCAGAAATTTTTAAAGTGTAAAGTCCGGTTTGAAGATGTTGAAGATCTATAGTTTGATTCTGGAATAAAATACTTTCAGAATAAATTGTTTCTCCCAGAAGATTTATTACCTCAACGGAAGTAGCTTCGTGATTTTCTAATTGAACATTTAATAAACCGTTTGATGGGTTGGGGTAAATTGACACGTTAACTGAATTGGTTATTTCATTAATACCTGTAGCTAAGGAGCAAAGTCCGCTTGATTGCTGTGCGCTTGTATTAGTGTTTGTTGAAGTAGCATTTCCAAATTGCCCGGCACCGTTGAGTCCGAACGCCCACAAAGTCCCGTCATTTTTCAGAGCAAGGGTGTGTTGCCATCCTGTAGCAATGGCAGCCACTCCTGAAATAGAAGTAGCCTGAAGAGGCACACTACTATTAGAAGTAGTTCCATTTCCAAACTGTCCGTAATAATTAACGCCCCATGCCCATACCGTGCCATCGTTTTTCAAAGCCACTGAATAATAACCTCCGGCAGCTATCGCCGTAATTCCTGTTAAAGAACTTACCTGAACAGGAACATTACTTGCAGTAGTAGTTCCGTTTCCAAGCGCTCCATATTGATTATATCCCCATGCCCAAACTGTACCATCATTTTTTAATGCTAAACAATGATAACCTCCTGCTGAAATTGCAATGATACCGGTAAGTGAGCTTACTTGAACAGGACTGGTTTTAGTAATGTTACTGCCGTCGCCCATTTGTCCAAAATTGCCTTTGCCCCATGCCCAAACCGTTCCGTCGTTTTTTAAGGCCAAGGAATTATCGCGACCAGCACTAACTGCTATCATTCCCGTTAAACTATTTGTTTGAACTATGTTTGCTGTAATAGTAGTTACGCCATTTCCAAGTTGACCATCGTTATTATATCCTGTGGCCCAAACCGTACCGTCATTTTTTAAAATAACGGTGTGTGCGCCACCACCTGCTATACTGCTGGCACCGGTCATTCCGGTTACTTGAACAGGAATATTAGAAAGACCATAATTTCCATTTCCAAATTGTCCGCTGTATCCATTACCCCAGGTCCACGCTGTACCATCGTTCTTTATTGCGCAAGAATGGTATAATCCGGCTGCGATAGTTGTAATACCGGTAAGACCGCTTACGGAAACAGGTATGCTGCTGCTTGTAAAAGTGCCATTCCCTAAAGCTCCTTCATTATTATTTCCCATGGCTTTAACAGTGTTGCCTGAACATAACGTGAGAGATGCCCAATTTCCAGCGGCAATAGTTTGCGCCGAAAAATTAGTAGGAACTAGGCAGCTTGATGCTGCCAAAAGTAATGTAGATAAGTAGATTTTTGTTTTCATATTTATTTCTTTAGGAGTTTATTTTTGAATGATCACTTTATTGTTTGAAATTATTTTTCCATCTTCAATTACTTTTAAAGTATAGAGTCCGTTTTGTAAATGTTGAAGATCGATTGTTTGATTTTCGGTAACAACAAATTCACTGTATACTGTCTGCCCAAGCGTATTAATTATTTCAATGCTTGAATGGCTATTAGAATTTAAATTCACTTTAAATAAACCTGTTGATGGATTTGGATATATCAAAACATTTTTGTTATCTGAATATTCAGTTATAGAAGTGATCGAACACACATTCACCAGAACAGGTACAGTGCTCTTAGCTGTAGCTCCGTTGCCTAATTGTCCGTTCGCGCCTCTTCCCCATGCCCATGTAGTTCCGTTGTTTAGTACTGCAAGGGCATGTCCATCTCCGGCGGAGATAGCCGACCCTGTAGTGATCCCTGTTGCTTGCACTGCTAACAAACTGCTAACAAAACTTCCATCTCCTAATTGTCCGTCAGTATTTGACCCCCAACCCCAAATTGTGCCGTCACTCTTCAATGCCATTCCCCAATTTGCTCCGGCGTCAATAGCAATAAAACTTCCGGTAAGCACTGTTACCTGGATCGGCACATTGGTATTGGTAGTATTTCCGTTTCCAAGATTTCCACTCAAGTTGGATCCCCAGCTCCAAACGGTACCGTCATTCCTCAGTGCGTAACTGAAATTATATCCAGCAGCAATGGCGATAATGTTTGTAAGAAAACCAACACCATTTGGACCAAGCACTTGCACTGGAGTACTAAATGTTCCGATGGAAACTCCATTTCCTAGTGCTCCAGTGCCCGCAGTACCGCAGGCCCATACCGTTCCATCATTTTTTAAGAACAAGCTATGGGATGCTCCACCATCTGCATCTGTAATGCCTGACAGAGATGGTATTTGGGTTGGAACGTAAGTATTGGTTCCATTTCCCAAACCCAACTTTCCTTGGGAGTTATCTCCCCAGACCCAAACATTGCCATTGGCTTTTATGGCGAATGAACGATCGTCTCCTGAACCTATTTTTTTAATGCCGGTGAGTGAGCCCGCTTGCGTTGGCGTGTTTGCACCTGGAGAGCTAGTAGTACCTGTGCCTAATTGTCCGGCCAGGTTTTTCCCCCAGCCCCAAACGGTGCTGTCGCTTTTTAGAACGAGGTTGTGGTTATGATGTGCTTCTACTGCCAGGACGTTTGACATGGAGCTGATGGCAACAGGAATATTGCTATTGGTGTTAAAGCCGTTCCCAATTTCTCCGTACGCGCCGAAGCCCCAGGTATGAACAACTCCGTTGCAAAGACGAATGGAATGGTTATTTCCTCCGTCAATGCTTTGTGCGTTCAAGCCGATGCAGCTTAAAAGGGATGCCGAAATCATTAAAGTAAATTTTTTCATATTTTTGTTTTTATTGATTTATACTTTGTTTAATTTTTATAATCAAATTTCCTGTATTTATACGCTTAATACAATCCGCATCTCTCGGTATTTTATATCAGTAGTGTTAGGTATGCTTTGTTACTAGTACAAGAGAATATTATTTAGAAATGTCCATTTTGCTTAGCAAAATTTTATCACCTTTTTCATTTTCGCTGAAAAAGTATAGGTTGTTATCCCACGTATAAGCTTCTGTTTTACCAAAAAGGTAGAATGGATTTTTTTTGTCGGATCCCAATGTTTTATATTCAGATATTTCACCATTTTCCAAATTAATATACCCATAATTAATCGCATTCATAGGCTTGCATACGATGTTATTCATATCTGCGTTTGCTTCACCAATACACGCAACATCTTTCACCGAATTAATCAACCAATACAATCTTTTACCATCTTCGGTTGGATAAAAAGCATGTTTTGCTGGCACTTCCCAAACGTCTGTAGAAAATTTCTTAACGTCGTTCGGATCTGGATTAATATCCACGCCATAGTTCTTTTTAAAAGTTCCGCTAGCATCAAAATGTAACAAGAACACGCCATTTTGTTTTTTGTATGTACCACCTTGCTTCGATGGTGCCCCTTTTATTTCATAATCTTGATAAGTAATCAATACAGCGCCATTACTCAAAACTTTAATTCCCGTTGTAATATGTTCTTTACCATTGAGTTCAAGTAATTTTTTTTGATTGACCGGTTTTACTTGTTGTGCTTGCATATCTTTAAAAGAAGGAGAACTTATAAAATCAACTTTTCCTTTAGTGATCTTAACTACCTGGTAATTTGTAAGGGTTAATTGGCTAAAGTCTTTTTTTATAACTTCTTCATAATATTTTTCGGTAGGGTTTTTTGTAAAGGCAGAACCGTATAAATAAGTATGTCCATCTTTTTCATAAAGACCTTCAATATTCCAACCATTAGTTGGCGATTCGAAAGATACATTTTCAAGAATCTTACCTTTTGGACTAATACGTACATACGTTAGATTATTTGGTTTAGGATCACCAAATGGTTTTGATTTCATTGGTGCAAAAACAATAACCCAATCTCTTGGTGCTTCATCATTTATTTGTTCTGTGTCATCTGATATGGGTCCTGAATAAATTGTGTTATTGGCATATTGAAAGTTAACAGAATCGGCTTCCTGAATATTTACTGTATTATTGTTTACTTTTAAAATGGCGTAATGCAGAAAATAATTCCAAGGTAATTTTTTTACTTTTTTACCTGCAAGCGTTAGGATGGATTTATCTGATGGCAGATCATAATATCTTCCTGTAAAAGAATAATTAGCACCTGATTCAGATTCTGCTTTTGTTTTTTCTTGATACTTAACGGTTTTCTTATAACCCGAGAACCAATTGTAAGATGCTTTTGTTTCAACATTTTGAAAAGCAAGGCATAAGCAGCTTAATTTTATGGTTGGTTGTAAGCTATTATACTCATACTCCGGGTATTTCAATCTATAAGCTCTCTCTTCTTCTCTTGATGTGCCAAGTAAATTAAGATCTTTATCATAAGAATAAACCTCTGATTTAATTTTACCACCAAGTGTTGCATTAGTAATGCCCAAAAAATTATCTCTTTTTGTACTTGAACCTGTAGGTAAAATATAAACCATATCAATGGTTCCTTTTTCCTTATTTACTTCAATACTTTCTAAAAATCCTTTTCTGGCTTTGTTTGAAACTTCATAAGTTTTTTCCAGGACCTGAACCTGTGCGTGGGATTTGTTACTTAAGCATAAAAATGTAAGTGCAAATGTGCAGAGCGTAGTTTTTGTTTTCATGATTTTTATTTGGTTTAATTTATGATTTAAAGTTCCTGGATATAACAAACAGATACAATCCGTATCTCTAGGTATTTTACGTCCGTAGTATTAGTTATGTCTTTTATTTTTCCTGGCGGTGGAGTTGTTGTAGCAATAATCTTCTATCAAGCCTGCTTTAATTGCAAATTTTAACAGGCCAATAAGCGTATTTACATTTGTTTTCCTTAAAATATTCTTGCGATGCGTTTCTATTGTACGGATACTCAGGCTAAGCAGAGCAGCTACCGACTGAGAACTTTGTTCATCAAGAACAAGTAGCAATATTTCTTTTTCTCTTTTAGTGAGGTTGTTTTTCAAGACCCTGGTTTTAGGATGTAAAACTAGAGAAGCCCTAACTAAAAAATGTCAGTAGTGCTAGGTATTTTAATTGCGGGAACTAGGTATTTGTTTTAAGTGCTTTTCAATTTAAGTTCTACATAAACCATGGTTCCTTTTTGAAGTAGCGATTCTACCTTAATAGTTCCATTCAACATAGATACTCTTGAAAAGATATTTTTCCAGCCTAAGCCTTTGCTTTCTTTTATTTTTTCCACATCAAAGCCAACGCCGTTATCTTTTATATTTATTTTAAGCTCGTTTGCGTTTTTATTAATAAGCATATTAATATGATCTGCTTTGGAATGTTTGATCATGTTATTTAAAACTTCCTGTATTACTCTATAAATGGTAATATCCAACGATTTACCCAATGATTCTGAAACATTAGTTGTAAAATCAATTTTCACGCTTTTGGTGGCATTTACGTTATTTACCAACTCGTTTATTGCAGGGGTCAATCCAAGGCGAATAAGGGCACTTGGCATCATGTTGTGTGAAATGTTCCTTACTTCAATACAGGCATCATCAATTATTTTTAATGAGCGGTCAAGATCCGGTTTATCTTCTGCTATTACCGAATCTTCCAGTGAGGCTACATTAAGGCGGGCAGTTGAGAGTAGTTGGCCAAGTCCATCATGTAAGTCCTGCGCAATACGCGAGCGTTCTTTTTCTTCAGCTTCAATCACGTCTTTAAAACGAAGCTTCTCTGCTTCAGCTAATTCACCTGCGTGTTCTAATTTTTGCAGTTGTTTTCTTTTGTTATATATAAATAAAGATATTCCAACCAGCGTTATTGCAATTGCTAAAGTAATTATTAACTGATTTTTTTGTTTCTGATCTTCATTGGCTATTTGCAATTGCTGAACTTCTGTTTTGCGTTTTAATTCGATATTCTCTTTTTCTTTTTTCTCTGTTTCGTATTTAGTTTGCATTTCGGCTATCTGTTTTGCACTTTCTTTAGAAAAAATCGTGTCTTTCAATTGATCGTACTTTAAATAATATTCCATCGCTTTGTTATCTTTTTTCTTGATATACAATGTTGCCAAAGCTTTAAATGTTGCACGTTCGACAGAAACAATATGGTTTTTTTGTGCAATGCCCAAACTTTTTAATAAATAGGTTTCTGCAACTTTATAATTATTTAAATCTGTTTGAACAATTCCTAAATTGCATAAAAACTTTGCTTCTCCATGCGAATCTTCATATTTAATGCTCACGTCAAGTGCTTTTTGAAATGCCTCTAATCCTTTTTTAGTGTCTCCGGTATTGACATATGTTTGTCCTAGGTTATTCAAACATGCAGAATAAGCGTCAAAATCCTTTATCTCTAAAAAAAGTGCTGCACCCTTTACGAGGCTCTCTATAGCGAAATCGTATTTTTTTTGTTTCTCAAAAATGATCGCTTTATTGGTATTAATAATTCCCAAGGAATATTTATCGCCGAGTTTTTCGTTAGCCACTAACGCTTTGTTCCAGTACTCCAAAGCCTTTTCATAATCATTTAATTGATTGTAAAGTTCACCAATATTGAGATAAGTATAAACAATATACTTTACATTATTCTCCTCAAGGTATATTTTTAAAACTCTTAATTGTTTTTGTAGTGCTTTTGAATAATTTCCTAACTCATGGTAGATGATGGCTATTTTATTAAGAGAAGATGCTATAAGTGTTTTATCTTTTAATTTTTCTCTTATAGCAAGCGATTGTTCATAGGCTTCAAGCGCTTTGTCCATTTCTCCCCTCTGGTAATAAATAATTCCCAAATCATTGTATCCTTGAGATATGCATTTAGGCTCGTTTAAAGCTGTCGCCAAATCAAGTTCTTGTTTTGCATAGTCAAACGCTTTTGTTTTACCAAGGCTTTTTAGTTCCCATGAGAGATCACTTAATACTTTAAGCTTTACAGTATCATGAATATTTTGTTCTAATTTTTGCTTTAGATCATCAATCACTTTTTGATCCTGGCTAAAAGATAAAGCGGGGTATAGGAATAATAATAGTATAAATCTGTACATAAAATGCTAATCAATTAATTGATATGTTCAGGCCATAAGATTGTTTTCAAAGGCATACTTAATAAGGCCTACAATTGTTTTTGAGCGTGTTTTTTCGAGAATATTTTTTCGGTGAGTTTCTACTGTGCGCGGACTAATAAATAATTTTTCGGCAATACCCGCGGTTGTAAATTCTTCGCAAACCAGCTTTAGAATTTCGAGCTCGCGAACCGTAAGTTCTTCTTTTGCTTCTGCAATTGCCGTTTTTTTTCTGTTATGAGCAAGCATTAGGCTCATTACTTCATTGCTGTAATAGGTACCGTCATCCATTATTTTATTAATAGCCGAAAGCAATTCTTGTTTACCAGTATTTTTTAAAATATAACCTTCTGCCTCCGATTGAAGAATGTCGTTTATAATAGCCGGGTCGTTGAACATTGTAAGTACCAATACTTTTATATCCGGAAATTCTTGTTTTATCAATTTTGTTAACTCAGTACCTGTCATTCCTGGCATGCTGATATCAGTAACGACTAAGTCTACTTCATTTTTCCGGATATACGAAAGAGCATCTTCGCCGTTAAGCGCTTCGTGTACAAATTTTAACCGTGTTTCTTTTTTTAAAAGGGAACGAACACCATCAATAAACATTTGATGATCATCGGCAATAACAATCTTTAATTCATTTTTTAATTTCAGATTTATGTAAACCATAGTTCCTTCTTCTAATTCAGATTCTAATTTAATAATTCCATCCATTCCTTTACAATCTTCTAATCTGTAATATCAATACAGCTATCGTTCTTTTGCTAATAAAACGAGCCGAATGCTTTTAGCTTGACCCTTTTGCAATACACATCAAAACTTGAAGAATAAATAGGGTTCACTCAAAAAGTCACGCTCAATTCCAATTTTAATTTTTGAAAAAAAAGATAATTTATTAAAGTAGGTTGCCAAAAAAGTTGGGACGTGCTGTT
>JAWXAS010000047.1:0-26129 GCA_034439635.1 Bacteroidota bacterium | reverse complement strand
AATAAATGAGAGTCCGGTTTGCACATATCTTTTTTGTATTATTTACATTCCCACTCCTATTTGTTGCGCAGAATAAAGAAACAAAAACAGGAGCTGGTCGTTTGGAGATCATTGGAAAATGGTATTCATATTCCTCCCTTGATTCAACAAAAAAAGAATATTGCGAATTTAAACCGGATGGAATTTTTGTGGAATATAAAAATGTCATTGTTAAGGATCGTGATACAAAATATGTTCTTTATGGTAATGAGCTGAGTATGGCTAACGGTAAAGAAAAAGATAAAATCATCATGAAATTTAAAGTTAGTAAGGAATCCTATGGTCTTTTTTTACGAATGACCTCTTTAAATACAAAAAACAGCGGCGATGCTGTTATGTGGGTAAAACTTTTGCCCTGGAAATCTTAAATCTTTTTTAGTTGGAATTTTGTATCTTTGAATATGAAAATACATTTGGTAGCTTTTTTGATCCTGAACTGCTTTATATCATTAGCACAAACGCAAACAGCAGAAACTTCTACGGAAGCAGACAATGCGTATAGCGAAAGAAGTTTTTTGATTATTGCCTCAACAAAAAATATAAAGGAGGCCTTTACTTTGGCCAATGCCGCTTCTAAAAAAACCGGTCTTAAATTCAGAGATAATGCTCTTGAAAAAGATACGATTGCCGGCGCAACTTTTCCTATTGATACCTGCAAAACATTTGGCTTTGAATGGCCGTGTTATGTGGCCAGAGGTCGTTACGATGACGGAGCTTATGTAAGTGTAGAATATTCGAATGCTTATACCGGTTTTAAAAAAGGCTATTTTATTGTGATCGCCGCAAACGGACATAAAGAGAATGAAGAGTTTAACCGGGCCGTTAAAAAAATTAAACAACATTATCCTAAAAGTTACGTGAAACGAACCCTCGTTTATTTTGGTTGTATGCACTAAGTGGGTCTACAATTTCGGATAGCATCAGAGCTAAATTATTCTATAATTCGTTTGCATATTCTCCCTCAAATGAAAGAGTCACAATTACTTTATAAGCAATTTGGTTTTCACGAAATTGAGAGCTATCGCTTTAATCCAATTGAAGGGGCCGTGTACATGGAAAAAGAGTTGCTTTAATTATTCCTCATAAAATTGATTCACCAGATATATTTCGTTTCTTTGTATTGTGGTGCAGATCATTCGAACATTAATACATTCAAATATTTACATTTCACTGGCAGCAGCGCTATTTACTGTTGAAACGCAAATTCAATTGGGTATGAATCCCGAATGGTATCCTTATCTTTTTTTAATTTTCTTTGCCACACTTTGCGAATATAATATTCATCGTTTTATTACAGTACTAACTCATAAAGACGCGCTAAATTCCGAAAAACATAAATGGGTAAAAGATAACCTTATTGCTTTTTACGCGTTGGTTTTTTTATCAGTTGCCGGTTTTATTGTAACGGCTCTAATGGCAAAAAAAGAAGTATTGCTTACGCTTGCGCCCATTGCTGCATTAACACTTCTCTACTCTATCCCTGTATACGGAAATAAAAAAAGTATTTTCCGATTGCGCGAAATTCCATATTTAAAAATATTTATTATTGCGTTTACTTGGTCGGCCACCACGGTTTTACTTCCGATTATTCATACGGGTAGATCATTTGATTCAGTGCATATTGGTTTAATGCTTGCCGAGCGTTTTGTTTTTATACTTGCCATTACAATTCCTTTTGATATACGCGACATGGACGCCGACAGGATTGCCCGCACCAAAACCATTCCGTTATTGCTGGGCGAAAAAAGATCGCTGATAATGTCATACGCTAGCGTCTTGCTATTTCTTGCTATTTCTCTTTTCCATTACAGTATGCTTAATCAAGCATTTATTGCCATGGCCATGGTTATTTCTGCCATTAGTACATTTATATTTTTAAAGTGGGATAAAGCCAAACGATCATCGCTGTACCACTACGCCATTTTAGATGGAACTATTCTTTTACAAGGCCTATTGGTTATAGGTTTTTGGTTTCTGCAAAAATTTGTATGATCAGTTTACATTTATTGAAATGAAAATTGGATATTGTACTTCCCTAATTATTGTTAAAGAATTGAAGAGTGCTTACATTTTTGTGTCTTAATCACATTGCTGATCCTGTAACCATTGTACAATCTATCATTATATGATTAACTTTACGCTATGATGAGGCTTATTAATAAAATAGGGTTTTTTAGATTAACGTTAATGCCCATTGGAATTACCATCATTGTTTCTGCCATTGTAAACCAAATCGTGGGTATGGGTATCCTTGGAGCTATAATTTTGATCTTTGGCCTACTTAATAAATGCCTTTTATTCGGCCAATGTGAAATAGATTCTAAAGAAAATAAAAAACCCTAACAAATTGTTAGGGTTTAATTTTTCTACTCAATGATCAACCGTTTATTCACCGTTCGATTATCTCTATCTTTTAATTGAACAAGGTATAATCCTTTTGCTAAGCCTTCTAAATTCACTTCCTTTTGATTGCTCAAAGCACTTTGATAAAACACTTGTTTTCCGTCGCTGCTAAAAACAGTAATGTCAAAATTATCAATATACGATGTGCCAATCATTATGTTGCCATTGCTTGGATTTGGGAATATAACAAAAAATTCATCTACAATATTTGGCGTGATGCCTGTTGTGATGCCCACGGGAATAGTAATTGTTTTTGAATTACACGAATTGCTTATTACCAAGGTTACTGTGTAATTTCCGCTTGTAGTATATGCGTGCGGTGGATTTTGTAAGCTGCTGTTTGTTGCATCGCCAAAGTTCCAGCTAAACACAGTTCCGCCTGTTGCGGCCGCTGTAAAGTTAACCGTGCTACCAATTTGCGTTTGAATTCCTGCGTTTGCGTAAATGGCAAGGTTGTTTGTATTCATAGCTGTGTCTGCAATTCCTTCGCTCATATTATAATATGTTCCGCTTGGTACATTTTCTAAAACTAAAGCGCGCACCATGTATTTATAAATACCCGGGTATACCAAACACAAATTTGTATACGTTGTTCCGGTGATCAATGAAGGATTAATTTTTACATACGTTTTATTTGTATCATTCTTCATGTAAATATTATATCCTAATACATTGGTTTGAGTTGAGGCCGACCAGCTAATATTACAATTGTTTCCAATTCGCGTTGCAACCACATTTGAAACCGGTGTAACAACGTCATTACGTAATGTTGGATCGCCCATTAACGCAATGCCAACAAAATTTTGCGCGTAACTGTAATAATAAGTTCCGGTATTATTTTGAGTAACTCGTGTACTATAACCAATATTCTCACCTAGTCCCATGTGGTGCAATGCCCAGTGCGGGCGGCCCGACCAAAGATTTGTTAATGTTTTACCTTGGCATAATGGTGCGCGTAAAAAATTATTGGTAATATCCCAATCACCAAAATAACTTCCAAATAACATCGTAAATACACCGCCCAAATTGGCTGTTGTAAAATCGCTTGTAACTCCAACTCCCCCGCAGCTTGTAAAACTTCCACCGCCACAACCATACGACCATAAGTAACTCGCGCCTGCTGCCATGGTAATTAAATAATCGCCGGCAACAACATTTGTTGGTGTAACTAAAGGCCCAAAATTTTTGTAGCCACTTGATGCAAACGCTTCTCCACTAAAATAACCAAAATTATCGTCTATCACCGCTCTTCTTATTGGACTAAAAACTTTTTTACGATAGTCGTGATCCTTATCTAAATAATTTTTTGTTAATTGAATTTCTGTTAATGTGAACGCCGGCATACTCGAAAGATCCACACGGCCTACCTGTAATTCAACTATTCCTGAATTGCTTTGATCAAATTTACCATCGCCCGGAATATTTATGTTTCTAGCAGAAACCGTTGTTTGGTTAACCGATGCGTCTGTCCAAGTGCCATTCATCTCTGCAAAATAAGAATCTGTTGGCCAAGCGCCTTGATGATCGGGGTGTGAATCAGGACCAAAATTTCCGCTATACGCCACAGGAGTATGTCCTAAAAAAAATAGCGCCTTCGTATTAAGTGGATCAAGATTGTAGGTGTTATTGATCATTGTTTTTAAAGCAGTAACTACCATTGTAGTACTAACGTAGCTAGTTAAAACTTCCCAGCCATCGCCTTCAAGATCATCCTCCAAACGTTTTATCTCAGGCGCAAGTGTTGGCGTTAAATTATTTGCCGCGATCAAAATTAATTTGCCGCGATTTTCAACAACGGGCGTTTCAATTCCAACGTTGATGTATCCGTAACCATTGTAGGTTAATGTTGGTGCGTATTTTATAACACGATATTCGTAATTACCACCAGCAACAACGCTGTTATCTATATAAGATGTTGTAGTACCTGAAAGACCAACCGCTAAGGTTGTCCACGATGTTGTTGTTTTTAGTTTTTTTGCTACATCATAACTCGTTGCGATAGCGCTAGTGATCCAATTAAGCGTAACGCTTGGGGCAGCCGTTTGAACTTTTGCCCATAACTCAACTGCAGCATCTTTGCTGGATTGTGCACTTGAAGTATTTGCTAAAAAAAGAGTAAGAAATACGAGTATAATTTTTTTCATTTAGATAGATTTTTTGATCCTTGCCAAATGTAGCAAAATATATATATGTATTGAGAAAACATGGTGAAGCCCTGTGCTATAACGTTTTAGAAGAACTTTTTACTGAGTGAATTCTCTTCCATTTTGCGCATTAAAGCGGCGTCTTTTTTGGTTTTATCCTTATACCCGCAAAGGTGTAAAACACCATGGATCAATACCCTATGAAGCTCATCGTTAAATTCGGTATTGAATTTAACAGAATTTTCTTTTACCCGTTCAATACTGATAAAAATATCGCCGCTTATGGTCTCATTATCTGAATAATCAAATGTAATGATATCAGTGTAAGTAGCGTGCTTCAAAAATTGTTTGTTCATCTTTAGAAGATCTTCATCGCTTACAAACACATACTGGATCTCGCCAACTTTCTTTTTTTCTTTTTTAATAACCGCCTCAACCCATTTTTTTAAGGATGCGCTTTTTTGAAGTTTGAATTTTTTGTAGTGTGATGTAAATGAGATTATCATTTTATAGATCAACTTTATCTTTTATGGCTTCAGGTAATTGTCCGCTGTTGCGCGATTTAATTAGTGCTTCTACCGGCAATAATGAATTCTTGAAATCCTGAATGCTATTCAAATTATTTTTTAGTTCGTTCGACGTTAACGAGATCAATTGAGATGCAGCACTCACTTCATTTTCAAAATGAGATAAAAAATCTTTTTTTGAAATGCTTCCTTCTTCAACGTCGCTTATTAACTTTTTAATTTGATCGGATACCAAAGATGTTCGCGATCGTAAGCTTTTGTAATTAACGCTAAAGGCTTTTAAATTTTTCCCGCTCTGATAAAATTGCTGAAGACTATTTGCTTCCTCTTTTGTAATGGTATCGGTAATGTTATTTTCAATAAACGTGGAGTAATTGCTAAATTTTGTGATGGCTCTTCCCAATAAGGCCGTATCGCATTTATTTAATTCCTGTAATTTACTATTGAGAATAATGTTAACGCTGTCTAATCGCTTTGTTTCGGCAGCAACCTGATCTTTTATACTACAGCTTTGTAAAAGCAAAATTGCCGAACAGGCTGATATGATAAAAGTTTCTTTCATCAATTATTTAATAGCATCAAATCCTAAATACGGAACTAACACTTTTGGCATGGCTATTCCATCCGGCGTTTGGTTATTTTCTAAAATAGCGGCAACAATTCGCGGTAATGCCAAAGCGCTTCCGTTTAAACTGTGCGCTAATTGTGTTTTGCCATCTTTATCTTTAAAACGACATTTTAAACGGTTGGTTTGAAATGTTTCAAAATTAGAAACGCTACTTACTTCCAACCAACGTTGTTGTGCTGCGCTCCATACTTCCAAGTCGTATGTTAAAGCCGAAGCAAAACTCATATCTCCACCGCAAAGTTTTAATATACGAAAAGGCAAATTCAATTCCTTTAATAATCCCGCCACATAATCGCGCATACCTTCCAAAATTTCGTAACTCTTTTCGGGTTGAGCAATTTGTACGATCTCTACTTTATCAAATTGATGTAAGCGATTTAATCCGCGCACATCTTTTCCATAGCTTCCTGCTTCTCTTCTAAAACAAGGCGTATATCCACAATTTTTAATAGGAAGATCTGCTTCTTTTAAAATAACATCGCGATACATATTTGTAATTGGAACCTCAGCGGTTGGAATCAAATAAAAATTATCTACGCCCACGTGATACATCTGTCCTTCCTTATCGGGTAATTGACCTGTGCCATAACCGCTATCTTCATTTACCAAAATTGGAGGTTGAACTTCCATGTATCCTGCGGCGTGTGCTTTATCTAAAAAATAATTTATCAAAGCGCGCTGCATTTTTGCGCCCTTGCCTTTATATACAGGAAATCCTGCACCGGTTAGTTTAACGCCTAATTCAAAATCAATAAGATCATAACGCGTTGTTAATTCCCAATGCGGAACTTCTTTATCGTGAAGCTTTGGTTTTTCTCCATGTTCAAATACAACTACGTTATCTTCCGGAGTTTTTCCGGAAGGAACGGTGGTGTTTGGTAAATTAGGAACTGTTACTAAAATATTGTGAATGCTTTTTTCAATGCCGGCCAATTGTTCATCCAGTTCCTTTTCTTTTTGTTTTAAAGAAGCTGTTTTTGATTTTATCTGCTCGGCTTCTTCCTTTTTTCCGCTCTTCATCAATTCGCCAATTTGTTTTGCTAAACTGTTGGCTTCTGCTTTTATTGCTTCAGTATCTTTTTGTGTATTACGGCGTTTGGTATCCAAATCCATAACGTTTCCAATAATGCTTTCTGCATCTTTGAAATTTTTAATAGCAAGACGTTTTAAAACATCTTCTTTATTGTCGCGTATATAATTTAATTGTAACATAGGTTCAAATATAAAAATAAAAAAGCCTGCGCCGTTTTACCGACACAGGCTTTCTAATAATCAAAAATTCGGTTACTTAGGCCTGAGGCGGAATTACCGATACATAGGATCTGTCGTCTCTCTTCTTTTTGAAAACAACAACTCCGTCTGTTAATGCATATAGTGTGTGGTCTTTACCAATACCAACATTTTTGTCGGGATTGTGCTTAGTTCCACGTTGACGAACAATGATATTGCCAGCAATACATTTTTGACCACCAAAGATCTTAACGCCTAAGCGTTTTGCATGCGACTCTCTACCGTTATCTGAGCTACCCGCTCCTTTTTTGTGTGCCATTTTTTTAAATTTTGAATGTTAAATTATAAATTTTGAATGGTGCTAAATTTAAAATTCAGCTTTCAACATTCAACATTTTTTTAGTCTTCCTTTTTCTTTGTTACTTTTTTTGTGGGAGCTTTTTTTACTGCTAATTTTTCAACTACTTCAGTTGTTTCTGCAGTTTTTGCATCATACTTTCTGTGTGTTTTAACCGGGTATTTCACTGCAGGTAATGAATCCTTCAATGTTTCGCCTTTACCTAATACACCTTGAATTAAAATCTCGGTGAAAAGTTGACGGTGGTTATTCCACTTTTGATACGTTTTACGGCGTTTCTTTTTGAATACCGCTACTTTATCGCCTTTTACGTGCGATACTATTGTGGCTGCTACTTTGGCGCCATCAATTAAAGGATTACCAACTGAAATTTTTCCGGCATTGTCTAACAACAATACTTTACTAAATTCCACATTAGCACCTTCATTAGCCTCAAGGCGGTGAACATAAACTCGTTGTCCACGCTCTACTTTGAACTGTTGCCCGGCTATTTCTACAATTGCGTACATGTGCGTTCGTTTTTTAGATCTTTAATGGTTCCCTTAAAACCACTCTGGATCGTTAATAGTTAAAAATTTAAGGGACGCAAATGTATGAGAAAAATTGGATTTTGACAAATATTTAGCGCCTATTAATAAGGTAAACGCTCAGAATTATGACAATTACCCCTCCCATTTGTACTAAATTCACGGCCTCTCCGTCTACAAGGCCCCAAATCACAGCAACAACGGGGATAAGATAGGTGCAGGTAGATGCAAAAAGCGCCCCTGCATTTTTAATAAGGACATTATAAATGATCACCGAAAGAGCGGTTCCAATAATGGCTAAAATAGACACATATCCAAATGCTTTTAACGCTAAATAATTGCTTTTCAAGTCATTAATGAAATCAGTCCTTAAAAACAGATAGGCTAGTGCTAGAGGTCCGGTAATAGTAAAGGCCCCCAAAGTGGCCGTAACCGAATTCATTCCTTGGAGGTAATGCTTTATCCCATTAATACTAATGGCATAGCAAATGGTAGCCAAAACAACCAAAAGGCTATACAAGATATTTTGGTTTGCATCTCCTCCTTCGTTAAAAAGCAAAAGACAGATAGCTCCAGCTAAACCACTCAAAATTCCAACGATTTGAATAGTTTTGAATTTATCTTTGAACCATATTACTGCAATTACAATTGTAAAAAGTGGTGTAAGCGCGTTCAGCATTCCGGCCAAGCTGCTGCTAATTTGAATTTCGGCGGCGGTAAATAAAAAAGCTGGGATAAAATTTCCAAAAACGCCCATCATCACAAGGCCCTTCCAATTCTTCTTAAAATTTATTTGTTGCTTCTTTAGGTAAAGAGGAAGTAAAAACACAAACGCAATGGCAATTCGTAAACCACCTACTTCGTCGGCGCTAAAAACATCCATGCCTCTTTTCATCAGGATGAAAGAACTTCCCCACACAATGGAAAGTACAATGAGAATTAGCCATGAAGAAGCGCTTGCTTTCATGGAAGCAAATGTAAGCTTTTGACCTTGGGTTGTATGTTTTCTTGGACAGGTTTCATTGATTGGTTTGTTGTATGAGCAGATCATTATTGAATTAAGTTGAATAGAAAGATGTTTATCCTTTTGGCTGACTTTTTAACCCTGAAGAGTTTTTAACAAAATTTGGTATGATTTTTATCACATGATGTCTTATGAAAAACCTTCGATTCATTTTACTATTTATTCTTTATTACTCTTCTGCTATTTCACAAAATACTTTTTTTAAAACATATGGAACTGCTTTTTTTGATGGTAATGTCAACTGTTTTTCTGGGTATAGAAATTTATGTCAATTGTCTGATGGGAATGGTTATGCTTTTGTAAGATCTGGTTACGGCTTCGGCTATAAAGGCAGCTTTGGTATGTGTTTATTTAAAACCAATAAATACGGAGATACTCTGTTTACTAAACACTTCTTTGTATTAGATTCTATTGAAAAAAACATTGGGCAAACAGTTGAACAAAACCCTGATGGAGGGTTTATTATAGGTGCAGGATTTAACAACTTTCTTGGAGCTGGCTTAATACGAACCGACTCTAATGCAAATGTTCTATGGAGTGTTGCAATTGATAAGCCTGCTAATGCTTCTGGGGCGCGTGCAACCGGTGTTTATGGCGGGAGATTATCAGATAATACGTTTTTTATTTCTGGGCAAATTCAGGTAGGTTACTTCATGGCCTTTATAAGCCGCGTTGATGCCAATGGCAATTTACTTTTTGGCAATCGTTACCAGGTGACAAATGCTTCATATGGAAGTAGTTTAATTAAACAAACCATTGAATCAAAAGATGGAGGTCTAATTTCCGTTGGTCACATCCTTTATAATTCTGCTTACCAAAAATTTTTATTAAAAACAGACAAATTAGGCAATACACTTTGGGCAAGGGCAATTGGATCGCCATCTCTCGGATTCGATGGCAATTCATTGGTTGAATTGAGTGATAAAAGTTTGATTTTAAGCGGAAGCACTGGCTACTCTCCTCAACACTCGCTAACCGTTACAAAAGTTGACTCTCTAGGAAATCACATTTACACGAAGCTTGTTTCTGATAGCTTATTTTGTTACCCATCTTCAATTGTCAAAAACACAAACGATGATGTTTTTGTAACAGCGCAAACCGCATATGTCATTGGTAATACATTAGCAAATTCCATTTTATTGCTAAAGTTTAATTCGAACGGCAACCTCTTATGGAAACAAAGTTTTAAGGACATGAATGTTGTTGAGGGTATAAAAATCGATAACGATGGGGGCGTAGTCTTTTCAGGAAATACTGAACTAGGCGCGGGGCAAGGCGATTTGTTTTTAGCAAAAACAGATGCGAATGGGAATTTATACTGTAATTCAGTTATAAGTTCTCAAACCATTACCAATATCCTGCTTACATCTTCATCTGTTTCAATGACTGCCATCAACGATTTAGTCGCCACGCCCATCTCTTTATCATCTGCAAGAGGCGCTACGCTTAATACATTTTGTGAAGACCTAGCGATGACAGTCAAACAAAACCCTTCTTTAATTTCATCTCTTGGGGTTTCTCCTAATCCATCAAGCAATTTTGTTGTTATAACTATTCCCCAATCGCTCTACACCAATGATTTAACTTTAGAAATTACGAGCTTTCTTGGACAAACTTTAGTAAAATCCGAGGTAAACGAGGTAAGCTCTAAGATCAGTGTTTCTAAATTACCAAACGGGATTTACAATATACGTTTAAAAAACAAAGTGGGTGAAACTATGGCAACTTCTAAGTTTATTAAAAACTAATTCGGCCGTTTTTAACTTCATTGAGCTTAATATGGCTTTGTTAATATTTTCTGCTCAATTATTTTGTCAGTCATTAAAATTTACAGATATTTGTTCTTGTAAAAATGAATACTAAAAAAATAAAATGTCATAAAAAATTTCCTTTTTAAGGAAGGGCATTTATTTTATATAGATATAAAGCAAAGCCTTTCCATAGTGGAGAGGCTTTTTTAATTATAAGAAAAACACAAAATGAAAATTGCAGTAGTTGGTGCCACAGGTTTAGTTGGCGCAAAAATTTTACAAGTTCTTAAGGAAAGAAACTTTCCAGTTACAGAATTAATTCCGGTTGCTTCTGAGCGATCGGTTGGAAAAGAAATTGAGTTCAACGGAAAAAAATACAAAGTACAAGGCATGACAGATGCAATTGCTTCTAAGCCAGACTTTGCTTTATTTTCGGCAGGAGGATCAACATCGCAAGAATGGGCTCCAAAATTTGCGGAGGTTGGAACAGTTGTAATTGATAATTCTTCTGCTTGGCGCATGGATCCAACAAAAAAATTAATTGTTCCCGAAGTGAATGCGCATGCACTTACAAAAAATGATCTTATCATTGCCAATCCAAATTGTTCTACTATTCAAATGGTAGTTGCGCTAGAACCACTACATAAGGCATACAAAATAAAACGCGTGGTGGTTTCCACGTACCAAAGTGTAACTGGCACTGGTGTAAAAGCGGTTAATCAATTAATGAACGAACGCAAAGGCGTGAAAGGTGAAATGGCTTACAAGTATCAAATTGATATGAATGCTATTCCGCAAATTGATTTGTTTTTGGACAATGGTTATACCAAAGAAGAAATGAAAATGGTGAATGAAACCAAAAAGATCATGGGCGATGATTCTATTAAAGTTACGGCAACCACAGTTCGTATTCCGGTTATGGGTGGACATAGCGAAAGTGTTAATATTGAATTTGAA
Source organism: Bacteroidota bacterium (assembly GCA_034439635.1). Taxonomy (GTDB): domain Bacteria; phylum Bacteroidota; class Bacteroidia; order B-17B0; family Aurantibacillaceae; genus Aurantibacillus. The sequence goes on along the minus strand of JAWXAS010000047.1, from coordinate 14,541 downwards.
AAAGAATTTGATGTAACAGAGCTAACGAATTTATTAAGAGCTACGCAAGGAATTATTGTTCAAGATGATCTTAAGAATCAGATCTATCCAATGCCAATGACGGCACATGAAAAAGATGAAGTGTTTGTGGGCCGTATTCGCAGAGATGAAACACAACCAAAAACGTTGAACATGTGGATCGTTTCAGATAACCTAAGAAAAGGAGCTGCCACTAATGCGGTTCAAATTGCCGAATATTTAATTGCGAATAAAGTTCATTCGTTTTAAGAACAAACTTGCCGCAAAGGCGCGAAGTTTTTGTTCTTTGTGGTTTAGTGGCTATTGTGGTTTTGAATTCTAATTTTATTCCCTTAACTTTAATGTATGTTAACACTTCCCTTTAATTTCAAAAAGTGGATCGAAGAAAATCGACACTTACTTAAGCCGCCCGTAAATAATAAAGTTGTTTACACAGACACAGAATTTATTGTAATGGTTGTTGGTGGACCAAATTCCCGAAAAGATTATCACTATAACGAAAGTGAAGAATTCTTTTATCAATTAGAAGGCGATATTATTGTACAGGTGCAAATTGATGGTAAAATGAAAGAAGTTCCAATTAACGAAGGTGATATTTTTTTAGTGCCTCCAAAAGTTCCACACAATCCGCGTCGCTTTAAAGATACGATTGGATTAGTGATTGAACGTAAACGTAAAGAAACAGAAAAAGACGGGCTATTGTGGTTCTGCGAAAAATGTAATCATAAATTACATGAAGCTTATTTCATGTTAACCGATATTCAATCACAATTTCAAGGAGAATTTAAACTTTTTTATGAAAATAAAGACCTCCGCACTTGTAAAAAATGTGGTACTGTTATGGAACCGCCACCTGTTATTTCGTAAACTTTAAAAAAACCACTTTAATCCGTCTTCGCGTTAAGCTGCGTTGGATAAAAAAGCATTATCTTTAATGCATAACTTTTTTTATGGAACTTTTTTGCAGGCGCAGCTTGCTTTATTTGTTTGCTATTCTGCTGCTTTGGGTCAACACATTTTCGCAGGGCAATACCCCTTCAGTTACTAACGCTAAAGATTCTCTTTACTTAAAGATCCTTTCTGAAAAAGTTGATAGTTCAAAAGCGCGTAAATTAAATCATTTAGCACTTGATCTTCGAAGAAACGATCCCGAGCGTGCCATAAATTATGGGAAGGAAGCTCGCGCCATTTATGAAAAACTGAAAGATACTATTGCAATGGCATATTCAAATTTTATAATGGGTACTGCCAACATGAACATGAATAAATTTGTTGAAGCTTATGACCTATTAAATAAGGGGATAAGAAGCGGTGATAAAAAAACTACTGCCAGATGTTATAATAATATTGGCATCATTTTTAATAAGCAGGGAAATTATTCGAAAGCGCTCGAAAATTACCTTTTAGCATTAAGGATCAGGGAGAAGGAAAATGATAAAGGAGATATTGCCTCTTCTTTTTTAAACATTGGTAATGTTTGCTATCAACAAAAAAACTACTCTGAAGCCATCGGTTATTATTCAAAGGCGACTACGCTGTTTGATAAGATCAAAGAAGTGTTTGGAATTGCAACCGTGAAACATAATATTGGTTTAGTTTATGTTCAACAAGGCCTTCTCGATAGCGCTCTTATTTATTTTAAAGATGCCCTTGAGCTTCATAAAACCATTGATGATAAAAGAGGTATTGCCGGCGCGTATGAAAGCATTGGTGAGGTTTACTTGAACAGAACCATGTTCACCGAATCAAAAGAATATCTTGAAAGGGCTCTCGTTTTGTATATAGAAACGGAAGACATAGATAATATAGTTGAAGTAAATATTTCTCTTGCCAGGATCGAATTATTAAAAACACAACTAACTGCTGCTAGAAAAAGACTGGTAGAAAATATTGGGCATAAAAAACTAAATGTTGGAAGTGCCCTGCTAAGTAACTACTATTTGCTATTAAGCGAGATCGATGAGGCTGATGGCAAATACAAAGACGCTCTTAAAGATCATCAATTGTTTCTTACTTATAGAGACAGTTCCATTAACGAGGAGAACACCAAACGTTTGATTGAACAAAAAATGAACTACGATTTCAACAAAAAGGAAGAGTTATTAAAACAGGAACAATTAAAAAAAGATATTTACTCAGGAGAGCAACTAAAGAACCAAAAACTTGTTACCAGAACAAGCATCATTGTTGGGTCGCTGATCTTTATATTATTGGTGCTTTCGGGGTTTGCATACCGCGATAAAAAAAGATCACACCAGATCATTGAATCCCAAAAAACTCTTGTTGAAGAAAAGCAAACCTCTATACTCGACTCTATAAACTACGCAAAAAAACTTCAACAAGCCATTCTTCCGAAACTGGATGTGGTGAGTTCCTATTTCCCACAAAATTTTATCCTTTACCTTCCAAAAGATATTGTGGCCGGAGATTTTTATTGGGTCACCGAAAGTAAGGATTATCACTACTTGGCCGTTTGCGATTGCACGGGTCATTGTGTGCCGGGGGCATTTATGAGCTTATTGAATATTGGTTTTTTGAGTGAGGCTATTAATGAAAGAAATATTTTTGAGCCAAATAAAATATTAGATTATGTGCGAACACGTTTGATCGAAGGAATTGGAAATGAAGGGCAGCAAGACGGCATGGATGGTATACTGATGTGCTTCAATAAAAAAGATAATAAAGTTACATATGCCTCTGCACACAATGCTCCTATTTTAGTTAGGGGCGGAGCCCTGAAAACGTTAGGCGTAGATAAAATGCCTGTAGGAATGGGAATAAAAATGGATCCATTCACCCTTTTTAACATAGAGCTGAAACAAGGAGACGGTTTGTACTTTTTTACGGATGGCTTCGCAGATCAGTTTGGCGGTCCACGTGGGAAAAAATATAAACACAAACATTTGGAAGAGCTGCTTCTTTCGGCACAAAACATTACTCTAAAAGAACAACACGCAATGTTTTCAATAGCATTTCATAATTGGAAAGGTAAATTGGAACAAGTGGACGATGTATTAATAATGGGAATAAAGATCTAGGAAATGAGAATACATACATTGAAAGAGTATGAGCTAGCGTATAAAAAAAGTGTGGAGCGGCCCGAATTTTTTTGGGGCGAGATCGCCGAAAATTTTACGTGGTACAAAAAATGGAATAAGGTTGTAGATTGGGATTTTAAAAACTACAACGTAAAATGGTTTGATGGCGGAAGTTTAAATATTACTGAGAATTGCATCGATCGCCATTTGCCTCTCAAAGCAAAAGATATCGCTTTTATCTGGGAATCAAATCATGAAGATAAAGTAAGTCGCGTAATAACTTACCAAGAATTACATGATGAGGTATGCAGGCTTGCAAATGCTCTAAAAAAATTAGGTGTACAAAAAGGTGATCGTGTTTGCATTTATTTGCCAATGATCCCTGAAGCAGTTTACAGTATGTTAGCTTGCGCACGAATAGGAGCAATTCACTCTGTGGTGTTCGCCGGATTTTCCGCTACCTCTTTATCTGATAGAATTCAAGATAGCGATTGCAAAATCGTGATCACTTCTGATGGTTCTTACCGAGGAGATAAAAGTATTAATTTGAAGAATGTAGTTGACGAAGCTTTAGAAACCTGTGCTTCGGTGCAAAAAGTTTTAGTGTATGAACATACTCAAATAAACATCGCGTTTAACAACGATAGAGATATTTGGTGGCACAAATTTGTTCCGAATCAAGAGTCTGTTTGCGAGCCTGAAAAAATGAATAGCGAAGACATGTTGTTTATTTTATACACGTCGGGCTCAACCGGAAAACCAAAAGGCGTTGTGCATACATGTGGTGGTTATATGGTTTACACGGCGTATACTTTTTTAAATGTATTTCAATACAACTCAGGTGATGTATATTGGTGCACTGCCGATGTGGGTTGGGTTACAGGGCATTCGTATATTGCTTATGGTCCGCTGTTGTGCGGTGCCACTTCCATTATTTTTGAAGGTGTTCCAACGTATCCTGATGCCGGAAGATTTTGGAAAATAATTGACAAACATAGAGTCACACATTTTTATACGGCTCCAACCGCTATTCGCGCTTTGGAAGCATTAGGGTTAGATTTTGTAAAGCCTTATAAATTAACTTCCTTAAAAGTTTTAGGCAGTGTTGGCGAACCCATTAATGAAGAAGCCTGGCATTGGTACAACAAAAACATTGGAAAAGAAAAATGCCCTATAGTTGATACGTGGTGGCAAACCGAAACCGGTGGCATTTTAATTTCTCCACTAGCAGGAATAACAAAACTTAAACCGAGTTATGCTACTTTGCCATTACCGGGCGTGCAACCCATTTTAGTTGACGACAAAGGCAATGAGATCAAAGGAAATAATGTGGAAGGAAATTTATGCATTAAATATCCTTGGCCATCTATTATTCGCACAACCTATGGCGATCATGAACGATGCAAGCAAACATATTTTAGCGCTTACCACAATCTCTATTTTACAGGCGATGGTTGTAAGCGCGATGAAAATGGTTATTATAGAATTACCGGGCGCGTAGATGATGTGATGAATATTAGCGGACACAGAATTGGAACCGCTGAAGTTGAAAGCGCAATAAATGCACATGCCGATGTTGTAGAAAGTGCGGTTGTTGGTTATCCTCACGATATAAAAGGACAAGGAATTTATGCCTATGTAATTGTGCCATCAACAACAAAAGATCATGCCATTTTAATAAAGGAAATTATTGCCCAAGTAAATAAGATCATTGGCCCGATTGCCAAACCCGATAAAATTCAAATTGTAAGTGGTTTGCCAAAAACCCGCAGCGGAAAAATAATGCGGCGCATTTTGCGCAAAGTTGCCGAAGGTGATGTAACTAATTTAGGAGACACAAGTACACTCCTTGATCCAAATGTTGTTGAAGAGATCAAGAATGGAAGAGTGAGGTAAACCGCAATATCATTACTGCTTTTTTCTTCGTATTTAAAATCTAAAGGATATTCCGCCTGCAATAAAAGGCTGGCCTGCCATAACCTCAATATTTATTCCGGCTTCATCCGTAAAAAAATACCTAAAGCCTGCTCCTAATTTTCCACCAATTGGATTTGATGGCGTGAAGAGCGAAAATAAACTTCGGCGAGGGTCAAAAACATAGTCGGGATCAGTTGTTACTACTTTATAATTTGTTTTTTTGTATCCAAACGCCACAATAATATAACTGTCAAATTCATCACTTAACATGCTCAGCATACTGAACGCGCTTGAATAGTGAAAATTCACCCTTCCCAACGCTGCAAATGTTGGTGCGGTTATCTTGTAGCTATAAGTGTTTAACTGAGTAAGTCCGCTATTAGGGTCATACTTTTCTACAACTTGAGTCCAAGAGGTTTCGGTTTTATTATAGTAAAGATCAATTCCAAGGCCAATCACATCGTTTACTAAATACTCGGAACTTATTCCAAAAGTTCCTATATCATTTGTTTTGTACGTGGCGGCGGCTCCTGAATAACTTGGACTATAATGATTATAAAGTCCTTTAAATAACGAAGGGCCATAATAAGGTGTTATTATTTCATCGCCCTCATCAACACCTTGAGCGTTACTTTTATCGTTCAACAGCAATACTATTAAAAAACAAAACAAACGGCTTTGAGTTTTCATTAAACTACTTTTTAGGGGATTTCTTAATTTCTTTTTTTTCGTTCCAGGTCTTATAAATATCCTGTTGTTTTGGCTTAAATGCAGGCGAACGTCGTAATGGTTCACACGCCTTTAATGTATCATGACACTCTTTTGGTAATTTTTGATACAAATTTGTACCTTCGGTTTTCCAGGCTATCATTTCATCACTTACATCTTTAACTTCCTTTGCAGGATTTCCTACAACCACTTTTCTTTTAGAGATAATTGTATCTGCAGGTACAAAAGTTAATGCGCCAATAATGCATTCATCACCAATAACACAGCTGTCCATAATAACACTATTCATTCCTACCAATACATTTTTTCCAATTGTTCCTCCATGTATAATAGCTCCATGACCAATATGCGCACCTTCTTTCAACAAAACTGTTGTTCCCGGAAACATATGAATGGTACAATTCTCTTGCACGTTACAGCCATCTTCAATAATAATTTCGCCCCAATCACCGCGCACTGATGCGCCCGGCCCAATATATACATCTCTTCCAATAGTTACATTTCCTGTAACCGTGGCGTTTGGATGAATGAATGCGGTTTTATCTATCACCGGCACGTATCCATTAAATTCAAAAATGTTTGCCATGTTTATGTTTTTTGTTTTCCCGAAGTAACCATTAAATAATTTTTTATTAATTCGTCAAGATCTCCGTCTAACACTCCTTCTGCATCTGTTATCTTTAATTCGGTTCGGTGATCGTTCACCATTTTGTAAGGATGCAAAACATAACTGCGAATCTGCGACCCCCACTCTATTTTCATTTTCCCCTCTTCTACCGCAGCTTTTGTTTCGTTGCGTTTGCGCATTTCTAATTCATATAATTGAGAGCGGATCATTTGCAAAGCTCGCTCGCGATTACCGTGCTGACTTCTATCAACCTGACAAACTACCACAATTCCGGAAGGCTTGTGAAGCATTTGCACTTTAGTTTCTACTTTATTTACATTCTGTCCACCTGCACCACCGCTTCGCGAAGTTGTAACTTCTAAGTCAGCAGGCTTAATATCAATTTCAATAGTATCATCCACAATTGGATAAACATAAACTGAAGCAAAACTTGTATGGCGTTTTGCATTAGCATCAAATGGACTAATGCGCACCAAACGGTGAACGCCATTTTCTCCTTTTAAATATCCATACGCGTACGGTCCTTCAATTTGAAGCGACACTGATTTTATTCCTGCCGCATCGCCGGCATTGTAGTCAAGTTGAGAAACTTTGAAGCCACTTTTCTCTGCCCACATAGTATACATGCGCATTAAAATATTGGCCCAATCGCAACTTTCGGTACCGCCTGCTCCGGCGTTAATTTGAAGAATACAACTTAATTGATCTTCCTCGTTACGAAGCATGTTTTTGAATTCAATGCTTTCTAATTTTTTAATAGTAATTTCAAATTGATGCTGTGTTTCAGCTTCGGTAGCTTCTCCCTCTTTAAAAAATTCGTAAAGCGTGTTAACATCGTCAACATCTTTGGTTAATTCGTCATAGCCCGTTATCCAAACTTTTTTTAGTTTAACTTCAGCCAAAACCGTTTCGGCTTTTTTGCTGTCGCTCCAAAAATTAGGGTCTAAAGTTTTTTCTTCTAGTAATGAGAGATCGTGTTTCTTTTTATCGTAGTCAAAGAAACCCCCTTAATGCCAGGTGACGTGAGTTAACGTCTTTTAATTGGTCTTGTGTGAACATGACGGTAAATATACAATTTTTCTTTTGTTTTTGGGCGCCACCCCTTTGCCATCTGCAATTAAGGAGGCAAATGGGTCGGGCTGCCACGGGCTCGCTATCGCTCGGCTTTTTTTGTTTGGCGAAAAAGCCAAACAAAAAAGAGCCACGCCCTCCGCATCCCTGGCGCTACCGGTTCTAGAGGCATCTGACTTTTATAAATTCCGTAATGAGGGATTGTTCGCCACGAATAGATAATTCCAAACAAAAAAGTTTTTACGCTTTCACGTCGGCGTGAGTTTTAAAATCAAAAAACAATACATATGTTATTACCATAATGAGGCCAAAAAAGAAAAGGCCCAAAACAAATGCTATATACAAATGCATTAAAACGCCAATGAGCAAGAAATAAGGTTTTATTTTTTTTATCCACACTAATAAAGGAAATAAGCTTTGGTATAGCAACAAAATATAAGTAACAGCAACAGTTAAAAAATGAATTGGATCAGCTATATTAACCATAAAAGGCCTAGAATAATGTTCCGCTTTGGTTGTAAGATAAACAGCCTCGCCACTTATCCAATCTGCATCGTACCACTTTGCTAAAGCCGAAAAACCATACAAAACACATACTTGCAGTATTAAAGCAATAAAAGCAGTATTATGCAAAAGAACTTTTATTTGATCATATGTTCCTATGCCTTTATTAAAATCCTTTCGCAACCATGCACTTAAAAAACATAAGTTCACTAAAAGTGATTCTCCGGCAGTTGTTGTTGTATAGATCCTAATATCCAAATTCAAAACAAGCAAATAAATAATAAGATCTGCTAATACATAAGATCGCTTACCAAATAATGAAACAAGACTCAATAAAAGTGTGGTACAAATGAACCAAAGTGCTAGGTTGCTACTTTTGCTTAAATAAATGATGTAAGCAAAACTCTTAAAGAATCCAATTGGTTCATTATAGGTTAAAGAAACAGCGTACTCCCCAAAAAGAATATCGAAATTAAATAGCCATAATAAACACTTTACAACTAAAAACACATAAAGCAAATTCTTGAACAAACGAGCGTTTCTTTGCTTGCGGTATTCATCAAAAAAATATGTAACCACTTTATTCATTTACCAAATATGTTTTTTTCTTTGTTTGAATATGTGTTGCGCACAACATTAATTTCAAATTTTTAATTTTTGAGTCGTGCTTTTTTTGTAAATATTGTATATTAATATGTTCAAATATTTGATAGTACTTATCTTTATTAAATTTATACAGCTCTCCACTTACGTTTACCGCTGTGTTGTGTACAAAAATACTTGCGTCGGTTAAGGAAGTGTTTAGAAACTCTCGTCCACTAAAAATGTTACGATCAGAAAGAACTTCTTGTATGGGAAACGAATAGTGTTTTTGTCCGTTAACTTCATATACCGCATAAATACTGTAATTATATCTTGTTCCGGGCGCAAACATTCGCCAATCTTGATAAAAATACGGATTGCAATAGCTCATGGCATAAAAATCCATTTTTTGTTTCGGCTCCCTATTAAATGGATAGGCTCTCCAGGTCACAAACAAGAAATGCGCTGTAAAAATTACACAAACGGGGCAAAGAATAAGTATTTTAACTCTATATTTAATGTTTTAAAATTAAACATTGTATGCGTAAAATTCTAGTTTTAATTGCTTTGTTGCCTTTAATAGTTAAAGCGCAAGATAAATTACTCACCATTCAGGATGCCGTTTTAAAAGGCCGAACAGACCTAGCCCCTAAGCGTTTGCAAAACATTCAGTTTGTTTCGGGAACAAGTTCCTTTTTTTACGTGGATAATGAGAAAGTATTAAAAGGAGATAATACCAATGGCAAAACAAACGATTGGTTCAAATTAACAGAACTCAATGGCTCTTTAAAAAATGCTAAACGCGATACATTAAACTCTTTTCCGGGTTTACAATTTAAAGACGCCAATACGTGTTGGTTCAGTCAAGGAAAAGACGTGGTTACATTCGATCTTAAAACAAAAACCATTTCTTCGGCAAGCATCAATCCTTCTTTAAAAGAAGAAGATGCCGACGAGCATAAAGCAACAAAGCGCGTTGCATATACCAAAGACCATAATTTGTACGTTGATGTAGAGGGCGACAATCGTCAAATTTCCATTGATGGCAACTTGAACTTAACTTATGGTGGCAAAAATGTGCATCAAAGCGAATTTGGGGTTTCTAAAGGAACTTTTTGGAGCTCCAAGGGAAATTTACTCGCTTTTTATAGAATGGATCAATCGGATGTGTTTAGTTATCCTATTGTTGATTGGAAACCTTATCCTGCAAAAAACGAGGACATCAAATATCCAATGGCCGGGTCGAAAAGCCATTATGTAACCCTTGGCGTTTATAATATTGCTGCGCAAAGTGTTGTTTACTTAAAAACAAAGGGGCCAAAAGATCATTACCTCACCAACATTGCTTGGAGTCCTGATGAAAAATTTATTTACATCGCCGAAATTAATCGCGAACAAAATTTTATGCAGTTAAATGAATACAACGTTTCTACCGGTGAACTTGTAAGAACTTTGTTTGAAGAGAAAGATGAAAAATATGTAGAGCCTTTACATGAAATGCTATTTGTACCCAACAATGCAAACCAATTTTTATGGCATAGCCGAAGAGACGGTTTTACACATTTATATTTGTATGATATTTCGGGCAAGCCCATCCGTCAAATTACTAGCGGGCCTTGGGAAGTTAAATCATCTAATGGTTTTGATGTAAAAGGCGAACGGTTTTTCTTTCACGGCAATAGCACCGGGGCTGTTAACCAAGATTTTTATAGTGTAAATTTAAAAACATCTGAAATAAAAAAACTAACCAGCGGAGAAGGAACGCATGCGTGTATGTTAGACGCGGTAGGAAATTACTTTATTGATAATTACTCAAGTGTTTATATTCCACGCGAGTATAATGTTGTAAGCACAAAAGGAAAATCATCAAGTATTTTTAAAGCTGATAATCCCATTAAAGATTATAAACTCGGAAGCTGGAATTTATTTACTATTAAAAATAGCGAAGGAACAGATCTGTATTGCCGGATGTTTAAGCCGGTTAATTTTGATAGTACAAAAAAATATCCCGTTCTGGTATATCTTTATAATGGGCCGCACTCCCAAATGGTTGTAAATACTTGGATGGCCGGAGGAGAACTTTGGTATCAATACATGGCACAAAAAGGATTTATGGTTTTTACGGTTGATGGCAGAGGAACATCGTACCGTGGTAAGGTTTTTGAACAAGCAATTCATCGTCAGTTAGGTAAAGTGGAAATTGAGGATCAATTAAAGGGCGTTGACTATTTAAAATCATTACCATATGTTGATGGAACTCGAATTGGCGTGCACGGTTGGAGTTACGGTGGCTTTATGACCACTTCCTTAATGACAAGAAATCCGGGAGTTTATAAAGTTGGAGTAGCTGGCGGACCGGTAATTGATTGGAGTTTTTATGAAATTATGTACGGCGAACGTTATATGGATACCCCTCAAGAAAACAAAGAAGGTTACGATAAAAATAATTTATTGAATTATGTTGGTAATTTGAAAGGGAAATTATTGATGATACATGGCGCGCAAGATCCGGTTGTGGTTTGGCAACATAGCATGATGTACGTAAAAAAATGCGTGGATAAAGGCGTACAAATAGATTATTTTGTTTACCCTGTGCATGAACATAATGTGTTGGGAAAAGACAGGGCTCACTTAATGGAAAAGGTTTGTAATTACTTTATCGACAATTTATAATGAGGTTTCTTGTTTTAAGTTTTTGGTTTCTTGTTGCGTTACCCATTTGCAATTCGCAGGTAAATTTTACCAATATAATAAACGGAAAGAATACAAAGCCGGAAGAGTTGAATCTTTTCAAGTTTTCGAATGTTCGCGATTATGCCATGAACAAATGGGGAACCGAAATTTATTTTAGTGTGCAAAGCCCGAGCTCCGAAATTTCGGCCATTGTTTGGAGCAAAAAAAAGAAAGATAAGTGGAGCAAGCCCAAAGTGTTGAGTTTCTCTGGTAAATTCAATGATCTGGAGCCGTTTTTATCTTGGGATAATACACGTTTGTATTTTGTTTCTAATCGTCCCCTTGATAAAAAAAGCAACTCCACAAAAGATTTTGATATTTGGTATTGCGAACGAAATCCTGCGGGTTATTGGGGAGAGCCAAAAAACTTAGGTGCGCCGGTGAATACCTCGGAAAATGAATTTTATCCAAGCGTAAGCAAAAGTGGTAATTTGTATTTTACCAATGATGGAAAAAGATCCAAAGGAAAAGATGATATTTTTGTTTGCAAATTTACCGATGGAAAATATTGTAGTCCGATCTCTGTTTCCGACTCTATTAATACCGAAGGTTACGAATTTAATTCGTTTGTTGGGCCCGATGAAGATTATATTATTTTTACCGGATACAATAAACCCGATGGTATGGGAGGTGGGGATCTTTATGTTTCTTACCACAAAAAAGATGGCAACTGGACGCAAGCAAAAAACATGGGCGAAGCATTTAATTCAAAATTTATGGACTATTGCCCTTTTGTAGATGAAAGCACTAAAACGCTTTATTTTACAAGCAAGCGAAGTAACACCAATGCCGAATTCGAAAAAAATTTAACTACTGAAGAATTACTTGATGCAATAAACGTTTATGCTAACGGGCAAAGTAGATTGTATAAAGTTAGTTTGGGAGATTGGTTGAAGAAGTAATTTACATTTTCTCAAGGGTTTTTGATCTTTTCTCACCCTTTTTCTTTAAAGAAATGCTCATAGATAATTCATGGCTTCCCGCGGTATTCCCTGATAATTTTGATGGCTCAAGATCGTAAGAGTAATTAAGTGTAAATGCTTCGTGTCTTACTCCTAAATAAAAACTCACATTATTTTTCCCGGCAAAAATATCAACAAATTTTGGGTCGTTACCCAAATACGCTTTGTATCCTAAGCCATATAAAAGTATATTTTTATATGTATTTAATACTCTCAAATTAAGCCATGAGTTATTTCCTTGCATTGTGTAAGATATAAACACATTTGCCTTTGATCTTCTACTAAGAACAAAATTGTCAGATGCATGAATCACTCCTCTCATAGGAAGTTTGTACGTTCCCGCAAAAGAAATGTTTGGTTCCAAAATATTAAAAAGTGCTGCTCCAAAATAAGAAAAGTATTTTTGTACTACTATTCCTGCCGAAAGATCCAAGTAATTTACTTGCCCGGAAGGTAGATCAGTCCAAGTTGCCGGCAAGCCATAAGCAGGATAACCTTGTCCACCAAAATTAAGTTTGCCTTTGTCGAGCTTATTTATTCCATACGATACCTGTGCGGATGGGATGATCTTCAAATCGGAATTAGCAAAAGAAAAATATTGAGCATAGGCGGCCGAAAATTTGGTTTGTCTTATAAGTCCATACGCTATGTTGTTTGAAAAAGCGCTAAAAGAAACGCCGCCATTTATTGGTTTTATGTAACCATCAAAGCTTGTATTGTACAACACAAGTGTTCCGCTCAAATTTGGCCATTGATTTCTATAATCGGTTTGGTTTCGTAAATAGCCGTTTGATCCCGAAAAAGATGGATTCAAATAAACAAGCGAGTGATTTACATTATTAAATTCCACATCTTGTGCATTCATTTCTCCTAAGCAAATTAATATAAAAATAATGGCTTTTTTCATTTTGCTTTTTTTACCAATTTTCCATGCACGTTAATTGCTTACGTTGATCTTTGTTTCTCAGGGTATACGATGCCCCTATTTCGGAAATACTATTTTTAGTTTCAAAATTATATGTTCCTGAAACGCTTATGTTGAATAGCTTGTGTCTGTATCCGATATTATACATTGTTCCGTTGTATGACTGATATCCTACTCCTATCATATAATGCTTAAACAGCAAGGCTTTTGACATAAATTGTAGCGATTGAAATTTATTTTGTTGAAAAAAACGTCCGGATAGATTGATCAAAAAATTATCCTTTACTATCCAATTGTAAGAAGAGTGAATATTTATAAGAATAGGCAATTTTTGTACCCCCCACATTCCTTCATCTGGTTGCGTAACATGGTAAACTGAAGATCCAAAAATAAAATTTTTGTGTTGGAGAAGTAAACCGGCACTTGCATCAAAATTTATTTTTTGTGATGCTGGCTCAGTATAGTCCCACACAAAACACCTTGCTCGTCCTCCATAACTATTGTACATATCCTCAAATGACAGTTTTGTTTTGTCAAGATTTCTTACAAATCCTCCTAGCTGAACTGAAGGTATGAATTTGGTTTGTTTATCAGATGAATAAAAGTATTGCGCATAAGTAATATGGAATACATCGTTCTTATATAATCCTCCTTCAAAATCTTCGTGATTATACGTTACGGCAAAACCCGCATTGATCTTCCTATAATAAACATCGCACGAAGAATTAGCTGAAAAATAACCCTTTACTGATCTAAAATTAGTTTGGTTTCTTGCCCCGCCATTGGAGCCCGCAAAAGAAGGGTTTAGCACAATAAGCGATTGCTGAGAATTAGAATAATAAATATCCTGTGCGTTTACTAAATTACTGATAATGATCGTGAGTAATGTAATAGTCCTTTTCATATATCTAATTTACAAAAGAGAAGCCAAACTTCCAACTACCCTATCTTTACCGAGGTCATTGATAACGAACCTGCCAAAAGTTTATCGTTAAAAAGCTCTAGCTTGTCCTTTTCGTTCTTCAATCCAAGCGTATATATGAGCGGTAAATAATGATCGGGCGTTGGTACTGCTTTTTGCAAAGGCTTACCTAGTTTTTCGTAGTGGATCAATTGATCAAAATCTCCTTTCAATAAGAGTGCATTAGTTTTTTCTCTTGCTTCAATGGCCCAATCGTAACCAAAGTTCTCGTTAATGCGATCAAAAGCCGCGTCGTATAAATTATGGATAATGTTGCCGCTTCCCACAATTAAAATTCCTTTATCGCGCAAACTTTGCAATTCTTTTGCCAATTCAAAATGCCACTGCGCATCTTTTGTATAATCAATACTTAATTGAATAACCGGAACGTTTGCGTTTGGAAATAAGTGTTTCAACACCGACCACGCGCCATGATCCAAACCCCACGTTTCATCTAAATCAACGCTCGCTTT
>JAWXAS010000046.1:0-23591 GCA_034439635.1 Bacteroidota bacterium | reverse complement strand
CCTAAACAAGGCTTTTCATTCTATCCCGGGCGCAGAATTGCGGTTTAATTTACACTTAAAAACATCTGCCGCTTTTTTAATCCTTTTTTACTTTTTTCGTTAGATTTTTATCGCACTATTTTTAAACAAACTCAATAATAACAAGGCTTACACAGTTTTTGAGGGACGACTAAATACATTCCAGTTTTGGCTGTAAGAAACTACAGAGATGAAAAAAGTAAATATGAAAAGGTGTTTGCGCATTTTACTTAATAAATTTAAGAAAATAAAGATAGGTTCAAAGCCTTATAAGCATCATGGAACTTTTACTTTATAAGTGGTAGGTTTTATCGATTATTTAATACGAATACACAAAAAGGGAGTCCTTATTGCTTAAATAGGTCTTGTTTTTGAAGAAAAACACTTGGTTTAGCCTATTGATATCAAAGCCCTTACAAACCTCATCAAACAACTTGTAATTATAGCTACAAATGCCGCTATCCTTTTGGAAATAAATGATGTTCTCGTTCACTTGAAAATTTTTAAGCCCTTTTAAACTTATGATCTTACTAAAGGTTCCAAAAATATCAAAGACGTAAATACCCGCTGCCGGACAATTTAAAAACACATTGCCATTATGCTCCAGTAAAAAATTTGGTTTTATGTCTTCGGTTTGCAGCATCTGCTTAAGATTCCCTGTAGAGGCCAACTGTTTCAATTGTTCGTCAAAACGCACCAATTCATTATTTGCTTTGTTGAACAGCCAAATGCCATTATTTGCCGAAACACAAGCGAGCTCGGTTTGCTCGTACCCTAACTTCTCTAAAGAAATAGGCTCATTTTTTTGAGTGAGCTGATTATCTACAAAAACCAATTGCTGATAATCCTTATAAAACAACATAATGCGCAAAGCGTTGGTAGCATCTAAAGAGGTAATATTCCCCAATTTTAAATTACTGTAACGATTAAAATAATTTCCATTGGCTAAATACTTTACTATCTCGTTTTCTTTAACAAAGAATACATTCCCTAAATTATCTACGGTAAAATAATCATGCGCCTTTTTAATGACCTGCGGTTTTGTGTCGTTTTGAAATGAACAAAAAGGAATTGCTGTGAGAATACATAAATATGTTCTTAAATTTTTCAGGAGAGTTTATTTACTTTTAATACTTCCTCTAAGATATCACGTTTATTGTTTAAACGAGGCACTTTGTACTGCCCACCCAATTTATTATTAAACTTTAACCAATTATAAAACGAATTTTGTGGTATATTTTTTACTACCGGTGCATGTAATACGTAGTTATTATAACGTTTTGCTTCATAATCGCTATTTTGTTTTTTTAGGGCCTCATCTAATAACGCCACAAAGAACTCAAAATTGTTGGGTTGCCGTTCAAATTCAATTAGCCATTCGTGCGCTCCGGCATTTTCGTTCATAAAAACAGGTGCTACGGTATAATCACGAACCATGGCATGTGTTTTCTCGCAAGCGGCAGCAATAGCATTATCGGCATTATGCACCATTAATTCTTCTCCAAAAACATTTATAAATTGTTTAGTTCGGCCTGTAATAATAAAACGGTAAGGATTAATAGACGTAAATTGGATCACATCTCCCAAACGGTAACGCCATAAACCAGCGTTTGTAGAAATAATAATTTCATAATCCACGCCCACTTTCACTTCATCCAAACATATCACAGGTTTATCCTGCCCAAGTTCTTGAAATTCGTAAAAAATACCGTAATCCAACATCAATAATATCTCATCCGAATTTAGCTGATCTTGAATTCCAAAAAAACCTTCAGAGGCATTGTACAATTGTAAATAGGAAACTTTATCGCTCCCGAATAATTGTTTAAACTGTTCTTTGTACGGACCAAAACTTACACCTCCATGAAAGTACACTTCAAAGTTTGGCCACACTTCTTTTATTGTTTTAGCGCCTGAACGTTCTAAAATGCGTTTCAATAAAACCAACATCCAACTTGGCACTCCGGCAATACTGGTTACATTTTCACTCGTCATGGTATCGGACAACTTCTCGAGTTTACTTTCCCATTCGTCCATTAAAGCAATAGAAACATTAGGCGCTCTAAAAAATTCGGCCCACATGGGCAAATTTTGAATAATGATAGCACTCACATCTCCATGAAAAGAGTGATGATCTCCAAAGTGATCTTCTTTAAAACTGCCGCCGAGTGCCAAATTTTTTCCGGTGAACAATTGGGTCTCTAAATTATTAATGCAATGCAAAGTCACCATATCGCGGCCGCCTTTATAATGGCAACCATCCAAATGCTCCAAACTTACCGGAAGGAATTTACTTTTATCGGTAGTTCCGCTGCTTTTTGCAAACCATTTAATATCGGTATGCCACAGTAAATTTTGTTCTCCTTTTCGATTGCGTTCTATATATGGTTTTAAACTTTCGTAATCATTAATCGGCACTTGCTTTTTAAACTGTTCGTACGAATTTATTTCGGCGAAATTATATGTTTTACCGTATTCTGTTTCACTTGCCGAATTCAATAAGTTATGCATCCATTCCATTTGCACATCCACCGGGTATTTCATAAATAACTCGATCTGATGCATGCGCTTTTTCATCAACCAACTCGCTATGGAATTTACAATTGGCATGTGGGGTCTGGTTAAAATTTATCTGTTTAATTTGTTATGCGTCTCTTTGGCTACAACTTCGTTAATTCTTTAGCCGAATATACCAGATTTCGTCTGCAAAAGTTGCCTCGTCTCGCTAAAAAACACTCTATACCAAAGTTAAACATATAAATTCCAAACAGACCCTTATTTCTTAAATTTTAGTTGAAGAGCGTCAAGATCCAGAGCATTTAAACACATCTCTTTTGTAAGCATTCCTTTTCGTGCAACACATACACCGTATTTCATATCGTGATAACCTTCCATATGATGGGCGTCGGGATTTATTGAGACCATTACATTTTTCTCTAAACAGTACCAGATCCATCGCCAATCAATATCCAAGCGGTAAGGATGCGCATTGAGTTCCATGCTAACTTTATTGGCTGCACAGGCATCAATTACTTTTTTGTGATTGATGGGATAACCCGGTCGAGCTAATAATAAACGGCCGGTTGGATGTCCTAAAATTGTGCTGTACGGATTTTCAATTGCCTTTATTAAACGCGCGGTTGCCCTTTCTTCTGTCATTTTTAAATTCGAATGCACAGAGGCCACAATAAAGTCGAATGTTTTTAAAACATCTTCGGCATAATCTAAATTGCCATCATTTAAAATATCACTTTCAATGCCGCTTAATATTTTAAAACTATCGCCATAGTCCTTATTCAACTTGGCAATTTCCATTTGCTGTTGCCAAACTCTTTCTTCATTAAGGCCTTGGGCATAAAACGCAGATTTGGAGTGATCGCAAATTCCTAAATATTGATAACCAAGTTCTTTGGAATAATCGGCCATTTGTTTTAACGAATGCACACCATCGCTATAGGTAGAGTGGTTATGCAAAATTCCTTTTAGATCACTTAGCTCAATAAGTTTTGGGATCTTGTTTTGTTTTGCCAATTCTACTTCATTCAAACCTTCTCGTAATTCAGGTTCGATGTATTGTAAATTTAATGCTTGGTAAATTTCTTGCTCGGTTGCAAATTCAGTTTGTTGTAATGAATCAAAGCCCACTTTTTGCAAATGTTCTTTAGTAGCGGTTAGTTCAAATTGTTTCTTTATGAATTCGTTTGCCGGAAATTTATGATGAACAAAAGGCATTCCCACTTTTTCTTCTAGTTTTTTCAGATCCAAATTAAGAGCGGGGTCGCTTAGTATTTCTATTTTATCTAATACTTCTGCTTTTCTTCTAAACTCTCCAACAACGCTTACTTTTATTTTCGGGGCGGCTTTGGCAATATTCTCCACGAGTGTGTTTATAAATGGCTCTAAACTTGCATAATGTTTTTTAGCAGAGTTTGCGATTTTAAATTCGATGCTGGCCTTAACCGCTTCTTGTGTTTTTTGTCCGAATCCCTTTAAAGTAGATAAACGATTTTCGTTGCAAGCATATAACAACTCGCCAACACTTTCGATATCCAGTTCTTTCCAAATTGCATGAACTTTTTTTGGCCCGAGTCCTTTTACGCCCATCATATCAATAACACCAGAAGGTGTTTTGTTTATGAGCTCATCTTGTTCTTTGGCCGAACCATGTTCAAGTAATTCAAAAATAAATTTGGCGACGCTTTTACCAATGCCTTCAATACTTTCAATATCCTTTTGGGTTCGTCCCGAAAAATTGTACCGTAATTTATCAAGCCTGTATGCTGCGCCTGAAAAAGCTCTTGATTTAAAAGAATTTTCGCCATGCAATTCCATTAATTTAGCTTGGAGATCGAGAATATCTACAACTTCTTCATTTGTCATGGTTCACATAGGCTTTTGCTATGATCAGGTCGTTAGGGTTGGTGATCTTGATATTTTCGTAATTACCTTGTACCAGATTTATTTTTTCTCCGATGGATTCTAATACGGTAGCATCATCAGTAAAGGTTGGCGAATACCTTTTAGTAAATGCCTTTTTAATAAGTTTGATATTAAAACATTGTGGGGTTTGAATGATCTTGAATTTATTGCGATCAACGGCTTTGTTCCTTTTATCGCTGGCTTTGCGCACGCTTTCAAATAAAGTAATTGAAGGAATTGCATTTCCTTTTTTGGCAGCAATTGTAAAACAATTTTTTATAACGTCGATGGCTACAAATGGTCGAGCAGCATCATGAATTCCAACCACACCATTTTCGGTAGTAATGAGCGCCAAGGCATTTTTTACCGATTGATAACGCGTATCACCACCGGCAGTTATTTGTATCTCCTTTTTTGGAAAATGCTTTTTGCAGATGATTGCTAATTCTTTTTTAAAAGCAGGATGAACAGCGATGATGACGTGTATGGATGGCTTACATTTCAAAAATTTATTGATACACAAAACGATCACCGGAATTTTATTTATTTCCAAGAACTGTTTGGGCGTTTCATTTCGCATTCGGGTACCTGTTCCTCCAGCCACTATGATCACAAAATCTTTTCTCATATACACTATAAAATTACGAATTTTTAACTGGAAACATTCAGCCTCGTTCCTGCCTTCTCAAAAGGAGAAGGGGTGCTTCTCAAATCCTCCTCATTTTGGAGAGGGATTAAGTTCAAAAAAAATCCCGACCATTTGGCCGGGATTTTTTTTAAATGTGTTTATTATTTTTTCAATTTATCCAGAGGGATAACAAATGTTTTTGTAAGATCAATATGGTTCATCGCATTCTCAGGCAAATTACGCACACCTTTTTGCTCTAACCTAAAGTTCTCATCATAAAATATTGGCATAAATGGTGCATCATCAATTGCTACTGCTTCTGCAGCACTCAAAAGCGCAAAACGTTTTCTTTTATCGGTTTCAATCTGACTAGCAGTGAACAACGAATCAAAACGAGGGTTTTTATAACGGAAGAAGTTAGTAAATGATTTATCTGCAGGATTCTCTGGAACGTGTTTACCATTGAATAATGTTAAGAATGTTTCAGGATCCGGATAGTCGGCATTCCAACCAAAACGGAAGAAGTCAGCTTTACCAGATTGTACATTATCAATATGCTCGCCTAATGGAACTGTATTGATATTTATCTTTACATTGATATTCTCTTTTAGCATGCTTTGAATAACCTCAGCAACTAAAATATTTCTATCGCCACCACCACTGTTGATCTCTAAATTGATCTCAGGAAAACCTTTTCCATCAGGGAAGCCTGCTTGTTTCATTAATTCTTTTGCTTTTGCAACATCTAATGGATATCCTTTGATGTCTTTATAATTGTAGCCTTCTTTTTCAAATGCTTCTGTATATGGAACCATTCCGTATTCAGCAGGAGAACCTTCACCCTGGATTGTAAACACTGCAATTTTATTACGATCGATTGCATAATTGAATGCTTGACGAACCGCTTTATTTGCAAATACATTTTTAGTGCTTGATTGCACATTAAATCCAAAGAAATTTGTGTTTAAAGCTGGTGAGCTTATGATCTGGAATTCGTTCTTCTTTGATTTAGCGTCGGCAAGATCTCCCATGATCTCAGAGAACATTTCTACCGGTATACGATAGATCATATCTAAATCTCCAGATTTGAACTTTAATATCTCTGATTTTTTTTCGCGAATAAAACTCCACTTCACGCCATCCAAATAAGGTAATTTATTTCCGTGCTCATCAACTCCCCAGTAGTCTTGATTTTTTTTCATCATCACTACTTCTCCTTCTTTGATCATTTCCACATAAAACGGACCTGTACCAACTACGTTAACGCGCATATCGTTACCGTATTTTTTAAATGCTTCAGGAGGATAAACAAAACATCCAGGCATTGCTAAAATATTAAGGAATCCCAAGCTAGGAACGGTCATTTTTAAAACCAAAGTACTATCATTAACTACAACAACCCCACTAACCCTTTTAGTGTTTCCTCCTTTAGATGCAACAAAAGCTTCGGTAGCTCCTATCACTTTATCTTTGAAAGTAGATTCAAACAAATTGTTTGACGGATCTTGAGTACATAATCTTTCGAAACAAAATTTAATATCATTTGCATTCATGATACGTCCTTTTCCATCTGCAAAACATGCATTGTCATGAAACTTTACATTTTGACGAATATGAAATGTTATCTCTTTTAGATCAGCACTAAATTCCCAACGTGACGCGAGTGCAGGAATAATGTTTAGATTCTCCGGGTCATACTTTACTAAGCCTTCATAAACCTGGTAAGCAATGTGATAAGTTGGAACGTCGTTAATAGACATTGGAATAAAACTCTTAAGGTTCTCTACTTCATTTAACCTTAAAATACCACCCAAATAAACTCCGCCTTTGCCTTCTGTTTTACCTGACTTATCATCTTTTTTATCACCGCCACACGACGCAGTGATAAGAGCGATGGCAGTAACAGACAACAATACTAATTTCTTCATACTAAAAAATTAACGATCTTGATTAGAAATTACAATTTAATAATGCAACAAAGTTATATTTTTAGCGTAACATTCCTAATTTTTTCATAAAAAAACGGCTTTTTCTCGATAAAACTTAACAAATTGGCTACCAACGATTAAGCGCTAGCTAAGCTCTAGTAAAACAGGACAATGATCACTATGTTTTACACCCGTAAGTATCACGGCGTGCTTGAGCCTGTGCGTCATAGAGCTGCTTACTAAATTGTAATCAATACGCCAACCTAAATTCTTGTTGCGCGAATCGGCTCTGTAGCTCCACCAGCTGTATTGGTGTGGATTTTGGTTGAAGTGCCTAAAGGAATCTGTGAATCCGCTATTGATAAAACTCTCCATCCACTCGCGTTCTTCGGGCAAAAAACCGCTCGATCTTGAATTGGAAATTGGGTTATGAATGTCGATAGGTTTATGGCAAATATTATAATCGCCACAAAGCACTAAATTTGGAATTTTTTTCTTCAGATCGTTGATGTATCGATGGAAAAAATCGAGCCATTTCATCTTAAAATCTTGCCGTTCATCACCACTACTACCACTCGGATGATATACACTCATTACCGAATGATCCTCGTAATCAGCACGTATCACGCGACCTTCAAAATCGTATAATTTATTTCCGCAACCGTATTCTACATGTTTTGGTTTTTGTTTTGTAAAAATGGCCACACCACTATAACCCTTTTTTTGTGCGGGATGCCAGTATAAATGATAACCCAATTCTTCAAATTCTAAAAGCCCTACTTGTTCGGGATTTGCCTTAATTTCTTGTATGCAAAGCACATCCGGATCGGCACTTTTCATCCAATCAATTAGGCCTTTTCCTAATGCCGAACGAATTCCATTTACGTTGTAAGTAATTATCTTCATAAGACTTTCAAATTAAGGTGATGCAAAGGCAAAAACAAAAAAATTAGACGGCAAAGCTTGCACAATTTACTAACTTTAAAAACGTTTAATATTAATGCTAAACCTGCGTAAATACCTTTTGCTATTGCTGTTCGGCTCATGCTGCACTGAGGTAAACGCGCAATATTTTAGAAGCGCGCGCGTAAAAACATTCCAAGTAAAAAGCGATACTTTGAAATTAGATAGTTTAAGTTTAATAAAGGAAAGTGTGAGCCTTACGTATTTTTGGACCGGTGATTCATTAAAAAAACCCGAAATAAACTACCCTTTACACGCGTTAATATTTAAAAACGGAAAGCCGGATAGTATTTTGGTGAGTTATCGTGTTTTTCCCTTCAATTTTGAGCAATTGTATTTTCATAAAGATGCATCTCAACTTTACACCGATCTTTCGATGCCAGATCGACCATTTACGATAAAGTACGATAAGAATAATTACAACTCCCATCTTTTAAAAAATGATGGATTAAATAAAAATGGAAATATCAGCAGGGGGATTTCGATAGGAAATAATCAAGATGCCGTTTTAAACTCGAATTTAAATTTGCAGGTTAGCGGCAAATTAACCCCTGAGATAGATATTTTGATGGCGGCCACGGATAATAATATTCCTTTTCAGGCCGATGGAACAACCGCGCAGTTACAGGAATTTGATAAAGTATTTGTACAATTGAATAATGAGAGCACAAAATTAGTTGTGGGAGATTATCAATTAAGCCGTCCGCAAAATTCTTACTTCATGAATTTTTACAAGCGCGCTCAAGGGATAAGCCTGGATAATGTGTATTTGGATAGCACTAATAATAAACCCGTAACGTTTAAAACACAAGTGGCCGGTGCCATTTCGCGAGGAAAATTTTCTCGCATGGTGTTTTTTGGAACAGAAAATAATCAAGGCCCTTACCGTTTACGCGGGGCCGATAATGAACCGTTTATTATTGTGTTGAGCGGAACAGAGAAAATTTATATTGATGGAAAATTATTATTGCGCGGGCAAGAAAATGATTATATCATAGATTACAATACCGGCGAGCTAACTTTTACGGCAAGGCAACAAATAACAAAAGATAAACGTATTGTTGCGGAATTTCAATATGCCGAGCGTAATTACGCGCGATCGTTGTTTTTATTTTCGGAAGAGATACAAGGCAAAAAAGCTAAAGTATATTTTAATTTTTTTAGCGAGCAGGATAATAAGAATCGCGCTTTACAACAAAGTTTAACGCAAGAACAAAAAATAGCACTAGCTCAAGTTGGCGATACTTTAGAAAAGGCTTACACTAGCGGTGCCACAATTGCAACATTTAATAACAGCGATGTATTCTATTTAAAAAGAGATAGTGTTGTGAATTTTGTTGTTCATCCAATTTATGTTTATAGTACTAATGCCGATAGCGCAAAATATCTTGTGAAGTTTAGCAACGTTGGTACGGGAAAAGGAAATTATATCCAAGTTGCTTCTGCTGCTAATGGAAGAGTTTATAAATGGATAGCGCCCATAAATAATGTGCCGCAAGGAAGTTTTGAGCCTTTAATTCCTTTGGTTAGTCCTAAACAAAGCCAGATGTTTACAGCCGGATTTAATTACTCGATTACCAGCCAAAATAGTTTGCAAGTTGAAGGTGTTTATACAAAAAACGATATCAATACATTTAGTTTCGCCAACAAAGGAAATGATGAAGGTAGTGGCGTGAAAATACTTAGCAAGAATGCAAGGCCATTAAACCTGCCCGGGCGAAAGGCGGGAAAAGATTCGTTAGGACAAACATCCAAATTGGTTTACAATATAAATTATGAGTTCGTACAAAACAACTTTAAGCAAATAGAGCGCTTTAGAAGCATAGAATTTGATAGGGATTGGAACAGATCGTTAACAGGAAGTATATTAAATGATCAGCACATTGGAAATGTGGAATTAGGGTTTGTGAAAACAAAAGGATTTTCAAGCATTTATCAATTCAATAATTTTATTGAGGGAAATTCGTATAAAGGTATTCGCCATAATTTGATGAACAGATACAATAACAAAAATTTTAGTGGGCAATATTCAGGTTCTTATTTAACGAGTAACGACAAGATCACGAGCACAAATTTCTATCGACACAAAACATTTGCTTACCAAAAACTAGGAAAAGTAAAGCTTGGATACGTGGATGATTTTGAGAACAATAAATTTGTTTTGGATAGCACACGAAGATTTACTCCTCGCACCTATCAATTTTGGGAATGGGAAGGAAGTATTAGCAGCGCCGACTCGAGCATGAATTTTATGAAACTATTTTATAAAGAGCGTCGCGATAAACAAGCGTATAATAACGAAGTAAAAGATAGCACCATGGCTACTAATATTGGATTTCAAGCCAATATCAACAGCATAAAAAATAATCCTTTCGCGGTTTACGTTACTTATAGGCAATTGAATTTAAAGAACACCATTAGCTCAATTTTAAAACCGGATAATACATTTTTGAATCGTTTGGAATATAATCCCCGTTACTTTAAAGGATTATTAACGATGGGTATTTTTTATGAAACGGGTTATGGTTTAGAAAATAAACGCGAGTATTATTACATTGAAGTTGCACCCGGTCAAGGGCAATTTTCGTGGTTAGATTACAATAAAGATAATATCAAGCAACTTAACGAATTTGAAATTGCGCAATTTAGTGACCAAGCAAGATATATTCGTCTTTATGCGCCCACCAATCAATATGTAAAAGTGCTACAGAATCAATTGAGCGCAAGTGTAAATATCCGTCCACTTACTTTATTGCGCGAAAAGAAAAGTAAGAGTGCCAAATTTGTGAGCCGATTTGCTTTACAAACCGCGTACCGTATTGATAATAAAACCATGGATAACGGCGAATTGTATTACTTCAATCCATTTTTAAACATTGATGATACACTGATGATTGCTAATACAAATAACTTTCGTCAAAGTTTTTTCTTTAATCAATCCTCTTCGGTTGTTGGCGGCGATTATACCTATATCAATAACGCTTCCAAACAATTATTAAACAATGGTATAGAAACACGTTTGCTGGAGACTCACGAAATAAAAGGGCGTTTGAATTTTGCCAAATGGTTTACCTTTAATTCATCAGGACTTATTGGGATAAAAGGAAATCATTCATTGTTATTTGCCAGCAGAAACTATTTACTACATACGCTTGAAACCGAACAAAAACTTAGTTACCAGCCAGGAACAACTTTTAGAATAAGTGTGCTTTATAAATATGGAGAGAAAGCGAATACCTACGCTGAAGGTTTCCAGAGAGCATTTATACATAATGCAGGATTAGAATTAAAATACAACCAAACCGAAAAAGGAAGTTTTAATGTGCGTATTGATCTTTTACAAATGCGATACAACGATGTTGAATCATCGGCTATTGCGTTTGAGATGTTGAATGGACTAGCAAACGGAACAAATTACACTTGGGAATTACTTTACCAGCGCAATATCAATAGTAATTTACAAATAAGTATTAATTATAACGGACGAAGATCTGCCAGCGCAACAAGCGTAGTTCATTTAGGTGGCGGAACAATAAGAGCTTTCTTTTAGTTGGTTAGTTTATTTACTACCTTACTAATTCATAAACTCAGTAATTACTTTTTGAGTAGATAACCCTTTTCTAAGGTAACAGTTTCTTTTGCGCCTAATTTTAATTCAAATGTTTCGCTGATCTCCTGAAAGCCTTTTTTCTTAACGTCTATCTTGTAGCCTTGTCCACCTTTTAATGTCAAAAAGTATTCTCCGTTCTCATTTGTGTTTGTAGAAGCTACATGAGTTCCGCTAGCATCGCTAATAATGATCTCTACTTCTGCAACACCATAGCCTTCGTATCCATCGCGAACAGTTCCTTTTAAAATACTTAAACCATCATTTATTTTTAGTTTATTGTCTTTTTCAAGAATAGCGTAATCTTTTAAATTAATCATATAAATATCGCTCTCGCCCATTCCTCCTGCTCTTTCGCTCGAGAAATATGCTGTTTTTCCATTTGCACTAATACTTAACTGCCCTTCTTTTCCGGAACTATTAATAGGATAACCTAAATTCATTGGCGCGCTCCATTTTCCGTTCTCTAAAACTGTTTTAAAGATGTCGTAGCTACCAATACTGGTTGGTCCGTTACTACAAAAGAATAATGTTTTTCCATCGGGTGCCAAAAACATTCCACCCTCATCGTAAATACTATTTATTGGTGCGCCCAGATTAACCGGTTTGCCCCATTCTTTTTTATTAATCTTTTCAACCATCCAAATATCACTTCCACCTAAACCACCTTTGCGCTCACTGAAGAAAAATAAACGTTTTCCATCTGGCGATACACAAGCGCCGCCTTCCCAATAACTTGACGCTACAGGTTTACCAAACTGCTCAGGCGTTTTCCATTTGCCATTATTTATTTTACTTACAAATACGTCTCCACCGCGGCTCATTTTATCGTTCAGATCATTCTTATAAAGAAAGATCTGTTTTCCATCGGGTGATATACTTGTACAAGCATCATGTCCGTTTGTATTAACCGAACCAGGCACAGACTTTGCGTTAGCATATTTATGAACCGAGGTGTCGAAACTTGCAATATATATGTCTTCAAAATATTTTCCATCTCCTTCTGCATCCAAAGCAGATCCAACATTTTCCGGACGGCGGGTTGTAAACACCAAAAGCGAACCATCAGCAGTAATGCAAGGATTTTTATCATCGTATTTACTATTAATATCTCCTGCATTTATGATCTCTACATCAACAGGGCTTGCTATTAATTTTTTTGCGGTATTACATTGTTCAATAAATACAGTTGCATCTTGATTATCTGCATCGCCCGATTTAGAATTGGTTGTACACAAGTTAAATTCAGTAATAGCCTCATCGAATTTCTCCTCTCCTTGAAGAATTTTACCCAATACAAAATGACTGGCGGCTTTATTTGGATTTAAGCCGATAGATTTATTCAAATTCTCCTTTGCCTTATCGTACTTACTAAGCATATAATTACAATTACCCATGTAGTAAAACAAATTAGCATCATTAGGAGATGTTTTTGAGATCTCTTCTAATGAATTAACGGCCCTTAAATACTGGCCGGCATACATTTTTTGTTTTGCCAATTCAATTTTTGCTTTGTCGGCTGTGTTTGTAAATACATTTTGACCAAATACAGAGGTACTGATCGATGCGAGGATGAAGATGTGTTTTAGCATAACGAAATTATAATGAAACTAAAGTACTAATTTTTTATAAGTTAAAGCAGTATTGTTTTTAACGGCCTATATCGTCGATTACTAGGGGCTTGTAGGGATTTACGGAAAACCGATATGTCACCCCCTCTGGGGTTCTGGTCTATCAATAAATATTGCTTCTACCAAGATGTCGGCCCCTCCGGGGCTACCAAGATGTCGCTCTTCGGGAGCTTGGATTTTTAAATCCCTTAAGGAGCGACCTATTGATTTTGGCCTTTTAAAAATATCTTTCTGCGTGACAAAATGTCCCGTGCTACTTTAAGATTCGGATGTTATGGTTGGGCGGGACATTTTGTCCCGTAAGGAAAAACAAAAACCCCCAACATTATGTTGAGGGTTTAAATTTATTTTCCTTTACCCGGATTTGGCGGGGTTTTTTGTGGTGTATCTTTTTTCACAGGTGTTTGGCCTGCTGCACCCGGTATATTTGCCAAAGGCATACCGTCTAATTTTTTCTTAACCGACAATAAAATATCATCTCCCGGCTCGGTATACAACACATTACCCATGCTTGTATCCAATACGTATTTATATCCGCCTTCTTTTGCAACGGCTTCAATTCCTTTTTTAGCTTTCTCCATAATAGGCGCTGTTAACTCGCCATATTTCTTTTGGTAATCTTGCTGTGCTTGCCCACGGAAATCTTCAATACGGCGCTGCATTTGAGTTAGCTCTTCTTCTTTGGTCTTTCTTACCAATTCGCTCATTGTTTCACCAGCAGCCATATAATCGCTATATTTTTTTTGAAACTCTTCCGTCATCTTTGCGATCTCTCCTTCTAAGTTCTTTAAATAATTTTGCGCTACGTCTTTAGCCGTTTTAGTTTCAGGCATTAAACTCACTAGGGAATCTAAACTAATATGTGCTATTTTTTGCGCGCTTAAACCCGCAGTGCATACAGTTGCTGCTAAAATAAATACAGCTTTTCTAATTGATCTTTTCATCTTGTCTTTTATTTTTTAGTTATTGTAAGATGGAATAGCAAGGGCCATTTCATCTTGTCTTTTGTTTTTATTTCTTGTATCCTAATAAACTTAAAACGTCGTCGCTCACATCATACTTTGAATTGGCGTACAATATTGAAACTTGCCCTGCTTTATCCAAAACAAATCCTAATCCCTTTTTCTCAGCCGCGGTTTTAATAGCGTTGTAAACCTTATCTTGTATTGGTTTTACAAGCTCTACTCTTTTTTTGTATAACTCTCCATCCACACCAAAACGCGATTTTTGAAGATCTTTTGCTTCTTTTTCTTTATTAATGATCTCGTTCTCTCGCTTCTTCTTCATATCATCTGTGAGCAATACTGCATCAGCTTGATATGCTTTATATAATTTATCTATCTCGGTGTACTTTCCTTCAATTTCTTTTTGCCATTGAATGCTAGTTTTATCCAATTCGGTTTGTGCCGCTTTGTATTCAGGTATCTGTCCCAAAATATAATCGGTATCAACGTAACCAAATTTAGCTGCCGTTTGTGCATTAGAGATAAACGCTACAAAACAAACCAGTACTGTTAAAATGCCCTTTTTCATGTTTTTAAGTTTGTCCATAAAACGTGCCAATTTACACATTTATTTGAAATTAACATTTTTTTAGAGTTCGCCCAGCATACCACCAATAGTGAAGTGGAATTGCCCTTTGCCATTTCCTGCTCCTTGTTGTCCAATATTATCAAAGCCCCAACCGTAATCAATCCCTAATAAACCAAACATTGGAAGGAATACCCTTAAGCCCACCCCGGCGCTACGTTTTACCTGGAATGGATCAAATGTTTTGAAGCTTGCATATGAATTACCTGCTTCGGCAAAACCTAACACATAAATTGTTGCTTGTGGGTTGAGCGTAATTGGGTAACGCAATTCCATTGTATAACGCGCCACTATTGGATCGCCGGTTAATGGTGATAAAGATCCATCAGGATAACCACGAAGAGCAATTATCTCGCGAGCCACAAAATTTTGGAAACCACTTAAACCACTACCACCCATGTAAAAACGTTCGAAAGGACTAAATCCAACTTGTTTATTATAGTGTGCAAGGAATCCGTAACCAACTTTTGTTCTTAATACAAGATTACGAGCTTCTTTTCCTTCCGCAGCTTTTTTATTGGTTAACTGTGTGAACCACTCGGCTGTGAATTTATATTTTTGATACTCGATGAACTTGAATTTTTCGTTAATCGTTAAGTCAGCATAGTTTTTTCCATTAAACAAAGAGTACGGTGGAGTTAACTGCCCAAAGAATGTAAAGTTAGATCCGGTTTTTGGATAAATAGGCTGATCGACCGAGTTACGTTGAATTGTGATGTTGGTGTTGACATCGTGCGCATATCCTGTTCTGAAAACAAATGAGCTGTATTGATAAAGATCATAATAGTTGTAATTTAACGAATTGAACATGCTAAAGTAGTTATCAGGCCAGATCAAACGGCGGCCAAAATTTACTGAACCACCATAAATCTTCATACTCGCGTTTTTTGGATTGCGAATTCCTTCTTCCTTATTAATAAGCATTGGCTCACCGTTACTAAATTTCGTATGGAAGGTAGAGAAGGTTAATGAATTTGGCTTTTTTCCACCCAACCAAGGCTCTGTGAAAGAGAAATTGAAAGATGTATAAAATTTTCCGTTGGTTTGCGCTCTAACAGATAAACGTTGGCCATCGCCACTTGGTAAGGGTTGCCATGAACTCTTTTTAAAGAAATTACGCATCGAGAAGTTATTGAAGGTAACACCTAATGTGCCAATGATGCCAATTCCACCTTGTCCGCCTTGTCCACCTGCTCCATTAAATGCATTATTACGTCCGCCATAACCACCGCTTAATTCGATTTGATCGCTAGGCTTCTCTTCAACTGTATATTCAATATCCACTGTTCCATCCGCTGGATTTGGAGTTGGAACCACATTCATTTTCTCTGGATTAAAGAATGTGAGCTGAGATAATTCACGTTGCGTTCTAATAATATCCGAACGACGAAATAACTGCCCCGGCCTTGTTCTTATCTCACGATAAATAACATGGTCGTTGGTTTTATCATTTCCTTTTACAGTTACTTTATTAATAATAGCTTGCTTTCCTTCATAGATCAAAATATCATAATCAATGGTATCATTATGTACATTACTTTCTTGTGGTATCAAATTAAAAAAGAGATAACCGTCATCCATATATAATGAAGAGATATCAAATCCATTTGGATTCATGTATAATTTCTGATCCAGTTTCTCTTGATTATAAATGGTACCGGCTTTGATATTAACAATGGTATCTAATTGTGAGCTGCGATATTTTGTATTTCCGTACCATTTGAATTTACCGAAGTAATATTTATGACCTTCATCTATGGTTACATCAATATTCACGCGGTCGGGCCCTACAAAGTAAACGGTGTCTTTAACTATTCTCGCATCGCGATATCCTTTTGAATTATATTTTGTGATGATGTCTGGAAGATCACCTGCCAAATTCTCTTCTAGGTATTTACCTGAATTGAAAGGATTATACCAATGATGAGCTTTACTCTCTTTTAATTTGCGCCTACACTGTCCGTCACTTAAAACCGTATTTCCTAAGATGTTCACTTTTTGGATACGAACTTTTTCACCTTTGTTTACTTTAATAGTAAGAATAACGTGAGGCGTTTTGGTAGTAAGGTCTTTCTCTTGAATTACTTCAACTTTATTAAAGAAAAAACCTTTGTTCCTGTAATGATCATTCACCGTATTTTTAACCGACCCCAAAAGATAATCGGTGATCACGCGTTCTTTTAATAAACGAATCTGGCCTCTGATCTCATCTGCATCTGTTTTTCGTACACCGTCAAATTT
This sequence comes from Bacteroidota bacterium, assembly GCA_034439635.1. GTDB lineage: Bacteria > Bacteroidota > Bacteroidia > B-17B0 > Aurantibacillaceae > Aurantibacillus. The sequence goes on along the minus strand of JAWXAS010000046.1, from coordinate 6,566 downwards.
GAATTTTGAAAGACGTGGACGCTCTACTACTTTGATCACTAAAAAAATTGTGTTACCAACTCTTTTCTCTCTTTCTTCGTAGATATCGATACTTTCAAAAAGGCCTTGTTTCCAAAGTGCTTTAATTCCATCGGTGATCTTATCGCCGGGAATTGTGATCTCATCATCTTGCTTTAATCCTGAAAGCAATTTGATCACATTTTTATCTGAGTTCTCGGCGCCTTCAAAATTAATACCGCCTATTTTGAATTTCTTTGGTGATTTTATAACGTTCAGCATCAAACTATCGTCTTGTGCGTTTAATGAAAAACACAACACAAAAAGAAAACATATGATACTTGCTCTTTTCATCATTAATTGTTGGTGATCTGGTCGCTAGTTAATCCAAAACGTCTTTCGCGGTTTTGATAAGATAAGATGGCTTTATAAAACTCGTTTTTTCTGAAATCGGGCCAAAGTACGTCGGTAAAGTAGAACTCGGCGTAGGCCAATTGCCATAATAAAAAATTACTGATACGGTTTTCGCCACTCGTTCGGATCATTAATTCGGGATCAGGATATTTGGAAGTACATAAATATTTTTGGATGGTGTTTGAAGTAATATCTTCAGGTTTCAATTTTCCTTCTTTCACTAATTGCGCGATCTCTTTTACCGAATGAGTTATCTCCCATTTACTAGAATAGCTTAAAGCAAGGATAAGGGTAACTTTAGAGTTGTTTGCTGTGATATTAATAGATTCTTGTAATTCATCCTGGCATGATTTTGGTAAACTTGTAAGATCTCCAATAGCTTGAAGTTTTACACCATTCTTGTTTAAGTTAGGAGTTTCAAGACTAATAGTAGCCACCAATAATTCCATTAGGGCGTCTACTTCTTCTTTTGGACGGTTCCAGTTTTCGGTACTAAACGCATAAAGAGTAAGGTATTTTACACCTACTTCAGCACAAGCCTCCACTATTTCGCGAACCGAGTTAACGCCTTCGTGATGGCCAAAAACCCTATCTTCTCCTTGTTGTTTGGCCCAACGGCCATTCCCATCCATGATAATAGCCACGTGTTGAGGCACGTTAGCTTTGTTTATCTGGCTTAGGTAGTTCATTTTGCTTAGTGTGCAAAGATAACAAAATCATAAAAGTGGGCAATTATAGTAAGAGAATTAGAGATTTTTAACAGGAGAAAGTCTTAATCACAAAGTTAAGGCGTTGTAGATGTTCAAATAAGTTGAAGCAGCATTTTTATTATTGAAATGCGTTATAGCAATATCTCGGTAATTGGCATTCTTTTTAATGAATTCCAGAAAAACTTGTGCAGATTTTTTATACTCGTTATCGGTAAATTCTGATAACAAAACACCACCTTTGTGCTCGTTAAAGTAAAGATCATTATCGCCAATACCTTGATTAGTGATTATAGGAAGATCCATGGCCCAACACTCTGCCATTTTTGTTGGTGAGGATGCAATCTTAGAAAAAACAGGCTTAATAAAATAAATGGCGGCTTTTGCTAAAGCCAGGTAAGATGGCACATCCTTATAAGAAGCACATTCGACAGAAATGATCTCTTTTTGAGAAGTAGAATAACTGTTAAGAATGTGAGGTAATTCATTTTTGTCTTTTGTTAAGATCAATAGTTTGATGTTTGGGATGAACTCTTTCCATGCGAGTGCGCAATCGATCATTTCTTTTGTACAATACCAAGTGCCAATAGAACCTGTGTAGATCAATAAAAAATCGTTTTCGGAAACACCGTTTGGCAAGTGTGCTTTTTGTGTTTTGCTTCTATCAAACTTTTCCATGTTGGTACAACAAGGAATAACCTCTGCTTTTTCGTTGATGGGGATTCCTGGGAATTTGTTCATCAAATTTCTTAACGATGCGTTAGTAAGAGTAACGATAAAATCAGCATGCCGAAGAAATTGTTTTTCTTTGAATTTGAAATAACTGTAAAATATATAATGCAAAGGGTTATTCTTCTTCCAAATTCCTCCATCCACGCGTTCATCGGCCCAAAAACCACGCATATCGAATAAGAATGGAATTCCTTTTTGTTTTTTTAGTTTTAATCCTATGAGTGCCGACAAATAGCTTCTACAATGTGTGAGTGAGATCTTTTTTGTAGCAACCACTTGTTCGGCCATTGTTTGAAGTTGCTTTACGTAATTATATCGGGTAATAAAATTTCCTTGTTCGTTATACTCAATATATTGCCATTCGATGGAAAGACCTTTGATAAGATCTTCAATACCCTGTTTTTCGGTTTTCAATACGGATGGTTTTTCACAAGATAATACGGTGATGGAATAACCTTGTTGTGCTAAAGCTACTACATACGGCAAAATTTGCGATTGCCCAAGAGGATCGCTTAAACCGTCGAAGGTAATATAGAGTGTGTTATTGCTCAATGAGATTATTTATTTAACTTTAGTTGCCTTATGGATGTGTTTGACGCTTTGATATCTCCTTTTTACCTGATGTTGGTGTTGTTTGTTGCCTATAAATATAAGGCAAAACATCAACACAAAAGTGAGGCCTACAAATATTTTATACCAGGATTACTTGCGAAAATTGTTGGTGCGATTTGTTTAGGATTGGTTTATTTTTATTATTACGGTGGTGGGGATACAGTCAATTATTTTAATACGGCTTCGGCATTTGTAGATCTTTTCTATTCGAACAAAAGTGAATTTATGCATATTTACTTCGGAGATCCTTTCTACTCTGAATACTATTTAATAAAAGGAGATGCCAATTTCGTTTACTGGATAAACGATCCATACGCTTTTTTCGTTTCAAAATGCTTTTTCCCAATTGTGCTACTTGGTGCCAAAAGCTACATGGCCTCTTCCATATTGGTTGCTTCCATTTGTTATATTAGTGTATGGCAATTGTACATGTTGTTTGTTAATGAATTTCCGGCGCTATATAAAGAATTTGCGTTTTCGATCTTGTTTGTGCCATCAGTAACTTTTTGGGGAAGTGGCATCATGAAGGATAGTTTATCGTTTTCGGCAGCTTGTCTTTATGTTCATGGTTTTTATTGGTTCATCATTCATAAACGCTATACTTTTATGAATGCATTTTCTATATTACTTTCCGCATTTCTTTTAATATATGTAAAGCCTTATATTTTGTTTGCGCTATTTCCAGGCTCAATTGTTTGGTATGTGGCCCTTAAAGTGGTAAACATTAAAAATGGTTTGATCAGAATTCTATTAGCGCCCGCCATCATTACAGTTGGTGGATTGATCACCTTTAGTTTAATAAATAATTTAGGTGACAAATTAGGAAAATATTCTATTGATAAGGTTTTTGACACCGCGCATGGTGCTCAACAAGATCTAAAACAAAGTTATTACAAAGGAAATACATTTGATATTGGCGATTATGAACCAACGTTAATAGGTTTAATATCGGTATCTCACAAAGCTGTTTTTGCCGCATTATTCAGACCAACATTTCTAGACGTTCGTAATATTATTATGCTTTTTTCAGCGCTTGAGAATACATTCTTGCTTTTGTTCTGCCTTTATTTGCTTGTAAAACTTAGGGTTTATCGATTCTTTTTATTGATCAGATCCCACCCTCTTGCACTTTTTTCAATGATTTTTGCTTTGTTCTTTGCAGTGTCGGTTGGTGTGTCAATTTCAAATTTTGGAACACTGGTGCGTTTGAAGATTCCATGTATCCCTTTCTTCATTTCAAGCTTGGTGATAGTAAATTATTTAATGGCAACAAAAAGCAAGGCCATTTCTCCTCAAGTAGCATAGATCAGTTCATCCATTTGTGATGCCACATTTGAAACATGAGTATACGCCATACCCTTTGTTCCAAACCAGTTTCTCCCTTTATAAAATTGGAATAAAGAGAACTAATATACTTTGGATTAAAAACGCCTTGCGAGGTAATGATGCTTGGATTAAAATAGGTTTCAACAAGTGGCCGTAACTCATTTCTTAACCAGGCAGCTAAAGGAATAGAAAATCCCATTTTTGGTCGGTCAAGAAGTTCTTTAGGAATGTACTGGTGTGTGATCTCTTTTAAAATGTGCTTTTTTACTCCCTTATGATATTTAAACTCATCAGGTAATTGTGCCACAAGCTCAACAAGTCGATGATCCAAATAGGGTTCTCGGGATTCAAGACTTTGTGACATTGAGCATCTATCCACCTTTTGTAAAATATCGTTTTGCAAGTACGTTTTGTAATCCATTAACATAGCATACGACAATGGCGAAAGTGATTCGAGTTTTACATTTGTATCATCGTACTCCATTTTTAATGATTCAGCTCCTCCGACAAATAAGTTCTTCAATTCTTCATCCGCAAAAAGAACATTTAAGTTACGGGCGATGTTTTTTGTGGAAGGGTCTCTTAGCAAATCTTCTATTTTCAATATTTTCTGATTGTGCTTAAAATTCTCTTCGCCAATAAATAAATTTTTGAATGGATTATTCTTTAAAATTAAATGCGCCGTTTTTCGCAACGCCGCCGGTGTACTTTGTAGTAAAGAACCTTGTTTCACAATATAATCGTAGCGATTATATCCCGCAAAAACCTCATCACCTCCGTCGGCACTTAAAGCAACTTTAACCTTTTTCTTGGTTTGTTTACTTACCATCAATGTAGGTATAGCACTACTATCTCCAAAGGGCTCGTCGAAGTATGTTGGCAGATCAACCACAATATCTAAAGCATCTTTTTGTGAACACATGTATTCAAAATGTTCCGTTCCCAAATGTTTAGCAATGGCCTTTGCATAAGGTGCTTCGTTTAATGTGTTATCTGAAACACCAATGGTGAAAGTTTGTAATGGTTTACTCCTGTTTTTTTGCAAGATGGCGGTTAAGCATGCACTATCATATCCTCCGCTTAAAAAAACGCCTACTGGAACATCCGAGATCATGCGATACTCGAATGCTGAGCTAAGCATTTTTTCAGTTTCTTCTTTTGCTTCTGCAAAAGAAATATTCAGTTTCGGCTTCAGATACGCATCAGAAACATCCCAATATTTTTTTATGTTTACTTCTCCGTTATTTATTTTAAATACTAAATAATGCCCAGGCAAAAGCTTTTGACATGATTTGAAAATGCAAAACGGCGCAGGTATATACCCAAGCTGAACAAAAGAGGCAATCGCATTTGTATTTATTTCCTTTTTAAAATTTGGATGACAGTGAAATGCTTTTAACTCGGAAGCAAATAAAAACAATCCATCGTTCCAGTAATAAAAAAAAGGCTTAATTCCGCCGCGATCTCTGATACAGATCAATTCATTCTTTTGCTCATCGAATATTGCAATGGCGAACATTCCGAGAAGCCTATTTACAAGATCCAAACCCCATTGTTTATAGGCAATTAAAATAACTTCGGTGTCGGATGAACTTACAAATTTGTATCCCAAATTTTCTAGTTCTATTCTTATTTCCTTAAAATTATATATCTCGCCGTTAAATACTATCCAAAAATTCTCGTATTGCATGGGTTGATTACCTGTAGACGTGAGATCAATAATTGATAGCCGTGTATGCGAAATGCCTACTTGTGCCTTTTGAGTAGAAAATAATTTGTATCCATTATCATCTGGTCCTCTATGATGAAGACTTGAGTTCATCTCTTTCAATAGATCAGCTGAAGAGTTTTGTTTATAGTCTATGAAACCTGAAATGCCGCACATGAGATTAAAAATTATTCTTCTTTGATCTTTGTCTTTTATATAAAGCGTTAACAAAAAGAATTAAAAATAAATAAGGCAAAATAATGATGATAAAATAAGTTGTTCTATGGAACAATTTCATTCTTTTTGCCGGAAATTTACCAATCTCTCCATAATCTACTGTTTTCATTAAAGCGTTAAATAGTTCAATTGGCATATGGCTTTTGTAAACCTTAAAAAGCGAATCTCTATTAGCGCGATAATAATCCATACTTTGATGAGGCACATTTACTTTTGACCAATCTGGTTCTAGTGAAACATCATATGTATGCCAATTTCCCATGTATTTTACCTCAGCAATAAAATGCCCGGGACCTTCCTTTTTTCCTAAACCAACACTTCGTGCTTGAATGCCTTTTTGTTTTAAGGCTTGCAGGAATACTATTGTTTGCTGACTACATAGACCTTCCTTATGTTTTAAAATATCATCCGCATCAACAATTGCGGCAAAATGATCCCAAAATAATTTTCCTGCAAAACTTGCGATCCAATTATCTGATAAAGAATAATTAGCCAACCCGTGTTTAAATCTTAATTTTGTTATTCTGCTTAAACTCTCAACGAATTGGATAGTATCAAATTTTGAAGAATTAGTCAAGTTATCACTATAATTAACAAGATCGTCTACACATCTTATAGCATTTAACTTTTTATCGAATAATTCGTGGTCCTTTAAAATAACTCGATCATTGGAGGGCAGTTTTAAAATAAAAGGTAGTGAGGCAATGACAAATAATAGAAAAAACACGATCTCTTTCTTATTCCTTTTAAGCATAACTAAAAAACCAGTGCTCATTCTTAATTAAAACTGTGATTTCTTTTCGAAAAATATTTATTTACTTTTTCGATACCAT
>JAWXAS010000045.1:0-50437 GCA_034439635.1 Bacteroidota bacterium | reverse complement strand
TTTAAAAGAGCGCAAACTCTCGTCTACCTTAAAGTTAAATATGGCTCTTCCGCTAAGGTCAAAGTGAGTTCCTCCAACATCATTCGCCGCTTCCCTTTGTACTCGATTCCATGTAGGAAGTCCTAATTTAATATCTCCGCCAACCGCAATTCGTTGTCCTAAATTTACCATAGCTCCGGCGTAAATACCCCCGCGGTAATTCTTATTGTCGTAGCAATCAATATCACCAAAAACTCCGGCTTTTATGTGTAACAAAAAGTATGGGTCGTCAAATAATTTATCGTACTTGATATTGTCTTGAGCCTTAACAATTATAGACAAAAGCATGATGGCGCTTATTGCGATCTTTTTCATAACCAAATTTGTTTTACGCAAATTTCAGGTTAATGAAATAGTAGACCAATACGCAGTTCTTCGTATTTTTTGAATTAGGAGGTTTGGGCGAATTCTTTATTCTCTAGCACCGATTCAAGTATATCATTTACGTCGGCAAATGCATTTAGCGTTACAAGCTTTGTGCGGGTTTCTTTAAAATTAGAAATGCCTCTAAAATAATTAGCATAGTGATTTCTCATTTCCAATACTCCCAATTTCTCGCCTTTCCATTCTACCGATTTAGTTAAATGCGCTCTGCAAACCTCTACTCTATTTATAATAGTTGGTTTTGGTAAATGTTCTCCTGTTTTAAAAAAATGTTTTATCTCATTAAATATCCAAGGGTATCCAATGGCAGCTCTTCCGATCATTATTCCATCAACCCCATATTTATTTTTATATTCTAAAGCCATTTCCGGACTAACAATATCTCCATTTCCGAAAATGGGAATTTTAATGCGCGGATTATTTTTTACTTCTGCAATGTATTCCCATCTGGCACTTCCTTTATACATTTGCGAACGCGTGCGTGCATGAATAGTAAGTGCTTTAATTCCTACATCCTGCAAGCGCTCGGCAACTTCCATAATGTTAATGGTATTATCATCCCAACCCAAACGTGTTTTCACAGTTACCGGTAATTTTGTATTATCCACACACGCTTTGGTTAATCGCACCATTAAGTCAATGTCTTTTAAAACCCCTGCACCCGCTCCTTTGCAAACTACTTTTTTTACAGGGCATCCAAAATTAATATCCAAAATATCGGGGTTGGTGGCATCCACAATTTTTGCACTTAACGCCATTGCTTCTTCATCGCCACCAAAAATTTGAATTCCTACAGGGCGTTCGTATTCAAAAATATCTAGTTTCTTTCTGCTCTTTATCGCGTCGCGAATTAAGCCTTCTGTACTTATAAATTCGGTATACATAACATCAGCACCATACTGTTTGCACACATACCGAAACGGTGGATCACTTACATCCTCCATTGGAGCAAGTAATAAAGGAAATTCAGGAAGTTCTATAGGGCCTATTTTTACCAAGGACGCAAAGATAGGGAAAATAGGGCATTGAAGGAATTTGTGCTAAACCGCTTTGGATTCAGTTTTTTGAGCCCATTCCTTTTTATAACTATAAAAGAAATTAAGCCAAATTAATCGCGACCAGCGAATGCTTAAAGGGATCATCACAATAATACTTGCGCAAAATCCTATTACAAAGCCAAGTGTATCTAAATTCAAAAATAAATTTTGAATCACATACCAAATCGTGAACCACCCTGCAGATAAAGCATAACTCACATACATAGCGCCATAAAAAAATCCCGGTTCTCTTTCGTAAGCCAAGTGACAATGATCGCAGGATTCGTTCATATGGAACATGTTTTTTAGATCGTAAGGATTTTTGTGTTTAAATACATCTCCTTGATGGCAACGCGAGCACTTATTAAAAAGCGTCGAATAAATGGTGGTAAGAATCTTCATAAGTACAATTTTGACACAAAGTTCGCCACTATTAGGCCATTTTATCATGATATAGCTCATTTTTGGGTGGTTTTTAAGTGTTTTTGGCTTCATTTTTTGCGTGTTTTTATCACGAAAATTTAGTAAATTCGGGACTCTTTTTTAGAAAGCATCATGAGTAAGTACCCCGTATATAGACAGCTTAATTTACCTCAAATAAGTAAAGACATTTTAAAGTTTTGGCACGAGAACAAAACATTTGAAAAGTCGATTACAACTCGTGAGGGGAAAACGCCTTGGGTATTTTACGAAGGGCCGCCAAGTGCCAATGGAATGCCGGGAATACATCACGTAATGGCCCGCGCAATAAAAGATATTTTTTGCCGCTTTAAAACATTACAAGGTTTTCAAGTAAAACGTAAAGCCGGTTGGGATACACATGGCTTGCCAATTGAATTAGGCGTAGAAAAAACTTTAGGCATTACAAAAGAAGATATTGGAAATAAAAATTCTCCAAAATATATTTCGGTTGAAGATTATAACAAAGCCTGCCGCAAAGAAGTAATGAAATACACTGATAAGTGGGAACAAGTTACTTCGCAAATGGGTTATTGGGTAGACATGAGCGACCCATACATTACTTACGATAATAAATACATTGAAAGTGTGTGGTGGTTGCTTCAAAATTTGTACAAGAAAAATTTATTATATAAAGGATATACTATTCAGCCCTATTCTCCTGCAGCAGGTACCGGTTTAAGTTCGCACGAATTAAATCAGCCTGGTTGTTATAAGAATGTGAAAGATAGAACGGCGGTGGTAAAATTTAAAATAAAAGATAGCGAATATTCTAAACTACCTTTTGATGTAGCGAGCATCCCCGATTCTTTTAAAAATATTCATATCCTTGCTTGGACCACTACTCCATGGACACTTCCTTCTAACACAGCGCTTGCTGTTGGAAAAGACATAGATTACATTGCTGTATTAGCATCTGATCCTTTTTCAACAGAGAATATGACGGTGATTGTGGCAAAAGATTTATTCAATTCATATTTTATTCAGGTTCCTGAGTTATTTAAGGATGGTGTACGAATGACGGAAGGCCCAGAGTCAATTGATGAAGCGTCTAAAAATAAAAAACGTGGTTTAGTAAGTGCTTTTTACGTTCATGGTGAGTTCAAAGGTTCTGATTTAGCAGGAATTTCATACGAACAACTTTTACATTTTCCAGGAAGCGCTCCCCTCTCTTTTGAAGAGGGGTTGGGGGTGAGGCTGGATGCCTTTAAAGTAATAATTGGAGATTTTGTTACCACAACCGATGGAACCGGAATTGTACACATTGCTCCGAGCTTTGGTGCTGATGACTTTCGTGTAGCCAAACAAAATAATATTGCCTCCTTAACTTTGGTTGATAAGCGTGGTAAATTTTTACCAGAAGTACAAGATGGTGTTTTTCTTTTTGGAGAAGAATATGTGAAAGAAGCGTATTTAACGGATGAAGAAAAGAAAACAGAATTTGAAAAACAGAAAAAAGTTTTAGAAGCTGCCGGAAAGATAAAAGATTTAAAAGCTTATTTGAGTGTTGACGAACGCATTGTTTTAAAATTACAAGAAGAAGGAAAATTATTTAAAAAAGAAACCTTCGAGCATAGTTACCCGCATTGCTGGAGAACTGATAAACCTGTACTGTATTATCCTTTAGATTCTTGGTTCATTAAATCAACAGCGGCAAAAGACCGGATGATTGAATTGAACAAAACAATTAACTGGAAACCTGAATCTACAGGAACAGGGCGTTTTGGAAATTGGTTAGAAAATTTAAATGATTGGAATTTATCGCGTTCGCGTTTTTGGGGAATTCCAATTCCTATTTGGACAAGCGAAGATAAAACCGAACAAATTTGTATTGGCTCAGCCGAAGAACTACAAAAACAAATTGCAAATGCAGTGGAAAAAGGCAGTATGGCAGAAAATCCATTGGCTAAATTTAAGGCTGGAGATATGTCTCCTAACAATTATTTAACCTTTGATTTACACAAACCTTACGCTGACGGAATTGTATTAGAAAAAAATGGGAAAAAATTATTTCGTGAACCGGATTTAATTGACGTTTGGTTTGACAGCGGCGCCATGCCATATGCCCAAGTGCATTATCCTTTTGAGAACAAAGAATTAATTGATGGTAAAAAATATTTCCCGGCCGATTTTATTGCCGAAGGTGTTGATCAAACACGCGGCTGGTTTTTTACATTGCACGCTATTGCTACCATGAATTTTGATTCGGTGGCTTATAAAAATGTAGTGTCGAATGGATTGGTATTAGATAAGAATGGAAATAAAATGAGCAAACGCTTAGGCAACGCTGTTGATCCATTTACAACATTAGATAAATACGGCGCTGATGCTACACGTTGGTATATGATAGCAAATGCTGCACCTTGGGATAATTTAAAGTTTAATGAAGATGGCATTGCCGATGTGCAGCGCCAATTATTTGGAACGTTGTACAATACTTACAGTTTTTATGCGCTTTACGCTAACGTAGATAATTTTACAATAGACGAACAACATACTATTCCGGTAAAAAGCCGCCAAGAGTTAGACCAGTGGATACTTTCAAAATTACACAGCTTAATAAAAGATGTTACCGAGCAGTACGAAGGTTTTGAACCGCACCGCGCAGCTAGAAGCATTGAAGAATTTGTTGACGAACATTTAAGTAATTGGTACGTTCGCTTAAGTCGTCGCCGTTTTTGGAAAGGCGAAATGAGTACCGATAAAAAAGCAGCCTACGAAACATTACACGAATGTTTAACTGTTGTTTCGCAACTAATGAGCCCTATTGCTCCATTCTTTGCCGATTGGATGTATCAAAATTTACGTACGCCTATTAAAGATACTGCCGTAAACAATAAAACATTTTTTGCGCCGGAATCTGTTCACTTAACGCAATTTGTAAAAGCGGATACACATATTATTGATGTTGCGCTAGAAGAACGAATGGGTCTTGCACAAAAGATCTCATCTATGATCCTATCTATTCGCAAAAAAGAAAATATCAGAGTGCGACAGCCTTTACAAAAAATACAGATTCCGATTTTGGACAAAGACACTCAAGCAAAAATTGAAGCTGTAAAAGATCTTATACTTGCAGAAGTAAATGTAAAAGAGATAGATTTTGTTGATGAAAGTAAAACGCAGATCACAAAGAATTTGAAGTTGAACTTTAAAACATTGGGTAAAAAATGCGGCGCTAATATGAAGGCGGTGCAAGAATTTGCCAAAGACAATGGATCAACAATAATTAAGGATATAGAGCTTACCGGAAAACACGTGTTAGTTATTGCCGGTACTGAAATTGTGTTAGAGAACGAAGATGTGGAAATTATTCCGGTAGATATTCCGGGCTGGAAAGTAGCTAACAGTGGCTCTTTAACGGTTGCCCTCGACGTGGATATTTCGGCCGAATTAAAGCAAGAAGGATTGGCTCGCGAAGTAGTAAATAGGATCCAAAATATGAGGAAAGACAAGGGTTTGGACGTTACGGACAAAATTTTGGTGAGAATTCAACAAAATGCTAAATTAGACTCTGCAATTAAGAACAATTTAAGTTATATTTGTTCTGAAACCCTTACGGGCGACTTGCAACTGGTAGATTCCTTAACAAGTGTGGGTTCAAATTTAGTAGAGGTTGATGAAACAATTTCTATACTAATCTCGATAGAAAAATTAAATTAAATAGAACTTAATAGAATGGCAAAAAAAGACAAAAAGAAAGTTAAGCCCGTTGCTAAAAAAGCGGCTAAGCCTGCGAAGAAGGTAAGTAAGCCGGCTGCTAAAAAAGTAGCGCCAAAAAAAGCTGTAGCTAAAAAAGTAGCTAAGCCCGTAAAAAAGGGGCCTGTTAAAGCAATTAAGCCTGCCCGCCCGTTAGGCGGAAAGGAAGTTATTGTTAAAGGAAAAAAACCGGTTGGAAAACCTATTGATGCTGTTGCAAAGAAAAAAGGCAAAGAAGATAGCAAAGCTAAAAAAGGTGGTAAAAAATCAAAAGGTGGAGATGACGATGATGATGATGTTGACGTAAAAGATGATTACGAAAAACCTGAAGAGGAAGATGAGATAGTAGGCGAACTGGATGAAGCAGGCATGGTAGATCTTGAAGGTGTTACCGAAATTCCTGAACCGGAAGAAGACGAAGACGAAATTCCTATAAAGCGTGGCCGTGGCCGCCGTAAAAAGAGCCAAGGAAAATCAAGTGGAGGAAGCATGGAAGCATATATACGTAATCGTCCGTTACAAGTAGATCTTTCAAAGCCATTGATCAAAAAAAGTGCTGAGAAAGCTCCAACACCATTTATAAACACTAAAGATAATCGTTCGCGTTATACAGATAAGGAATTAGCTGAATTTAAAGAGCTGATCCTTGAAAAATTAAAGGAAGCGCAAACCGATTACGATCTTTTAAAGCAAACTCTTAGTAACGCAGACAATCATGGTACTGATGACACATCGCCAACGTTTAAATTATTAGAAGACGGAAGTGATGTGATGAGTAAGGAAGAAACTGCTCAATTAGCATCTCGCCAAGAAAAATACATTGTTAATTTAAAAAATGCTTTGGTGCGCATTGAAAATAAGAGTTATGGTATCTGTAGAGTTACCGGAAAGCTTATTCCTAAAGAACGCTTACGCAGTGTTCCTCATGCTACATTAAGTATAGATGCTAAATTAAACCAAAACAGTTAATTCATAATTCTAATTATTTAAAAAAGGTTATTTTTGCATTGCTTAAATAACCTTTTTTTATTGATGTTAAAAACTTACCGCATACCTATCATTACCTTGTTTTTGGTTCTGTTCTTTGATCAGTTCATCAAGATTTTTATTAAGCTAAATTATCCGTTGGGCGAAGTTGGAAGAATAGGCAACTGGTGCATCATTCACTTTACCGAAAATCCGGGCATGGCGTTTGGAATGGAATTTGGCGGTGATTACGGTAAACTTATTTTAAGTGTGTTTAGAATTCTTGCAAGCATTGCCGGTATAGTTTACATCCGTTATATTGTTCGTCAAAAAGAAAATCCACTTTTTATTTTTTGTGTATCTCTCATTTTAGCAGGCGCTATTGGTAATATTTTAGATAGTGTTTTTTACGGAAGCATATTCACCGAAAGCGATGAGTTTTTGGCTGCGCAATTAGTTGCTCCCGGAAATGGTTACTCGGGTTTTTTATATGGCCATGTGGTAGATATGTTTTACTTTCCCATTTATAACGGACGTTTTCCTGATTGGATGCCAATTTGGGGAGGCGAAGATTTTCAATTTTTTAGGCCTATATTTAATTTTGCCGATTTTGCTATTTCCATTGGAGTAGGATTATTGATCGCTTTTCAAAAACGCATTCAGAAAAAAACTGTGCTGCCTGCTTTAGAAACAGAACCTGTTATTGAAGAAACAAAACTAACCGAATAGTAGAACATGAGTAAAGATGCCATTCTCCTTATTAATCTCGGAACACCTGATGATCCAACACCAAGTAAGGTTGGCAAATACCTCACCCAATTTTTAAATGATAAACGTGTTATTGATATCAATCCAATTGGACGTTTCATATTGGTAAACTGCATCATTGTTCCCTTTCGCAGTTTCCGCTCTTCAAAATTATATAAAGCCATTTGGACAAAGGAAGGTTCGCCTCTATTACTTAACAGCATCGATCTAAAAAATAAATTACAGCAAATCGTTTCGGCTGATACGCATGTGGAGTTAGCCATGCGTTACCAAACGCCAAGTATTAAAAATGCGTTAGAGAATTTAAGAAAACTTCGTCCCGAAAAAATTCACATCATTCCTTTATATCCACAATATGCATCGTCAAGTACCGGAAGCACATTAGAAGAAGTATTAGATAGAATAAAAAACTGGGAAGTAATTCCGAATCTAAACATCATTAGTAAATTCTATGATCATCCAAAATTCATTGAGGCTTTAGTTAACGAAGCAAAAAATTACGATGTGCAAGCTTACGATCATATTGTTTTTAGTTATCATGGTTTGCCCGAGCGACAAATTTTAAAGGGCTCTGCACATTATGGCAACAATACTTGCCAAATGGGCGATTGTTGTAATAAAATAACAGCCAACAATCGCTATTGCTATCGCGCTAATAGCATAGAAACAACAAGGCAATTAGTAAAGGCATTGAACATTCCTGAAGGAAAATATACTTCTGCATTTCAAAGCCGGTTAGATGATAAATGGTTAAAGCCCTATAGCGATAAAGTAATTACTGAACTTGCTAAAAAAGGCGCCAAAAATATTTTAGTGTTCTCGCCGGCTTTTGTGGCCGATTGTTTAGAAACCATTTATGAAATTGGCACCGAATATCAAGAAATATTTCATGAACATGGTGGCGAAAAAGTAACACTAGTAAAAAGCTTAAATAGTAGTGATGTTTGGGTAAAGGCGGTTAAAGAGATAGCTCTTTCTAATTGACCTTCGCTGTTGTTGAATCTTTTATTTCCGAATCAATTCTTTTATCATACACTTGAAAATCTATTCCATAAAAATGTTTTGCATAAACCGAATCGTAATTATTTTTGAAATAGTTAATTAACCGATCGTCATTATCAGGACTGGAATCATACAGTATAACGCGGTCAAACGCATTAAATTTCTTCCAATAAATTGCGAAGGGTCATCTAGAATCACTAAGTTGTGCTCCATCATATAAAACCACAAATTATCGTATTCAAAGGTATAAGCCCAACTCAAATTATAATAAATATAACAATACTCGTAATAGCAAGGTGTGGTAAGAACAACACAAGTGTTTTTTTTCATGAATACGGCCTCCATTTTACAAGCGTTATCCCATTCCTGATTTCTAAACCCTGTGATTTTTGTATTATATACCATTATAATTAATATTGGTATGAACGTGAGTTTGAAATATTTCATGCGAGTTACTTTTGAAATCCCTAACCCGATCAATACAAATAATGGGATAGAAGTAAACATAGCATAGCGAGGATAAAATATTGGAATAAAATAATATGAAACAAGGCAAATCAATATAAATGGAACTGACGCTAGTAATAATAAACGCAAAAACATCGATGATGACTCTGCTGGTCGTTTTATATTTACTAAAGAAACAACTAAAGCTATTGCAAATAACACTGTGTGGAGATACATTAACGCCTCTGTGTTAAAAACATCGCGAAAATACCATGTTACATTTTTGCTCGATAATGGCGGAATCCAAGAATCTCCAACACTGATGTTGCTTTTGTAAATAAAAGTTGGCACAAACCAAATTCCAAAAAGTACTCCTACAGCAATGTATCCTAAAATGATCTTTTTGATCACAGGTATATTTTTACGATAATAAAACACAAAGATCAGTCCTTGTATCAAGATCTGAAATCCAAAAAATAATTGCGTATATAAACCTAATAATGAAAATAAACCATATAACACTATATTCTTCGTGTTGGCCTCTTTTAGTAACTCCAAAAAATAAAATAAAGATAGAGCAGCAAATAAACAAAGCAAGGCATAGCATCTGGCTTCTTCAGAATAATAAATATGAATGTTTGAAAGGCAGACTAGTGTACCCGCAATAAATGCTGCACTTCTTCCAAAATTTCTATCCGCTCCTTTAAATACAACTAAAACCGTTAATACACTACATACTACCGAAAAAAAACGAACTGCTGATAATGAATACCCAAATATTAACGACCAAACATGAGTAGCCAAAACATATAATGGTGCGTTTACATCACTAAATGATTCCTTTATTATCGTAAAAAACGATTTGTGAATAAGGTTAAGGGTTACACCTTCATCTGACCAAATGCTTGTTGCACTGAAGTTATGTATTCTTAAAGCCAGCGCCAAAACTATAAGAATATAGACAGCCTGTTCTCCCTTCAGGAAAACCATCCCTATGTTATAATACTTCCTTAATAGTTTCACTTGACAGTGCAATAATAAGTAATTTTCGGCTTAAAACCTTACTCCAATCAACAACACATCATCTATTGGTAACGAAAAAAGTTTGCTTCAATCGTAACTTCGATATCATAGGCGCATGCCTATAATAAGAACATCATCGACCTGCTCCAAATCTCCCTTCCAAGAAATAAATTCATTTAAGAGTTGTTTTGCTTGCTGCTCCAAAGGCAATTGATCGTTCTTCAAAATAAATTCATTTAATTCCTTGTATTTAAACTTCTTTCCTTTTGGTCCGCCAAACTGGTCGGCAAAACCATCTGTGTATAAACATAAAAGATCATTTGGTTTTGCTTCTATTTTATAGCGCATAAAAGAGTCTTTCTTCTCTCCTTGCCCAACCGGCATTTTACAACACGGTAATTTTGTTAAGTTACCATCAGAAATAATTACCGGCGAATTATTAGCTGCCGCATATGTTATTTCGTTAGTTTCTTTATCATTACACAATAAAATACCATCAAATCCATCTTTCTGTCCTTCCTTACCAAGATTTTCAATCAATTTTTTTCTGGCATAATTAAATATTTCATCCACATTTAAAATATGCTTTTCATTAATTGCTTCATTTAAAAACGTAATGTTTAATAAACTCATAAATGCTCCCGGAACGCCGTGACCGGTGCTGTCGCATACAGCTAAATAAAATCGCTCACCGTGCTTTGTTGCCCAGTAAAAGTCTCCGCTTACAATGTCTTTTGGATGGAACAAAACAAAATTTTCTTTTATGTTAGAGTCAATGAATGCGCTATTGGCAATCATGGTGTTTTGGATCTTCTTTGCATAACGTATACTGTCCAATATTTCTTTTTGTTTTTCTTCTATCTTTACACTGCTTTCGTTCAATTCGCGCTTAAAGATAAATACCACCGTAAGCGCGGCCATTATAACAGTAACAAGATTGATCATGTGAACCATCATTGTAAATTTTTCATCGGCAATGGGTGGATAATAATTATATCCAATAATTGAAAGTCCGAGGATCATTAAAGAACTAAGGATAACTAATGCCCATTGCTTTGCGTTTTCAAAGATCAAAACAGCGGGCATAATAGTTACAATAAAACCCATGTAAAAACCGGCATCTTTTCCGGAGATAAAATTAACAAGGCCAAAACACAATGGCGCCGTAATAGAAATGTAAACCCTTGCGAATTTAAAACCAATATACTTCGTAAATAAAAGTGTTACGGCAAACGCAAAAACACCAAATAGAAAAGTAAGGGCGTGCAAATAATACCCATTTAAGCCAAACAATACCGCATAAAATACGCTAATAGGAACTCCCATAAAACTAATACCATTCACCAACTTAGTTTTTTCGATGGTGTCTTTGTCATAAGAAGATCTTACGCCTAGGGATATTAATTTTAAAAGTAGTTTTTGCATTAATTAAATGTAAGAAAAATTTGATGATTTAAATACCAAGCACCAATATGTCTCCACTAAAGGTGTTTCATTCCATTTTTATTATAGTACTACCAAAATTATCTCTCTGCGTGACATTCATTTTCAGATAAATATCCAATGTAAAACGGCCCCATCGGGGCCAAATATTGGCAGAACATGATCACGCGACATTTTCAAGCCCCACAGGGGCGACATATTGGTTTTTAAAACGTAAGGTCTTTGCCTTGATAAAAATCAAGTACCTTTAAACGCAGGATATAATCGTATTTGCTTTGTAAAAGATTACTCTGCGCTACCAATAACCTGTTTTTAGCGGTATTGTAATCAAAAGCGCTAATACTTCCTACATTAAATTTTTGATCTGCAAAATTAAAAGAGGCCTGTGAGGCTTCAACACTTTTTTTATTGGCCATATATCTGCTTAATGCTGCTTTAGCAGTTGTATAGGCCTGTGCAATGGTTTTATAAAGATTTTGTTTTGCAAGGTCTTGTGAGTATCTGGCATTGATCAAATTTAACTTGGCATTTTTTACGCCGGTATGCGTTTGCAAACCATTAAATATAGGAACGCTAACTGTAAAACCAAAACTCTTGTTAACGTTATCTTTAAATTGATCGGCAAATGGAATTGATTTTGTAACCAGTTCAGTGCGTGGAGAAAGTACATATTGCCCTCCCGTTGTAACAGCGGTTGTATCATATCCAACAATATTAAATCCTGTAATGTCTTTCGCCAAACCCGATGTTCCTGTTCCCATAGAACCGTTCATGCTAACGGTAGGGTATCTTCTTCCACGAGCAGTTGCTAATGTTTTTTCGGAACTCAATAAACTATACTCTGCCGATTTTATTCCCGGTTGGTTTTTTAAAGCAGTTTCATAAATGCTTTGCACATCATCTTTTAAAATAGATTGCCCTTCTACATCTAAATTTGGCTTTACAACATTAAAACTCCCTACACTGTCTAAATTCATTATTTGTCGCAAGCTTAACAATGCTAATTGATAATTATTCTCAGCGTTGGTAACATTCACTTCTTCGTTGGCCAATTGTGCTTCAATATCAAATTGTACGCTTTTTGCCAATGCTCCTGCATCTACCATTTTTTTTGTGCGATCTAACTGCTCTTGTGTTATCTTATATTGTCCTTTTGAAATTCCCGCAAGTTCATCCGTAAAAATCACATTTAAATACATGTTAACCACGTTCAATGTAAGATCGTATTGTTGTTGCTTTAAACTTTCGGCACTACTTAAATACGCGTACTCGTTTGCTTTTAAATTATTGTACTGACTAAATCCATTGAATAACACAACATTGCTGCTAATGAAAAAGTTTTGCGAAAGCACTTGAGTGTTTGCAAATGTATTTGTAAAACGATCAATAGTTTTACCAAAGTTATACGTGTGCGATGCGCCTAAATTAATGGTTGGTAAAATATTGGCTTTTGATTGATCTGAATTGTTTTTATTGATCTGGTTATTTAGATCGGCTTGCTTTAATTGTATATTGTGTTTAACGGCGTAGTCAATACACGACTTAATATCCCAGTTGTTCTGAGCATTTAACCCGGTTAAAAAAAGCGTAAAAACTATGATGTATTTTATCATTCGGATATTAAAGTTAGGGAACCAGAACCGTATTTATGATAAAACTACATGAAAGGTTGTTCCTGCATATAAAGTGCCTGTTTACTATTTGGAAACCATTTGGCTATGCAAAATACTCTCAAATAACAGCTTTCCGTCGGTATTAAACAGTTCGGCATCAGAGGCTCTTTCGGGATGAGGCATCATTCCAAATACGTTTTTTCCTTCGTTGCAAACGCCGGCAATATTTTCGAGTGCTCCATTTGGATTTGATTCGGGTGTTTCATTTCCGTTCTCATCACAATATCTAAAAATGATTTGCCCGTTATCATTCATTTTTTTAAGCGCTACTGGTTCAATAAAATATTTTCCTTCACCATGTGCAATTGGAATCTTTAATGCTTTATTGGCAGGTACGGCATTTGTAACAGCGGTGTCGGTATTGGCCGCTTTTATATATACATTTTTACAAATAAATTTGAGACTATTGTTGTGAAGCAAAGCCCCGGGTAATAATCCGCTTTCGCACAAGATCTGAAAACCATTGCAAACACCAAATACAAACCCGCCCTTATTAGCGTGTTCAATTACTTTTGTCATTATTGGCGAAAAACGAGCAATGGCTCCGCTGCGTAAATAATCACCGTAAGAAAATCCACCGGGTAAAATAATATGTGTGCATCCTTCCATATCCGTGTTTTTGTGCCACAATTTTATAGTTTCTTTTTTAAAAATGTCTCTAAGAACATATACCATGTCCTCATCACAATTAGATCCCGGAAAAACAACTACGCCAAATTTCATTTCTAATAGAATTTAAGAGCTTAAAATTACGGTTTATTTAGGAGGCCTCAAAACCAAGCTTATCAACCAACAATTAACTCTTCCTTTGGTAAAAAACAGCTTTTTAATGCATTTAATATTGACTATATTTACCTTCTTTTATGAACGAGATCATTAACAAAGTTAGCCGTGAGGCCTTATTGGATGAGCTCAATACAGAGCGATACGTTCGTAAGACCAATAACGGTAATAACGATATATATATCATTACCCATTTAAATTCGCCAAATGTAATACGTGAAATTGGTCGTTTGCGTGAAGTAACCTTTAGGCATGCGGGCGGTGGAACGGGTAAAGAACTTGATCTTGACGAGTTTGACCTAAGCGATCATCCCTACCAGCAATTATTGGTTTGGAATTCTGCCGATAAGGAAATTGTTGGTGCTTACCGATTTATTTTGTGTAAAGATGCCGAGTTTGTTAATGGAAAAGTGCATTTAGCAACCACCGAATTATTTGACTTTAGTACTAAATTCTATCAAGATTACGTGCCATATACCATTGAGCTTGGTCGTTCATTTATACAGCCTGCATATCAGCCAAGTGAGCAATTTCGTAAGGGATTGTTTAGTTTAGATAATTTATGGGATGGTTTAGGCGCTATTGTAATTGATAATCCTTCGCAAAAACATTTTTTTGGTAAGGTTACCATGTACGCCGATTTTAATGTTGAGGCCCGAGATCATATTTTAAGCTTCATGAATTTTTATTTTCCGGATAAGGAAAATTTAGTGAAGCCAATTCATGGCATCCATATTAAAACAGATATGAGTGCATTCATAAATGAGTTGAAAGGTTTGAATTATAAAGACGGACATGCTGTTTTAAATAAAATTGTTAGAGCGCTTGACGAAAACATTCCTCCTTTGGTTAATGCGTATATGAATTTGAGCCCTACCATGAAAAGTTTTGGAACCGCTATTAATCCCACCTTTGGCGGTGTTGAAGAAACGGGCATTTTAGTAAGCATTGCCGATATTTATGAAAGCAAAAAAGAGCGTCACCTCAACTCGTACGTTGAAGAAAAGAAAGCAAGATCATGATCGTTAAAAAAGCCGCATTTCATAAAAGCTCGTCAAAATTAAGCGAGTGTGTTCGTTCGCCCTTACCCGAATTTGGTTTTATTGGACGGAGTAATGTGGGAAAATCCTCGCTCATAAATATGTTGTGCAATAACAACAAGCTCGCTAAAACATCTGCTTCGCCCGGCAAAACAAAACTCATCAATCATTTTATCATTAACGATAATTGGTATATTGTTGATTTGCCAGGATATGGTTATGCTAAAACGTCTAAAGTTCAAAAATCGGAATTTGAAACTATTATTATTGAATACTGCAGCAAGCGTGAGAGTTTAGTTTGCCTATTTATTTTAATTGATACTCGTTTACCCTTGCAGCAAATTGATGCCGAATTTTTACAATGGTGTGGCCAAAAAGGTATTCCCTTTGCAATTATTTACACCAAAGCTGATAAGAACACTAAAAGTGAATTAAAAAGAAATCTTGAACTTATAGAAGAAAAGTTGTTGCTGATCTTTAGCGAACTTCCCAATTCATTTATTACCTCCGCCGAAAAAGTTATTGGAAAAGATGAAATACTTGATTTTATTGAAGGGTATTTGAAATGAAAAGCGAGTGGAAATTATTACAAGCTAAATTAAAAGATAGATTTGGAGAAGAGCCCGATATGGACGCTCTTATTTTTTTGATAGGCTTACAAGAATTAGGAAAGCCATTTCAAAAATACAAAAAAGATGAAAAGCTTGGCGTTATGCATGTGGCTATTTGTACATTGCTTGAACCATTTGGATTTTATATTTATGAAGGAAAAGATCCAGATGGATGGCCACACTGGAAATTAAACGAAGAGCTGCCTCCCTTAGATGCCAAACAGCAAAACCGATTGATAATAGATGCTATTGTTGACTATTTTAAACGAGAAGATTTTATTTAGTTTTTGCTAAGCATTCATTTTCTTTGTTACATCCGAAGTTGAACTATTACATTAAAAACATACATTTTAGTTTACACACTATTTTAGGCGTCTCTCAAAATTCGCGCATAATATTCTGTCGGAGATCTTTAACGCTGTACTATGAACTTGTATTTTTTTACCGTAAACTTAACCGCGATGCTGCGCCAGCGATTGAAGCTAAAAGCCCTGCGCAGTTATTTGCGTAATGTTTGCGCAACGAGTAGGCTTCGCTTTTTCTGGGCAGACCCCGCAGTGCGACGAACATAGCAAAGGACAAACAAGCTTGAAGTGATAGCCCGATAAGGCGCCCAAATAATAAAAAATACTTTTTGAGGTTCTATTATTTAACTATATAAATGCTGTCGAGGTAGTTCCCCTTGAATTGCTTAACGCTAAACTTCACGTCATCAAAATAAGCACGCTTAGTACTATCCGGACACCATAAGAAAAACATCACCTCATTGTTATCGCAGGCTTTATCAATTGTGAACGCCGTGTTCAAATATCCCCAGCCCTTGCTATCGTAATAATGGATAGTACTGTTGTTATAGAAAAAATCTTCGCAATTTTTTCCTTTGCCGTGCCCCGTAACAACTAATTCGCCGATCTTTCCTCTTCTCCATGCCGATATTTCTATGAGGTCTCCTCGTTTTAAATTTTTAAATCTATAGGTCATGTTATATTGGATCCACGGATCAAAGTACGCAGAGTATTTACCGCTATGTGCAAATGAATCGGTTCGAAATTTACCAGCTTCTAAAAAAATAGAATCGTTAGTTGTAATATACTCTCCTTTTTCGTTCAGTTTTTCAGCATCGCAAAAGAATTCGATTTTTTTGTCATACGAATCCTGAAAATATCTAGGATAAATAGTTTTACACGATATACGATTAAGAAAAAGTGCTGCAATCAAAACAACAGGCGGAGAAAGCCAATAGTATTTTGAAAATGTATTTGAAAGAACAAGGAATAGTAATGGCATAAGCGGAATAAGATAACGTCCTTGAATAAGATCAACCACCCCTTCGCCAACACAATCCCAAGAAAGATGTTGAGAAAGTAACAGCAGAACAAACGAGATAAATACAGCCACAATAAAAATAGGTTTAAAAATTAAAGCTGTTACTTTCTCGTTCTTTTCTGTGAGCGCAACAAAAAATATACCGGCATACGCCCAGTAGGTAACAGTTTTGGAAAGAAAAAGATCCATGTTGCCAAAAGTACCAATATAACTGCTTAAGTATGTAATAGGGTGATCAACAATGGTTCGATAGATCAAATTTAAAAAATACCAATTGTGGTCGAGGATCAATTGCTTTTGGATATAGTAATTGCCGCAATTAGATAAACAAATACCGTTTCTAAAATCGGGATTGTAATTTATATATGGCATGTAGTATTCTAAAACTACTCCCGACCAATAATTTGCTATAAGAAAAGCGCTTAGTAGAAGAAATGCTAAGCCGGATATGTAAAAGTAAATATTCTTAAATTGTTTTGGCGGAATAACAAAGAGGATGACCACCAAGCCAATGTAAACCACTTTTGCAAAGGCTAATAATGCTATCATTACAAACATCCATAAAATATTCTGGTAAGTGATCTTTTCTACCTGAAGCGAGAGTTTTAAAACATAGGCAATAAAAAGTAAGGAGATGATATTGGTAACCGTATCTGCACTAAATGAATTGGCAACGTATAAATTCATGGGCAACAATATTAAAAGTGTGATCATCCATTTGCCATATGGGATCATTCGTATCACAAAAAACATTCCAATGAGCCAACACAAAAAAGTAAAATATCTTCCGTTATAATACATTCTACCAACCGAGGCATTACATTTTTGTGAGATGTATAAAGCCAAAGCTTGAGGCAAGTATGATATCGGCGAATAAATGGCGGTGTTTGGGAAATCAATAAAGAGCGAATCCTTTTTACTGAACTTAATATTGAATGTGTGATTGATCTCTCCTTCGCTTGTGGTATATTTTATATTAGTGGCAACTTTCTGAAATGGAAATATGAATTCACGTATGCTATATGGAATGTTTCCTCCAAGGCGCTTATCCTGTTCCACAGGCATAACATCTCCTTGTGATATAAGATAAGATTTGTAAAAATGATTGAACTCGTCGGGTACCTGAAAAGGTGGTGTTACCTTATTGAAACGCCACTCAAAAAAAAGAGCGATCAATACAAAAAAATATTCGGGTCGTATTTTGGAGATGAATCGCAAAAAGGATCTTTTAAAAACGCTTATACACGTTGAAAGGTTTAGTAGGCTTTTCTCTTGTGCTTAAAATTGTTTTTACTTTATTGTCTTCTTTTAAAAGATTAAGCGCTAAAGCAATGTCCGGATCCGTCTTTAATCCATACTCAATTTTACCGGTTTGAAAATAATACCGCGAGATGATCTCTTTTTCCAATAAATGAATGATCGCCGGCTTGTGAACTACCAG
Source organism: Bacteroidota bacterium (assembly GCA_034439635.1). Lineage (GTDB taxonomy): Bacteria > Bacteroidota > Bacteroidia > B-17B0 > Aurantibacillaceae > Aurantibacillus. The sequence goes on along the minus strand of JAWXAS010000045.1, from coordinate 32,296 downwards.
GTCCTCTTTTTTTCCTTCCTCTATTTTTTTTCCTAAATCTTCTATCTCATTTTTATAACCATCGTAATATTTTTCTTCTATCGATTGCTTTTTGAGTTCTTGGTATTCTATTTCGCTCTTTGATTTATACGAGTAATCCTTGCCTTTGATCTCCGTCAAAAATTCTTGATACTCTTCTTCTTTTAATCTATAATCTTTAGCTGGTAATATATCTTTGTGGCCCAAATAATATTTTGTTGCAAAATTAAATATGTGATGTTTGTTGTACAAAGCAATGCTTATCATTCCTATCTTCTCGTGAACAGTTTTAATATCGGGCACTACGCCTGCTCCATCATAAACAATACGGCCACCTCTTGTTTTAAATGCAGTGATCAAACTATCTGGCACCTTTTCAACGCGACCATCTTCATCTTTATTACTATAATCCAGCGCTTGCACGCAACGTCCACTTGGAATATAATATTTAGCAACCGTAACTTTTACTTTGGTATTATAAATAAGATCGCGCGTTTGTTGAACTAATCCTTTTCCGTAAGTGCGTTGGCCAACAATAACTGCTCTGTCAAGATCTTGCAAAGCGCCCGAAACAATTTCGGAAGCAGATGCAGAACTTTCGTCAACCATTACCACTAATGGCATTAATGTATCAATGGGATTATTTACAGACAAATATGTTTTGTCCCATTCCGCAATTTTTCCTTTTGTAAAAACCACCTCAACGCCTTTAGAAACAAACAAATTCACAATATTCACTGCTTCGGTTAATAGCCCTCCCGGATTACTTCGCAGATCAAGAATGATGTTTTTACAACCTTTCCCTTTTAGATCAACCAAAGCATCCTTTACTTGATTAGCGCACCCTTCGGTAAATTGCGTTAATAAAATATATCCTGTTTGGTTATCACTCAACACTCCATGATATGGAACGGCAGGCGTTTTGATTTCTTCTTTAACAATATTCAATTCAACAGGACTTGTTTGCCCTACCTTTATCACTTTTAATTTTACAGGAGTGCCTGCTTGTCCTTTTAATAAACCGGTGATTTGATCTGTACGTTTTCCAACTACATTACTTCCGTTAACTCCTACAATTTGATCGCCGGCTCTTAATCCAGCTTTAAAAGCAGCAAAACCTTCATATGGATCATTGATAAGAATTTTGCCATCATTGTCAAAAACCGTTGCTCCAATTCCGCCATACTCTCCTGTCATCATGTAACGGTAGTCTTCAATTTCGTTTTCAGGATAATAAATTGTGTAAGGATCTAATGAATTCAACATAGCGTCGATTCCCGTTTTCATTAATTGCCCGGGTTTTGTTTCATCAACATACGACACGTTGAGCTCGCGGTAAAGCGTATTAAAAATGTCGAGATTTTTGCTGATCTCAAAATAATCTTGCGTAAAAGAAATTCCACCAATGCTAATGCACAGGATAAGAAGCGCGATGCTGATTTTTTTATAAATGATTTTTACTTTCATTGACGTTGAAAAATTCTTCAATAAAGTTAATCAATAATTTTAGTTTGCGATGGGGATTTTAATTTATTAACGCTTTGACTTAAAAGATCAATGAGCGACTTTTGTATTACCGCGTAAGTATCGGCTTTACCGCTCATATAAATCAGGGCGAAGCTAACTTTAAGTCCTTTTTCATTTAATGCAGCATAAAAACTGTTCTTGTTAATTCGGTATGCTTCGCGCATGCGGCGTTTAAGGAGATTGCGGTCGTGAGCCCTCTTGAATTTTTTCTTAGGCACTACAAACATGGCCCTTGCAGGGAAGATCTGGGTATTTAAAGAGGTTTTAATGACGAGCTTTAGTGGCGCAATGCTGGAGCCCTTTCCTTTAGCAAAGAGAAGGTCGATAGCCTTTTTGCCCGATAATCGTTCCTGCTTATGAAAGGTGTTTTTCAACAATTGATTTTTAATGTAAATATACGTTTATGTATTTTGTTTGGATATATTTTTATATTTTTATCCAAATAAAAATCTCAAAATGGGCAAAGGCGACAAAAAAACCAAAAAAGGTAAGCGACACATTGGTTCAACCGGTGTAAAGCGTCCTAAGAAAAAGAAAGCAGCTAAAAAAAGCACCAAGAAAAAAGAAGCTCCTAAAAAAGCAGCTAAAAAAAGTGCTAAAAAGTAGTTTCTACAAAAAACAAAACCCTCCAAATTATCGGAGGGTTTTTAATTTTATTTATTAGTTTGTTTAAGAAGCCATTCTATGGCTTTTTCCTTTGAATCAAACATTTTCATTTTCATGGTTTGCTGATGAATTATGCTGATCATAAAATTAATAACTATTCGATGAGCAAGTGATGTTGTAATTACTGCCGTTGCAAGGGTCATGTTATTTGATTCCGGTCTTTGCGAAAATTCCCGGGCCTCTTTTGTTAGATTAGTGTATTTTCCTGGAGCAACTAAAACTTTATGTTTGTTTTTTCCATCAAACTTAGAGAGTAAAAAATTATATTGTCCTTTCGCATCGCTAAGTTCAATGTCGGCTTTATCGTCAATTTTAATGTAAATGATGCCGTTGTCCCAAAATTCAACAGTAGAGACCCTGTCTCGATGAGAATCTAATACCGAATATGTTTTAAATCCAGCCAGAATATAAATCTAAGATTTTTTTTCAGTAATTGGTGGGGCTCATCTTTATTTAACGGTTTCAACCTCTAATCCCTTTTTCTTCCAATCGTCGAAGCCTTTTGCAAGATTTACTACATTCTTAAATCCCTCTTTAACCATTAGGTCCTTACAGTCGCCGCTTCTTCCTCCGCCCGCGCAATAGATCAGATAGCTTTTCTTTTTGTCGAGTTTTTTTATGTTTTCTTCGGCATCCAAAGCTAAAAAATCTAACTCTACTGCGTTCTTTATTTTTCCTTTGGTTTTGATCTCGCTTGGTGTTCTCAAATCAATAACAATGCTTTTTTTGTCTTCCATTAATTTTTTAAACGTTTCAGCATCCACATCGCGTATATTTTGTGCCGATAAACCAACTGATAAAATTAATGTTAACAGAATAATTAATTTTTTCATTTTTAATTTCTTTTTAATTTACACATATAAAATCCGTCAAATCCTTCGCTCGGATAGATCATTTTTTCGTCGATTATAACAAATGAATTATTTTTTTGTATGAACAGTTTTACCTGTTCTTCATTCTCTGAAGGTAAAATACTGCAAGTGCTATAAACCAATGTTCCTCCCAACTTTACCATGGTAGAATAATCGTTCAATATCTGTTGCTGAAGTTCTTTTGTTTTTCCAAAAGTGGCTATATTGAATTTCCATTTAGTATCAGGGTTTCGTTTTAAAACGCCCAGTCCGCTGCAAGGCACATCCAACAAAACCAGATCTGCTTTTTCTTTATAGCGTTCCATTGCCTCTGGTTTATCAATGAGTTTTGTTTCAATATTAAATGCCCCTGCTCTTTTGGCACGTTTGGCTAATTCATCAAGTTTCCATTGACCAACATCCATACTTATGATACGACCTTTATTTTGCATTAAAGCAGCCAAAGCTAAACTTTTCCCTCCTGCACCCGCGCAAGCATCTATAACAAATTGTTTTGGTTCGGGTTTACAAAATACAACTATTTGTTGCGAGCCTTGATCTTGGATCTCAAACAATCCTTCTTTAAAAGCCGCCGTAGAAAAAACATTACCGCGTTTTTTAAGGATCAATGTATTCTCATGATCTTTTAGTTTTTCTGTTTCAATTTTTTCGCCTAACAATTTTTTTTGTAACTCGGCTGTGTTTGTTTTTAATGTGTTTACTCTTAAAACAACTTCTGCCATTGTGTTCATGGCTAATGCTTCTCTCTCCCATTTTTCTTTTCCCAATTCTTGGGTGCAAACCTCAGCTAACACTTCGGGGTACGAATTGAATGTATTAAAATCAGTTCTTAAATTTTCATACTCTACTATGATCAACTCTTTGTTCACGTGTTTGAATTCGGGCCAAGACGGCAATTCAATATTTTTAAGAACAAAATAAACAGAAGTGATGAACCAATAATTATTTTTTGTTTGAGCTAAATGCGTTAATAAACTAAAGTGTCGTGTAATATCATAAACGCTTTCGGCCACAAACTTACGATCGCGAGAGCCCCATTGTTTGTTTTGCTTAAAAAGTTTTTCGAGTACTTTATCGCTATACCTGTTCTCGTTAAATATCATAGCCAATGAAGAGGCTATACCGTTTAGTAAAGGTTTGTGAATTTTAATTTGCTGCGGCTGTTCTGTAAGTATCACGAAATTAATTTACAACTTGTAACCAGCCCTTGAGTGATCGTTTTTTAATACCCTTAACGCGTTTTTCGTACACATCACATATATAAAAGAATGTTCCATCGCTTACTTTACGGCTGCTAAAAATACTTGTTCCATCCCATTTAAATAAGGGATCTTTTGTTTTATAAACCAAAGTTCCCCATCGGTCGTATAAGTAAAGGTCAATTTCTTTGATATGCCTTACGCGAATAGCCTTAAAGAAATCGTTAGCACCATCACCATTGATCGTAATAATATTTGGCAAATCAAATTCAGGACAATTATCAATGCACACTTCTACGCTCTTATTACCAACATTTCCTCCCGAATCAACTGCCGCTACTGCAAAACAACCTGCAATGTCGGGCAAGCCATCAAACTGATAAGATGTAGAGGCTGCTCCTTGTAACGTATCAATTAAAACATACTGTGCCTCTTCGGTTTCTTTTTTGTAGAGGTAATATTTAACTACATCATTGGCGCAACTTGAAGTTAAATTGTTCCAAGTTAAACCAATAAAACCGGTGATGCAATCTGAGGTAATAGTTAACGTTGGCGCACATGGTGGTGTAATATCAACTGCCGTTCCGCAAGCTTCCTGAGACTTGTTCAATAATGAATCTTCTATAGATGGGTCGGAATATTTTCCTTCACTTAAAATATAATAACAATACGTACTTCCGTTTGCTACATTAACAGAATCGGTATAAGCTATAGATGCTGTAGTGGCAATAGCTGTAAATGTAGTTTGCGCCGGACTTTTCCTAAACACCGTGTACTTATAATTATTCCAAGGCGTTTGCGATGTCCAACTTAATTTTACTTTTCGTTCGCCGCCGGTTGCTGTTAAAAATACCGAGGTGGCGCGTTGAGATGTTCCAACAGTTGTTGTGCCCGAACTAAATTCAACTTTATATTCTACGGCGCCAACAACCGTATTAATTCCTGTATATGTAAATGTAGTGGATGCCGAATTAAATAGTTGGTAAAATTGTGCTTGCGTTACAGTATGCACAATGCTAAATGTGCTTGCCGAAACAGGTTTATGTAAAAGATTGTAAGTATACGGACCACTTAAAATTAAAGTGTCCAAATTACCGGTGTTTGCTAAAGGATTTGCCCAACGTACATACACGCTCCCTGTTGATGTTCCTGTAGAAAGAACATCCACGTTAAGTAAAATTGGAACATCGCGTTTTAATTTTGTACACACGCTTGAACTTCCAAAACTAGTAGAACCATCTGCATACACGGCAACAACAATATAACTGTAGTCTTGGCCTACAACTAATCCTTGTCCACCATTAGTGTCCGTAAATTGTGATGCGGTAGAAGTTGTGGTTCCGGTTAAAACAAAACCAGCCGGTGCGCCTTCTTTACAGGGCTCATAAACTGGCGCAACACAGTCGTTCTTACGATAAATTTCGTAACGTAGTATTGGATTTGCCGATGTAAAACATGTGCTTGGTGTCCAAGTAATTTTTATATTCGAGCCTACCGGCGTTGCCGATACATTTGTTACGGCCGGAGGAACAACGCGAATATTAAATGTTTTAAATACAACTAACCTCGGTGTTTGTTGATCTTCTGCTTTAATGGTGATCTGATAAGGTTGCCTACGGATCAATCCGCAATTGGTTGACCATTGGAAAACAGATTCGTAGGGCGTTAGCGTAAAATTAGGTGATAAAGAAGCAGGTGGTGATATTGAGGTAAATGGCCCGCCATAACCATACAATTGAACAAAGTTAGATCCGTTGCCATCGGTAACACTAATTGTTTTTGTAATGGCCGCTCCTGCAATAACGCAAGTGTCGTTTGGAACAGTAAAATTGGGAGGTAAATTATTTGGGCAAGGCTTAACTGTTACTTGCATATCACGCAATACATAACCAATAATGGAATACTGTCCCGCGGTGTTCTTGCGCCATTCGTAAACTATAAATGCTAAGTTATACTCTCCTGTTTTTTGCGCAGAACACCATGCTAAAGTTCCTGTAACAGGGTTGATACTATAAGTACCAATAGGAGAAGCCACCAAATTTGGCCAGCTGTATCCCGGAATTGGCGTCCCTATATTTCCAAACTGATCTACGCCTCGAGATTCGGTTAAGGCATAACTTAAACTATCGCCATCAATATCAAATGCACCTGGATTATGATAAAAACAAATTCCAAAACAGGCATCATCTAATGGTGGGGCAGTAAACTCAGGTGCTGTATTTGCTCCTGTGAAATTATTAATCATTAAATATGACTCAAGATAAAACGGTTGGTTAACAGAAAACGGTACGTTAATTACTCCAAAATTACGATTAGGGTCGTACATATAAACCTTGTAAATGCCTGCATTTAAGTATTGGTACTGCGCTGTATAAGTATTAACTTGAGTGAAAGGGCCAAGGGCCACTCCGTCGCGCGTTCCGCTGCAATCGCCGCCTGATGTTGTTGGAGGGCCATTTACACGTGGGCAAACAATGGTATCGCCGTTTCCTAAGTGGAGTGTAAGTTTGCAACGATCGGCATTACCTCCGGGGCTGTTAATTTCTGTGTAAGTATTGATTTGGAATCTGTACCAGTAAACAGGAACTACATTGCCATTAACTGTAGCCGTATAAGGAGCTATACGCGTGTATAGTATTTCGCCGGCCCGATTGTGCGTTGCTTTTGAAAAATAAACACAGAACAAAATTAGTATTAAAAGTAACCTTCTCATTGCCAAAACCTATTGTCCTTTAAAGTTAATCTATTTAACGAAAAGCCACAAATTTATTGCCTTAAACGACGTTAAATGCCTGTTAATTCATGTTTTTATGGCTGTAAACAATCTTTTTGATTGTTTTATCTAATTTTTGGCGTGACATTCATTTTTATAGTAATTTTGCTTCGCTTTATTCGCCTCAATTAAATGGCATCCCAACATCAGAATCAATTAAACAAGATCACACTTGCCGGCCTCATTGTTACTCTTGGTATCATTTATGGTGATATAGGTACTTCTCCTCTATACGTAATGAAGGCTATTGTAGGCGGCGGGCCAATAAAAGCAAATGTCATTATTGGAAGCATGTCTCTTATTTTTTGGACTCTTACACTTCAAACAACCATAAAGTATGTGATATTTACCCTTCAGGCCGATAACAAAGGAGAGGGTGGAATATTTGCTTTATACACTTTAGTAAAAAAAGCGCGAGTAAAATGGTTGGTGTTTCCTGCTATTATTGGTGGTTGTTGTATTATTGGAGAGGGGATTATTACACCGCCTATTTCTGTTGCTTCGGCGGTAGAGGGATTACGAATGCTTCCGGCGTTCGCTGATATTCAAACTGTGCCAATTGTTATTGCCATTATCACAGGGCTGTTCTTTATTCAACAATTCGGAACAAAATTCATAGGAAAATTTTTTGGTCCTATAATGCTAGTATATTTTATAATGCTTGGTGTTTTTGGTTTGATAGGATTAAGCGGCCACTTAAGCGTTTTAAAAGCACTGAATCCTTATTATGGAATTGAAATGCTGATCAATTATCCTGGAGCATTTTGGTTATTAGGCGCTGTTTTTTTGTGTACAACCGGAGCCGAAGCGTTGTATTCTGATATGGGACATTGTGGAAGAAAAAACATTCGTATCAGTTGGATCTTTGTAAAATCAATGCTTGTGCTAAATTACATGGGGCAAACCGCATGGTTAACGGCGCACGACGGAGAAAAGTTAAATGGCCTTATTCCTTTTTACACTATTATGCCTAACTGGTTCTTACCGGTTGGCGTTGCCATTGCTACTATTGCAGCTGTTGTGGCATCACAGGCTTTAATAAGTGGTTCGTTCACCTTAATAAATGAGGCTATGCGACTTAATTTTTGGCCTAAAGTGAAGATCAAATATCCAACAGAATTAAAGGGGCAAATGTATATTCCTTCCATTAATTGGTTGTTGTATTTTGGATGTGTTGCAGTTGTGTTGTTCTTCCGCGAATCCTCTAACATGGAGGCTGCTTATGGTTTAACCATTATTTTAGGAATGTTCATGTCGTCGCGTTTGCTGGCGTTTTTTATGCGTGTCAAAAAATTTCCGAACTGGTTCCTGTATCTATTTATTCCAACTTATATAGTTGTAGAAGTTAGTTTCCTTATTGCTAACCTCGAGAAATTTCCGAAAGGTGGTTATATCACATTGATCATTGCGGTTGTATTATCCATTGTGATGGGATGTTGGTACATTTCAAAGCTTATAAGACAACGCTATGTGGATATGGTAAAATTGGCTGATCATATGAGTAAATTGGTTGATCTTAGCAGAGACGAAAGTATTCCAAAGTATGCCACGCATTTAGTGTATATGACCAGTGCAAATCAGGTTGACGAGATAGAAGCAAAAGTAATTTATTCTATTTTACAAAAACGACCAAAACGCGCCGATATTTATTGGTTTGTGCACGTGGATGTAATGGATGAGCCTTACCGCATGGACTACAAGGTAACGCACGTGGCCGAAGATGATATTATTCGCGTTGATTTCCGCTTAGGATTTAGAGTGGCTCCTCGCGTGAACTTAATGTTCCGCAAAGTTGTTGAGGATCTTGTAAGCAATAAAGAAGTTGATATCACCAGCCGTTACGAATCGCTAAATAAGAATAACATCATTGGCGACTTTAAATTTGTGGTGATCGAGAAATATTTATCGTACGACAATGAATTACCATTCTTCCAAAAACTAATTTTGAATTTTTATTTCTTATTAAAGAATTTCAGCTTGAGCGAATCAAGGGCTTTTGGTTTGGATACGAGTTCGGTTAAGGTTGAGAAATTCCCTATGATCTTTAGAGTGCCAGCCGATATTAATTTAAAGAGGATACTCTAAGCTTTAAAATTCAACACAAAACAAGCGCCGTCATTGTTTTTTATCTCCAGTTTCGCGTCTATTTGCTCTACTAAAATGGCAATAAGCTCAAAGCCTAAGCTTGAAGGCTTGTTCATCATATCATTATAATTATCAGGAAGTCCTACCCCATTATCTTTAATAGTAAGCTCCACTTGTTTTAATGAAACATTCGCATCAACTTGGATAATGCCCTCTTTCTTGCCCGCCGGCAAGGCATGAGTTTTTTTGAACGCATGTTTAAAAGCGTTAGTCATGATCTCGTTCACCAAAAGCCCAAGAGGAATTGCGGTATCAATATTAATAATGAATTCCTTATTGTTGCAATTAAAGTTCACTTTTATATGCTCATTCTCGTAACTTGTATAGATCTGGGCAATAAGATTTTGAAGATATTCACAGAGTACAACGCTACTGCTTGTTCCTCTTTGATACAGCATTTGGTGTGTTAATGCAATGGATGAAATTCTTCCTTTTAATTCCGAAAGCACTTCGTTTAATTCAACGTTTTGTGTTTTATCTGATTGCAAATTAATAACGCTGTTGATGATCTGCAGATTATTTTTTACGCGGTGGTGGATCTCACGCAATAATAATTCTTTTTCGTTCAACGAAGTTTCTATCTGTTTGTTCTGGATCTGGATCTGCTGATTCTTGATTTCCAACTCTTCCTCACGTCTTTTACTGTTATTATTAGTATAAAACAAAAAGCCAATCAAAATTATTGTGATGATAAGACCTGCCATTAGGTAGGCCCTGAACACTTTTTGTTTGCCTTCGTTTATCAACGAATTTTTAATGAGCTCACTTTTCTCAGATAATTCTAACTCCTTTTTCTGAATGTCTAATGCCACTTGCTGATTGATCAATTGAAGTTCTTTGTCGCGGTTACTTATCGAATCTTTCAAACTCATATACGCTTTAAATTTATTCACAGCTTGCGATGCATTTCCTAACGCGTCCATCAATTCGCCCTGTAAATACAATAATTTTAATTGGATGCGCGGCTGTGTATATGCTAAGCTAATTTGCTCGGCGCTGTCGGCATATTGTTGAGCAAAATGCAATTGCTGTAATTTTATATAACACCTTGATAAAAGAATGCTGCTATTGAAAGCACTTTCCATATCATTCACACGTTTGCTATAATAAATATCTGTTTTCAAATACGGGAGTGCTTTTTTGTATTCGCCTTTATTGGTGTATGCAAATGCCATATTTCCCTCTATCAATCCTTTAAAAAATTGATAATTTGGTTTGTTGGGTGAGTATGATAGCTTTTTTGTGATAAGCTCGGTGGCTCTTACAAAATAAGGAATAGCGCTATCCGACATTTTCATGCGATTAAAATAAACGCCCACATCATTTAAGTACCCCGCCACAAAGTCTGTATCGTGTTTCCTTAAAGGGTATTCTTCTATGAACTCTCTTCGTTTTTCAATAACCGCCTGTCGGTTCAAACCAAATGCGTCGTAGATCCTACTTTTTTTTGTGATTTGGTTCAAATACTTTTTTTCCTTGGAGCGAGTAGCCAACTTATCGTACATGGTGTTTGCTTCAATGGCCTTATTTAAATTATTGAGGTTAATGAACGCTTCTTTCAATTGAATATAACAATACAGCGAATCGTAAATATCACGCACATGCGAACTTAAGCTACTCTCCACTAAAATAGCAGCTTTAGAAAATTGCTTGTTACACACGTACATGCTCACATCAATTTTATCAAACAGGAATTTTGCTTCTTTGCTGGAAGAGTTAGTAAAGATTTTTCTTCGGATAAGATCAAGCGTATCTTTTAATTGGGGATAGATGTCTTTTAAATTGCAAAAATCAACACTCGCAACAAGTTTTACTTTGCCTTTACGATCGGCGGCTTTGAATTCTTTTAAGAATTTTATATGATCCACTTGCGAGAAAGTATTACCAATACTCAATAAAAAAACAAGTAGATATATCTTTACGCGCTTCAAAGGATCATATTCGTTAGTAATTAAAGTTAAAACTTTTTTCTTACGCTGCCCAATTTTCTCTATCTAAACTTCTAAACTGTATGGCTTCGGCAATATGTTGCGCTTCAATGTTCTCGCAACCATCCATATCGGCAATTGTACGGCCTACTTTAAGGATCCTATCATAAGCGCGTGCCGAAAGCCCCAATCGATCCATGGCGTTCTTTAATAATGAATTTCCGGCCTCGTTCAACTCGCAATATAATTTTAGTTCTTTAGTTCGCATTTGTGCATTACAATAAATGCCTTCGTTGGTATTATAGCGTTGCGTTTGAATAGCGCGCGCTTTTATCACCCGTTTTCGAATACTGGCGCTCGATTCGCTGGTTTGCTTGTTGCTTAATTCTCCAAATGATACAGGAGTAACTTCCACATGTAGATCAATACGATCGAGCAAAGGCCCCGAAATGCGATTGAGGTATTTTTGCACCACGCCTGATGAACAAACACATTCTTTTTCAGGATGGTTATAATAACCACAAGGACACGGATTCATGCTTGCCACCAACATAAAACTTGCAGGATACTCTACGCTAAATTTTGCGCGACTAATACTTACAATTCGGTCTTCGAGTGGCTGGCGCATCACTTCCAAAACGGTGCGTTTAAATTCAGGAAGTTCATCTAAAAATAAAACGCCATTGTGTGCTAGCGAAATTTCGCCGGGCTGAGGATTATTACCTCCACCAACCAGGGCCACATCGCTAATGGTATGATGCGGATTTCTAAAGGGCCTTTGCGTTAATAAACCAACATGCCCTTTATAGGTTTTGCCTGCAACACTATGGATCTTTGTTGATTCAAGTGCTTCATCCAATGTAAGCGGAGGTAAAATAGATGGCAAACGTTTACTTAACATGGTTTTTCCGGCGCCGGGTGGACCAATCAAAATTATATTATGTCCTCCCGCTGCTGCAATTTCCATAGAACGTTTAATGCTTTCTTGTCCTTTTACATCGGCAAAATCAAAATCTACATTGGTTAATTCATTTGAAAACGTTTCGTTGATATTAATCTCCATTTTTCGCAGCGCGTTTTCATCTCCACTAAAAAAAGCGATCACCTCGCTAATGCTTTTGGCAGCGTACACATCAAGGCCGGCAACTACCGCTGCTTCCATAGCATTTTGTTCGGGCAAAATAATTCCCTTAAACCCGTCTTGTTTTGCTTTTGCTGCAATTGGCAAAGCCCCGCGCAGTGGCCTTATTTCTCCATCAAGCGCTAACTCTCCCATGATCACATAGTCTTGCATTCGCTCAACCATAATTTGTTCGGATGCCGACAAAATTCCTAAGGCAATTGTAAGGTCATAGGCCGATCCCTCTTTACGAATATCTGCCGGAGCCATATTAACGGTAATTTGTTTACCAGGCATTTTAAATCCTGTATTTCTTAATGCGGCATTAATGCGTTGTTGACTTTCTTTAATAGCGCTATCGGCCAAACCAACCAAGTAAAAATTTATTCCTTGCGTTACGTTCACCTCAACGGTTACTTGGGTTGCGCTTATGCCTTGTACTGTGTATCCAAATGTTTTTATGAGCATATTTCTTTAATTTGAACTTGTAAAGTAACTACAGAAACCAGCAAAGTGTTGCCATAAATTGTAGCAATTACGAAAATAGATAGGTTTAGCTCTACTTTTTAGTATGAAATATTAAATACCATACTCGTAAATAATTGGTACTTTTAATTACTTTGAAAAAAGGATTTTATATCTACTCCCTCTTTGCATTACTGTTTTTAACAGAACAAACATTTTCTCAAAGCAGAAAAATTGATTCGCTACGCACTATTTATTTTAGCTCGGCTCACGATACTATAAAACTTCAGGCGCTTAATGATCTTATTTGGCCCATCTATGCTAATAACGTTCCTGATTCGGGTATAAAGTATGGCCACATTGCTATAACTATTGCTCAAAAAAATAATTGTCTCTATAAGCTTATTGTGGCCTATAGAAGGCTTGCTATTTGTTATACTAATATTGGTAATTACAAACTAGGTCTTAAATATCATAATGAAAGTTTTGATCTGGCTACAAAATTAAAAAGCGAAAAAGATATTGGAATTGCCATAGGAAATATTGGTGTTGTATACATGGACCTGGGCGACGGTCCCAAAGCGCTTGATTATAATCTTAAAAGCATTGAGCTCAAAGAGCGAATGAAAGATTATAGCAGCGTACAAAACAACTACTATAACATTGCCGTTATTTACAAAGACCTTGGAGAGCTTGATAAGGCGCTCGAAGCGGCGCAAAAAAGTGTTCGTATATCAAAGCTCTCAAAAAACAATGTTTCGCTTGGTACAGCTTATGCTGGCTTGGGGATGGTGTATAAAAGTCGTAAAGAATACGATTTGTCTGAACAACATTACCGACTGGCCATTGAAACAAATATCAATAGCGAAAATCTTCACGACTTAAGTAACTCTTACAGCAATCTTGGTTCGCTTTACAACGAACTCAAAAAGTATGATTCGGCCATGCATTACTTAAAAAAATGTATTGAGGTCTCCAAAAAAATAAATTATAGATCCTCTATTGCAAATGGGTGTTCTAACATGGCTTTTAGTTTGATTCGCCTAAAGAGATATAATGAAGCGATAACTTTTTGCGAGGAATCTCTTAAAACTGATCCGGAAGGTATGGGAAATGCTGAATTTGCAAATGGACTTTTAGCAGATGCTTACCGAGAGATCGGAAATTTTAAAGCTGCGTATTATGCCCAATCGTTAAAAGACAAATTGAGTGATTCGCTCGAAAAGATCAACCGAAGCCGTGATCTTGTAAAACTTGAACTAAAACACGATTATGATAAGAGGGCGGTAGCCGACAGCGTAAAATTTGCCGAACAGGAAAAAGTAAATCTTGCTGAGGTTGAGGTGGTGAATGTGCGTTTGGATAAAGAAAGAACTGCGCGTTATGCTCTTATAATTGGCTTGCTAGTTTTGTGCGGATTTTCCTATTTTATTTTTACGCGATTTAGATTGATCAAAAAACAAAATATTATTATTGACCAGCAAAGAACCGAAGCCGAAAAACAAAAGCATCTTATTGAAGAAAAACAAAAAGAAATATTGGATAGCATCCGTTACGCTAAGCGGATCCAGTATGCGTTATTGGCAAGCGATAATTTATTGGATACTAACTTTCCTGAACACTTTGTGTTTTTTAAACCCAAAGATGTGGTGAGTGGCGATTTTTATTGGGCCACAAATACTCCTGAGGGTTTTGTTTACATCACCGCCGATTGCACCGGGCATGGTGTGCCGGGAGCATTTATGAGTCTATTAAATATCAGTAAGCTTAGCGAGACCATCGTCGAAAAACGTATTTATGCCCCTGACAAGATCCTTAATAATGTGAAAACAGAGATCATCTCTGTATTAAACCCATATGGTTCTACCGATGAAAGTAAAGATGGAATGGATGCTGTACTTTGCAAGCTTGAACTTAAAAAAATGAAGCTACAGTTCTCTGCAGCTAATAATTCGTTCTATGTCTGCCGAAATAATGAGTTACTTATTTGTAAAGCCGACAAATTATCGGTTGGAAAAGGACACAACGATAATTTGTCTTTTACATTTAATGAGATAGAACTAAAAAAAGGGGATATCATTTATACATTTACCGACGGTTATGCCGATCAGTTTGGCGGACCATTAGGGAAAAAATTCAAATACAAACAATTAGAGGAATTGTTACTTGCCAACAGCGAAAAAAGCATGACTGAACAGAAAATGGTGATCGAAAACACTTTTAGTGCCTGGAAAGGAAGCCTTGACCAAGTTGACGATGTTTGCGTTATAGGTGTAAGAGTTTAGATTTAACAAAAACCTTCTTTTCTCTGTTTTTATGTGATATAATAGTTTTTTTCTATATTTAAACTCTGTTTATTTCTCCAATTTATAAAACAGAACAATACTATGAAAACAAAATCGATGTTCGCCCTCTTCTTTGCCCTTACTTTAAACGTGGCAATAGCACAAAAGGAAGAAAAAATAGAGTTGAATTGTTATAACAAATGGGCTGTTAAATTTGAAGAGCGCGGTGCTGAAGAAATTAAAGATGGTGTTTATACCGATGTGATCATTAGCAGCAGAATGGGTGGTAAAGCCACTTGCAATAGCGGCAAAGCCGAAGTTTTAAAGGGAAAAATGATCAAATGTTATACCCTTTTAAGTGATGGCACTTACGAAGAAGTAAAGCGGACTTGGAAAAATAAATCTAACGAAAATGTAAATATTGTAGGTGGCATCAGTAAATCAATGCTTACCGTGCACAACGAGATCATTAATGTACTTTGGCCAGCCAGCATGAAATCTAAACGAGCCAAACCTATACAGGCACCGGAGCCAACCGACGACTAACAAGGTGTTTTAACGAATTTAAGCCCTGAGCGTAAGCCTCAGGGCTTTTTTTATCGCTTTTTGGGGAGGGCATCTGTAAAAAAATACCTATTTTTGCTGCCCAATTAAAATCAAAATGATGAATATCACCAAGAAAGAGATCGATAACTTAAATGCTGAAATAACTATTCAAGTTGGCCCGGCAGATTACGAATCGAAAATTAAAGAAGGAATTAAGAAAGTTCAAAAACAGGCTTCAATGCCTGGGTTTCGTCCTGGTAAAGTTCCTGAAGGAATGATCAAAAAACAATATGGTACTCAAATCATGGTGGATGAGATCAATAAATTATTGAATGAATCTATTCATAAATTCATTGAAGAAAATAAGATCGAGATCTTAGGAAATCCAATGCCAAAGCAAGATGCTCCGGTTGATTTTGAGAAGCAAACAAATTTTGCATTCACTTACGAAATTGGTTTAGCTCCACAATTTGACGTGAAGTTGGATACTAAAATAAGTTTCAATTATAAAACTGTAAAGATCGATGATGAGTTAGTTGAAAAATACATTAAAGACGTTCGTCGTAATTACGGTAAACCAATAAACCCTGAAGTTGCCGGTGATAAAGATGTGGTATTTGTTGACATAAACGAATTAGATGAAACGGGCGCTATAAAAGCTGGTGGTGTTTACAAAAGCACAAGCGTAGGGTTGGATCGTTTAAAGAACGAAGCCGGAAAAGCAAAATTAATTGGCGTTAAAAAAGAAGATAAGATCGTATTAAGCGTAAATGATCTTTACGAAACCGGTTTAGATAAAAGTGTGTCGCTTGGCATTGATAAAGATACAGCAGAAACATTTAATGCAAACTTACAGTTAACTGTAAAAAACATTGCGCGTTTAGATGATGCCGCTTTAGATCAGGAATTATTTGATAAGATATATGGTCCGGGTATTGTAAATTCTGAAGAAGAATTTCGCACCAAGGTAAAACACGAATTAGGATTAATGTTTCAGGTGGATGCCGATAAATTTTTACAAGCAGAAATTGAAAAAACATTAGTTGATAAATTAGGAATTGGTTTACCCGATGCGTTTTTAAAACGTTGGTTATTGGCCGTTAACGAAAAGCCAATGAGCGAAGAGCAATTAGAGAAAGAATATCCAATGTACGCTAAATCGATGCAATGGAAGTTGATCGAGAACAGGATCATTAAAGATAATAGCATTACCGTTGGCAACGAAGAAGCTACCGAAGAGGCAAAAGGATATATTCGTTCAGAGTATGCAAAATACGGACAACAAGCAAACGATGAAGAGATAACTAAAATTGCAGCAAGCTTGTTAAGCAAAGAAAAAGAAGCACAAAAAATTTACGAGAATATGTATACGCGTAAAGTGCTTGAATTAATAAAATCAACCTGCTCATTAAACACCAAAGAAGTGAGTTATGATGATTTTTTTAAAAATAATTAATTCGCAGATGCACTTGAAATGAAAAAGGGAGCCTTGTGGTTCCTTTTTTTTTCTTCACTCTATCTAAAGCCGCGTGAGGGATTGTAGCGCAAATCCTTTTTGCCTTTCCGTGCCCATGTGATTTTTAGTAAAAAGGAAAGGCGAAAAGATTGCAGCGAAAAGCCCGACCCCGCATGGGTAATTGCAGCAGCGGGGGCACGCCCAAATAATTCTTCTTAAGGCCCTACGTTAAATAACTATTGTTTGTTCACAACATTTGTAACCAAACAGCTTTGGCGCAGTTATGTATTTTATTTTTAAGGCATGCAAAGGTCACTCATTCTTGTACTTGTTTTTATTTGCTCTGTTGGATACTCCCAGTTAAAAAAGGAGTATTACGATAACGAACAAACTCAACTGAAATCCGAAACCGATTTTTATAAAGGCATGCCTCATGGTGCTTTTTACGAATATTACAAAAACGGAAAATTAAACCGCAAAGGATTTTACAATTACGGTAAAGAAGACAGTACTTGGTGCTTATATTACGAAGACGGTGATCTAAAAGCCATAGAGCGATATGTGCGCGGGAAAAAATGGGGAACAAATACCTATCGTTACAAAAACGGGCAATTGGCGCAGGTCAGTAAATTTACCAACGACTTTCCTGATAGCACCTGGGTAGCATTTTACGAAAATGGTAAGAAAAAAAGCGTTGAGAATTTTGTGAATGGTAAAAAAGAAGGTGCGTGGACCTATTACTTTGATAATGGCCAAATGGAAAGCAATGGCATGTTTGAAGGGGATAAAAAAGAGGGTCGCGTTTTTTTATATTATAAAGATGGCAAAATGCGCGGCACAGAAGATTATTGTAAAGGTAAACCCTGCGGACATTGGACCGAAGTATATCCTAATAACACTCCTAAATGCGATAAAGAATATAAAGATAGCGTAATGTACCTCTACAACCTTTGGGATTCTAAAGGAAATCAATTGGTAAGCGTAGGTAATGGAAGCTTAACAGCAACGTATGATAATGGTGTTATAAAAGCCATGGGAAAATACAAAGGCGGTTCGCAAGATGGGCAGTGGCGTTTTTTTCATCCCAATGGAGAGTTAGATTACGAAGCCATTTATGAAAATGGTGTTTTAAATGGTTATTATTCGAGTTATTATGCAAATCATAAACTAAAAAGTGAAGGGAACTTTGTAAACAACAAAAAAAACGGTGTGTGGAAATTTAATTCGTCCGAAGGAAAACCTGAAATGATTGGAAGCTTTACTGATAATTTACGTGAAGGTAAGTGGACCTATTATTACAATAACGGCAAAGTTGAAAATGAAGGGGATTATTTAAATGATAAGAAAACCGGAACATGGTGGTATTATTATAAAGGCGGGCAACAATGGCGAAGAGGAAACTATACTAATGATGTGAAAGATAGTACATGGACAACTTGGTTCGAGAATGGAACCAAACTACAAGAAGGAAATTATGTGAAAGGAAAAGAAGAGGGTTTATGGACCAGTTGGTGGGATAATGGTTTAAAAAAAGATCAAGGAAGTTTTACGGCTGGAGCAATTACAGGCGAATGGACAGGATGGTACGCCAATGAGAAATTAAATTACAACGGAAAATACAATAGCAAAGGGAAAAAGAACGGTAAGTGGATGTATTGGTATGAAAATGGTACACCGCGTGAAGAATGTAGTTATGTAAATGCTATCAAACATGGCTCTTATACACAATGGTTTGAAAAAGGGAGCTTTGTAGATACCAAGGGAAAATACCGTAAAGGCCATCAAAATGGGGAATGGAAATATTTTTACGAAACAGGGGGAATAAATAAAATTCAACACTTTGATGAAGGAAAACTAAGCGGAAGCAGTTTAAGTTATTACACAAATTCGAAACTTCAAAGCAAGACCAATTATACCATCATAAAAGACTCCCGAAAAGGCAAAGTTCAGAGCGTTCCCCACGGAGAGTGGATTTTTTACGACAAAAGCGGGAAAGAAATTAGCCGAATAAACTACGACAAAGGCGTGAAAAAGTAAAAAATTGATTACCTTTGTTTAACAACCTTTTATGAGGCATCACTTAAACACCATACTCGTCCTAGCTCTTCTTTTTGGACTTTCCTTCTGCAAAAATGCCGAGAAACAAGATGATACTTTGCATGTTGAAGAGGCTGTTGATAGTGCAAAAGTTGCCCTTGCGGTTGAAAAGACCAAAAAAACAGCCGAACATGTATTTAATTCTTTACCTGATAGAGGCGAGATCTTAAAATTGGTTGCGGAAAACAAACTCGAATACGATACACAAATACTTAACGAGCCGAGTAATGTAAAAAACTACAATACTGAATTATACATTGCATTAAATCTTGGGGTTTACGGATCTGACCTTAGCGTAGCCGGGGTTTTTGATCAAACTCAAGAAAGTATTCTTTTCTTAAAATGCGTGAACTCTTTGTCGCAAAAGCTTGGTGTAAACAAAGCATTCGATCAAAGTATGTTCGATCGCATGGATTCTCAGCGCGATAATAAAGACTCTACTTTGCAAATAATTACCATGGCGTTTAGGCAAGCTGACGAGCTCTTAAAACAAAACAATCGGCCTGCTACATCAGCACTTATTATTGCCGGTGTTTGGATTGAAGGTTTTTATACCTCATGTCAAATTGCTAAAAATACACCATCGGAAGGTATAGTAAAAGCGATCATTCGTCATAAAGAAACATTGGATAATATCATTGTTCTACTAGGTCAAGCCAACTTAAGCAAAGAGGCGCAATTTGTGTTGAATGATATGACCACCATTTCCGGTATCATGAGCGATGTTATCGCTGATAAGGATCTTAAATATGCATACGAAACTATTGCTCCTGCTGATGAGGCTGTGAGCAGACTCAGAGGCAAGATCACCTCATCATTTTAAGAATTTTTAGTTAAGCCAACACATTTAATCTATTACCTTTGAAGGTAAATGACGCGTAAGCATCTTATCCTTATCACTATTCTGTTCTCGGTAGCTATGGCTACACTGATCATCATTCAGATCTTTTGGATTAAAAGTGATTTTAAGGTAAAAGAAGAGGTGTTTGAACAAAAAGTGAACGAGGCATTAAACCTCACCAAACAAACTCTTGAGCGTCTTGATCCAAACTTAAGTTATAAAAGCGTTCGCATAAAAAAACAGGTAAAGGGGATGAACGATGGCAGCAGAAATTTTCGTTTTATCCAAGAGCTCACCATTGATAGTAATGGGCATAAGATCACCCGGTTTGTGTCGAGAGATATTGCGCGAGATTCTGTTGGTAAATTGGACAACTCTAACCCTTATTTCGCCGAGTTCTTAAATAAAACAAAGCTTTCCAAAACTGATCTTACCGCCGAGTTCAATGATCTTAAAAATGCATCAAAACTTGGGGCCGATTTTTTTAAATCAGAGGAATCCTTTGACGCTTATAATAACTATAAGCAGAGGATTGATACCATTGCCATTGATTCGCTATTAAAATTAGAGTTGAACCATAAGGGGATCAATGCAAATTATAGATTTTATGTTACCGATCTTTTTCCGGGAAGTACTAGTGCTTCCAAATTACAATTTGCCGAAATGGATACCGATTCTATGGGCCTTTACAAAATATCGCTTTCACCCAACAATAGTTTTACCGATCAAAATTACCTGATGGTTAATTTCCCCAATCAAAAAAAGGATATATTCAAAGACATCTATCCTCTTTTGATCATGTCTGTGCTCGTAATGCTCATTTTTCTGTTTTCTTTCTATATAATTCTTGCCTCCAATCTTAAGCAAAAGAAACTTTCTACTATTAAGAACGACTTTATAAGCAATATGACCCACGAGTTCAAAACGCCTATAAGTACTATTTCTTTGGCAAGTGAAATGCTAAGCGATTCTAGCATTAGCCAAACCCCCGATAAGCAAACCCGTTATTTAAAAATGATAAGGGACGAGAACAAGCGTTTAAGTGTTTTAGTAGAAAGCATCCTTCAGACCTCTATATTGGATAAAGGTGAATTTAAATTAAAGCTAACCGAGATTGATATCCATGAGATTATTAATAATGCCATTAATAATACCCAATTGCTCATTAGCCAAAGAGGCGGAATAATTAATACCTCACTTTTAGCCCAGAAGTATAAAATACTAGCCGATAAGGTGCATTTGACCAATATTGTATTTAACCTTATTGATAATGCTATTAAGTATACCCAAGGCGTTCCCGAAATTGGTGTTAAAACCGAAAACACGGAAAAAGCTATTAAAGTATCGGTTAAGGATAATGGCATAGGCATTAGTAAAGAAAACCAACGCAAGATCTTCGATAAGTTTTATAGGGTCCCCACCGGAAACGTTCATAATGTGAAGGGGTTTGGTTTGGGACTTTCGTACGTTTTGGCAGTAGTTGAAAAGCATGGTGGCACAGTTGAAGTGCAAAGTGAGGTTGCAAAAGGCAGCACCTTTATTATTACCATACCGTTCGACCGCGAATAAGCCCTGCTCAGTAAGTCAATTGAAAATATTTGTTAAATGTTAAAATTTGGCACATTTTCTGCATATCTTTAATTAATATTTAACAAACAGGAAAAATGGAAAATGTTAAAACTAAGATATTGCTTGTAGAAGATGACCCAAGTTTAGGACCCTTATTGCAAGAATATTTGGATGCCAAGGGTTTTGAAACAAAACTTGCGGAAGATGGCCAAAAGGGTTCGGAGTTCTTTTTCAAAGGAACGTATGATCTGTTGTTGCTTGACGTAATGATGCCAATTAAAGATGGATTAAGTTTAGCGAAAGATATTCGCTTAAGCGATAAGCATACCCCAATTATCTTTTTAACAGCTAAAAGTATGAAGGAAGATACTATTGAGGGCTTTAATGCCGGCGCTGATGATTATATCACAAAACCGTTTAGCATGGAAGAATTATTGGCACGTGTTAATGCTGTTTTAAGAAGAAGCAGCAAATCGCGTTCAACGGATAGCGATGAGGTAAACTTTAAGGTGGGTAATTATAACTTCAATTCCGAAAAACAATTATTACAAATAGGGGTTAACGAGCAAAAGTTAACTACAAAAGAAAGTCAGTTATTACGCTTGCTTTGCGTTCACAAGAACGATGTGCTTGACCGCAGTTTTGCTTTAAAATCTATTTGGCAGGATGATAATTATTTTAACGGTAGAAGTATGGATGTTTACATTGCAAAACTTCGTAAATACCTAAGAGATGATAGTAAAGTGGAGATCATTAATATTCACGGAAAGGGATTTAAACTCCTTGTAAATAACTAAACAAAAACCCCGGCAAAACCGGGGTTTTTTTATGCGTAATTATGTCGCCCCTCTGGGGCTTTAACATCAAAATAAATAATTTTCTACCAAAATGTCGTCCCTGCCGGGACTATCAAATACAATTAACTCTTATTGGAAATCGTTTTTGAAGAAATTAAATGCCTCTTTTTTTCATTTAAAATCAAACCGCTCCTCTTCTTCTGAAAACGCAGAACCCATTGGTGTGAGTCCAAAATAGTAGCTCCGAAGGAGCGACGTCTTGTTAGGGAATAACTAAACAAAAAAACCTACTGTTACAGTTGGGGTTTTTTATGATTTTTAATTCTATAAAGTCTTTTTGAGTGGCAAATAAGTTTTATCTCCTTCAATAATAATATGTCCTTGCTGCGAAAGACCATCTATTATCTCATAGAAGAGCTCCTGAAGCAGTTTCTTGTCGGACTTCCAGAAATGTATCATCGATGCCTTTATCGTGTCTTCAATGCGCTCTATTTTGTTCATGGATATTCTACCAAGATAGAATAGCGTTAACTCTGATTTCATTTCAAGGCGCTCGGTATTCATTTTAGGTTGGTCTACTTGGGCCTTTTCTGCCTTCTTGATCTCTTTTTTCACTTCGTTAAGGCGCTGAACTGCCCAGCCGGAGCCATTTTCCAAAGCACCAAATGAAAATTTCATTTGATACTTTTTTTCAATATAGCGTACAAGCGCACTGGGCGCGGCCTTGCGGGTCCAGTCTTTTTGCTCTATCAATAGGCCTTCGCCTTCTTGTAAATTGATCAATGAATTAAATACTGCAGAACTGCGGCCTTTTCCCTTTACTGAAAGTTGGGAAAACTCCTCGGCGCTAAGTTTTTTCATAGAAAAGTTAATTAGTTGTTGATAAGTTTGGCAAAATTATGAAAATTATGTTGGAATACAACTCTTTAACTGAAATTACTTAAAGAAGGTTGCGTTTAACCGAAATTTAATAAACCTGGCTTTTGCTTAACTCTTGAAATGAAGTTATTTAATCACTCACTAAGTATCGTTTAAGTGCTGTTTAATTAGGTTAAATAGTTGATATTTAATCAAATAAATAGGTGCATGCCGCTTTGTGCCATTTTAAGGTGGCCTTCAAAGTAAATTTATAGTTAAGGCTAGGTGGGTTGTTGCATTTTTTGTAAAAAAATACTTTACCTATTGGGTAAATTGGCTGTAATCCTTTACCTGAAAGGCTTACAGAAGTATAATTTCAATTTCTCTTGGGTAAATTCAATTTTACTCAGTTAGTTTACTTTTTTAGTAAGGCATCTCGGATCTCCATGAGGAGTTTTTCATGAGTTGATGGCTCAGGAGCGACTACCGCCTTGGCTTCTTCTTTCTTTTTTGCTGCGTTCATTGCTTTTACAATTAAAAACAATACAAAGGCTATAACTATAAAGGAAATTACCGAAGAGATGAACTTTCCTAGAAGCATTCCTCCCGGTTTCCATGAGGCAAGATCTGCTGCCCCTGCCGCATTTAATGCCGGCTGCAATATGATTGGCGTTATGATGTCTGCTACTAGTGAATTCACAATGGCCCCAAAAGCACCTCCAATAATAACTCCAATAGCAAGGTCAACTACGTTGCCTCTCATTACAAACGATTTAAACTCTGAAACGATTCCCATTTACTTTGTTTTTAATTGTCGCCTAATACCTTTAAAAGCTCATCTAACTTAGGTGTTAAAATGATCTCCGTTCTTCTATTCTTCTTTCTTGCCTCTGGTGTTTTTGCGGAATCTAAAGGGAAGAACTCTCCTCGCCCTGCTGCTGTAATTCGCTTCGAATCTATTTTAGCACTAGTGAGCATTATTTTTGTTACCGAAGTGGCGCGCATTACGCTGAGGTCCCAATTATCTTTTATTTCGCCTGCACCATTCATTGGCACATCATCTGTATGGCCTTCTACCAATACATTAATATCGGCGTTTTGTTCAAGCACCTTTGCAACGTTTTTTAGTGCCTCGATCCCTTTTGGTTGAACATTAGTTTTTCCACTGGCAAAAAGTAAACTCTCGTCCATACTTACATAGATCTTTCCGTTCTTTTGAGTAATGGTTAGCCCCTTTCCTTCAAACCCTAATAGTGCATCTTGAAGTTTCTTTTTAAGATCGGCTGCTGCTGCATCTTTTTGCTTTAATATGCTTTCGAGTTCGTTTACGCGTGCTTCTCTTGCCTTTAGTTGGCTTGCTAACTCATCCAATTCTTTCTTCTGAATAATGAGTTTTGCTTCCAATAATTTGAGCTCATCTTGTTTTTTTAGGAGTTGCTCTTGGGTCATTTGAAGGTCTCCGCTAAGCTTAGCATTGTCCTTTTCGCCCATAACTAAAAGCTTATTTAAGCGGTCCATTAACTGGTTATTTAACACATCCAGCTTGTCATATTTTTGAGTAAGGTTTCGGTAATTACTTCCAATTATTGAGGTATCACGCTTCAAACCATCCAGTGCTTTTTGGTCTTTTGCGCATTGCTCTTTTAATTCATTGAGTTTGGTTTCCGCATCAATTTTTGCTTTTTTGTTCTCTGCTAATTCTGTTTTGCAGCTTTCTAAATTGGCTTTTACTTCATCGTGTATGCGATGCGCAACACAACCTTGTAAAACTAAGTAAACTGATAAAACTGTAATTCCTGTTTTAAATATTCTCATGCTCAAATGTATCTAAAAGCCAAAAACAAGATTTGTTAAAGGACTACCTATTATTAACAAAGGCGTTTTAATGACGATAAACAAAAAAGGCCGCCTTATTAGGGCAGCCTTTTTATTGTATCGATTTTTTAAATTATTCTTTAATAACTTTTATTACTTCATTTCCTAATCTAACAAAATAAACTCCTGCTGATTGGCCTTCAAGTGAAATTTCAATTTTATCGTTCGCTTTTACGGTTTCTTTTACCATAAGGCCTAACATATTATAAACTGCAACTTTACCATTAACATCAGATCGAATACTGATTTTATCATTGAAAGGATTTGGGTAAATAATTATACTGTTTACCTTGCTTGATAATTGGTTAATACCAGTACAGGCGTTAACACTTTGTGTAACGGTGGCCATATTACTACACCCATTACCATCAGCACCTGTTACGGTATACGTAGTAGTTACTGTTGGTGAAATAGAAATGTTATTGCCTGCGCCACCTGGGTTAAATGTATAGTTTGTGGCGCCACTTGCTGTTAGTGTAGCTGATTGTCCGATACAAATAAAGTTAGTTTCTGATGATACAGCAGTAACTGTTGGGTTTGGATTAACCGTAACCATTGCAACGGCAACATTTGAACAAGTAGTTACTGAGTTTGTTCCTGCATAAGTGTAACTTGCGCTTGCTGTTGGAGTAAAAGGTGCTGCATTTGTAATGCTAGGTAACCAGGTATATGTTGTTGCGCCAACACTTCCTAAAACAACGGTTCCGCTAGCACAAATTGCTAAAGCTGAATTTGTATAGCCAGGAGCAACAACCGCTGTTGTAAATCCTGATACTACGCCACCAGAAGAAACCCAGTTGGAAGTTATTCCAGTTAATGCAAAAGTAGTTAAGGTTCCCGTTAATGCATTAGAAGTTGCGTCTGTTAAAGCTGTAACTGTTGCGTTTGGACTAAATGCAATCCCTTGATTAAAATGGTAGTTTGCTATTAAGTTGGGTGCGCTAGAAGGAATTTCACAATTCATAAATGTGTTAATCTGACATCTTGTTCTGGCAACGGTCCAAAGTCTAACTTCATCAATGTCGCCTGTAAAAAACTCCGCTCCGATTCCTCCAATATATGTGGTATTAGTGTTTACGGCAAAAGTGTTGCTTGTAGCCACAGATGCTGCTGGTACGCCATTAATATAAAGCGTCATTACTGTGCCATTAAAAACACCAGCTAAATGCTGCCATGTATTAAGTGTAGCTGTATTCGCAGCTGAAGTTACCGCAGTATAACTATTATTAACATTACCTGGCCCAACCCAAAATGTCCAAGTAGTTGCATCTCTTCTTATCATAAACTGCAATTGGTTGGCGGGAGCATAATTTCCGAATACAATTCCTAAACCAGCATTTGTTGTTGGCTTAGCCCAAGCTTCAACGCATATTTGGTTAAGTCCAACTAAACTATTAGTTGAAATCGAAAGAGGTAAATTAAGTTTATCAGATCCACCATCAAAGTTTAAAGCTGCGCCTAGACAAATAGAAGTTGTTAAATTAGCAACAGAGTTTGCAGTACAGCCATTAACTGCAGTACCAACTACTGCGTATGATGTACTTGCTGTTGCAGTAAAAGCAACTGCATTTGAAACTCCACCAGTCCAAGTATATGTACTAGCTCCCGATGCAGTTAAAATAATTGTATTGCCTGTACAGGTAGAAAGTGATTGGTTAGCTGTAACTGTTAATGATGGGGGGGCTAAAGTAGTGGTAAAGTTTGAAACAACACCACCTGGCGTTATCCAGTTAGAAATAGCGCCTGTTAATGCGAAAGTATTTAATGTTCCGTTAAAACCATTGGTAGTTGCATCCATTAAAGTTGTAACGGTAGCGTTAGCCGCTGATGCTGTTCCTTGATTGAAGTGATAATTTGCAACAAGGCTTGAAGCATTAGTGGGTATTTCGCAATTCATAAATGTATTGATCTCACACTTTGATCTGTTGGTATTCCAAAGTCTAACTTCATCAATGTTGCCAGTAAAGTTTTCATTTATTCCATTTGCTCCTATAATAATTGAATTAGTGGTTGCTGCAAAGGTGTAATTTGATGTTGCATTTACACTGGCTGAAAACACTCCATTAATATATACCGAAATAACCGTGCCGTCAAATACACCAGCTACATGCTGCCATACATTAATTGTAGCGGTATTAGCAGCAGTTGTAACCGCATTATAAGCTGCCGAATTGCCTGTTCCAACACCAAATGAGTACCCAGTGTTGTCTCTTCTTAATAAAAATTGCAATTGATTGCTTGGTGTAGAATAGTTTCCTACAATAACACCTAAACCTGCTAATGAAGTTGGTCTTACCCACGCTTCAATTGTTGCCTTAGTTTTACCCACTAAAGAGTTGGTGCTAATAGCAGCTGGTAAAAACACGTTGTCAGGTGAGCCACTTGGATCAAAATTTAAAGCTGCACCAGCCTGTGCGCTTATTTGCGAATTAAACATTGTGGCTAGAACGAATGCCATTCCTAATTTGTAGATTTTTTTCATGTAATTTATCGGTTTAATTATTTAAGCCCAAAACTACACTTTGAGTTTTCTAATTATTAAAAAATGGTTTGAAATGCCAAACTTTGTATGCGAAATCAGATTGGTGATATAAATTATACACTAAGAAAAGTAGGAGTCCAATCCATCGCCATTGTTTCGAGACACTGGAACTTTATATGGTCCTACTTGTACCTCCTTTTTAGAGAATTTAACAACGCGTTTAATGTTTACAATATAGGAACGGTGAACTCTTGCAAATTCATTTTCAGGAAGTAAGCTAAGTATGCTTTCTAAACTTTGGCGACTCACAATTTTCTTATTATCTGTAAAAATATTTATGTAGTTGCCTTCGCTCTGAATATATAAAATATTTTTTTGTTCAATTACAATATTATCATACCCATTCTTTATATGAATTACTGCCGAGCTATTTTCTTTTTGCATTTCAATAAATAAATTTACTGTAGCAAAAAGGTCTGATTTTTTTACCGGCTTAGTTATGTATGCAAATGGTTTTGCTTTAACTATTTTCTGTATCATTGTAGCGTCAGAATGAGCGGTAATAAATATAAACGCAGTTTTATGTTTTTCATTTATTAAATCAGCAAGCTCTAAACCTTCTAACTCGCTTTGCATTCTTATATCAAGAAGTATAAGAAAAGGCTTAAATTCTTGTATCCTTTCAAGCGCTTCGTTTTTTGAATGCGCCATTTCTATTTGCTTACACCCAAATTCACTTAACAGGTCTTTCAAGTCTTCGGCAATTAGCACCTCATCGTCAACAATAAGTATTTTCAATCTTTCCATACTATTGCTCATATTTAAACTTTAACGTGTAGGTTAATCCATTGGTGCTATCAAATTCATACTCCCCTCTAATTTGCCTCGAAAAAATATCAATAAGTCTCATTCCAAGGCTTCCACCTCTTAAAATATCGTGCTTTGAAAATCCAGCACCATTATCTTTAATAACAAAGCTAATCGTTTTGTCTTCTCGTAAAGTTAAGGTAATCGAAATAACCGGTTTGCCAACATTTTGAAATGCATATTTAATTGAATTAGATATTAACTCGGAAGTGATAAGGCCTAAAGCAATTGCTTCCGTTGTTTTAAATTTAAATTCGGGGCAAGAGAGGTTAAATTGTATTGGTATTTTTTTGAGAGTTTACTAATTCGTTTAAAGAACTGATGAGTTCCGAAAAATATGTTTTTATCTCAACTCCATAAAGATCATTTTTAGAATAGAGCATTTGGTGTACAAGCCCCATCGACTTTATTCTGCGCGACACATCGCTCAATGTATTTTTTTCAGAATCACTTTGAGTTGATTTCATTTGAAGATTAATTAACGACTCTACAAACTGCAAATTATTTTTTACGCGATGGTGAATTTCTTGTACAAGCGTATCCTTTTCTAAGTTTTTTTCATGAAGCGCTTTGTTCGTCTTATAAATTCGATAAAGCAGGTAGCCGATTAGGGCTAATAAAACACTTAATAAAATCAAAAAAAGGTAAATGAAAAGGTTTTCTTGTTTTTTATTTAGTAGTTCCTTTTCTGAGCGATTAAGTTTATCCGATACTTTTGATATTTCTTTTTTATACTTTTCATTTTCGTATTTCTCCTTAACCTCGTTAACTTCTGATTCTGATCTTGCCCTTTCTATTTTTATGGTTTCATTTATAGATGCCGCCCTGTATCGATAACAATTTAAACTATCCCCAACAAAAAAATAAGCCCAGCTAATTTCAGCATAAAGTCTATTGAGTGGATAATCGATTTTTCTTGCAATAACTTCATCAATAATATTTTTATATAAGGGGATTATTTTTCGGTTAGGGTAATTATTATGGGCCAACAATTGTGTTTGGTTAAACTTGGCGTGAATTTCCTCTGATTCTGCCCCTATAGATTCCCATAAATCAATTGCTCTTTGATAACAATTAAACGATGTATCAACCATTTTAAGGTTTTTATAACTGAAGCCCAATTCATTAAAGGAAGTGGCTTCGGAGTATTTGTCTCCTGCTTCTTTTGCAAATTTAATGGCTAGCATTGTAAAGTAGATGGAAGAGTCCATCTCATTCTGCTCATTTTCAATGGCTGCATAACGGTTATACAGTTTTGCCAACTTCAATGCATCTTTTTCGCCAGTTTTGCGAAAAATTTCAAAGCCCTTTTTAATATAGTATCGCGCTTCATCGTAATTTGCTAAACTGCGATACAACTCAGCCATATCGGTATATACACTAATTAAATTTGAATAGCTTTTGCCTTCTTGAAAAATTTTTGTGGCAGCTAAATAATTAGAAAGTGCAGAGGCGTTATCTGCACTTAGTTTATAAAATCCACCAAAGCGCTGATGCACTTTGCCTGTTAATTCTTTATTCGAATTCCGGCTTGTTAACGAAAGAAGATTTATAAGAAGTCTTTCTGCTTTTGCCTTATGCCCTTTTTTGGCGTACAAATTTGCTAAATAGCAATTCTCATCAACATACTTCGCATTTACAATTCCATTTTTATTTATACATTTCTCTAAAAAAATAATAGCAGAATCAACTTTATTTATTTTTTTTGCTTTTTCTAAACAATTAATCTGTCCATAAAATAATTTAGGGAAAAGGAAAACTACAAAAAGTAAAAGTTGGATAACTTTCATTCGTCTAAAATAATTATATCCCTTTAATTTTTATGCATTGTGTTACGAAATGCTTGATTTCTTATGAGTTTGGTAAAATAACTTTCAAAAAATAGCTCTTAATCTAACTTTCCGAGCGCTTTTAACTTATTCTCAAAAGTATATGCAATTACGCGTGCCCGTTGAATGGCAAGCTCGGCTTTTGGGCCGGTAAACTGTAGATTCATATTTTTTTCAAAGTGTTCTAGCCAAATAGCAAAATGCTCTTGCTTAATACCCAAGTTTACATGTTTATCAAATACATTGGTGGTATAACCTGCTTCGTCCAATAACACAAAGCTCCAAAATGCTACCATGTGGGGCATGTGTTTTTCAAAATCGGTATTGGCAAAAAGAGGTTTTATATGCTCGTTGGTTAAAAGCGAGGTATAAAATGAACGAATCATTTGTTCAATGCGTTCTTTATTGTCTATGTCGGGTAAAGTATTTATAGGCTTTAAATATACATCATCTTTATCACAAAATGCATGTAAAAGTTTTATGTTTTCGCAAACTAAATAATAACATTATTAAACGCCCGCTGCCTAATGTAAAGAAACAAAAGGCCACTGAAATTCAATAGCCTTTTGTTTTTAAAATTTAATCTACAATATCACAGTTGATAGTGTAGTTGCCGCCTAAATCAGAAGCCGTTGTTTCATTTTCGGCGCATCTGTTATCTGCTGTAGCGCGGTTTTCTTTGTACGTGTATACAGCATTATCCTTAGTGGAAACACCAGTACCGCTCGTGTACGTTTTTGAACACTTGCATGTATAATTCTTTTTACAAGAAGTGATTGACATTGCAAATAAAAATGCACCTGCCATTAAAATTGTCTTTTTCATGTTTTTTTGTTTTAATGATTATAATTTTATTTCTACAAATTTCGTTACTTAATTAGGCATAAGTATTACATTTAGTTATAAATTAGTTACAGAATTCCTATGCCAAAAAATTTATAGCGTATGTGTTCGAACAAACAGCAATGAAAAAGTTAAGGTCGTTTAATAGTATATAGATTAAAGAAGTTCTATTACAAGCGAAATTTATATCGGGCTTTGAAAATTCTACACCTTAAAACAGACGATTAAAAGATGCGCATGACTGGTGTGTTTGGTAATCCGTGATATTACTATAAATTTGTTATAGTATTTATGTCAACAAAGTAAAAAGCGAGCGTTCGGTGAAAGATGAAATTGTTGAAAAGCCTGAGAATTAGTTATACAGTAGTGCAAAAACTTATGCCGAATTGGAAAGTAAATTAGAGGTGATATTAACTCATGAATTGAAAACTTATATAATTATCACGGATTAGCCCACGCAAAGGCCAGCACACAAAAGTCAAGTAGGCAAAGGGGGTTTCACCCTAAGCCTCTCACAGAGCCGTACGTGAACCTCTCGATTCATACGGCTCTTGTTATACAGCCATTGCACGCAACTTATTAGAAATGGCTCAATTAAAAGTACCTGTTATTTGCATTATTATTGGCGAGGGTGCCAGTGGCGGTGCATTAGGCATTGGTATTGGCGATAGAGTTTTAATGCTAGAAAATACTTGGTACTCGGTTATTTCACCTGAGTCGTGTTCATCTATTTTATGGAGAAGTTGGAACTTTAAGGAACAAGCTGCAGAAGCATTAAAGTTAACCGCAAATGATATTGAAGGGTAATGGTTTAATTGATGGAATTATTGCTGAACCCATTGGTGGCGCACATCGCAATCATGATGAAGCCATTGAAACAGTAAAGCAAGAAATTAAAAAACAATTAATCACTTTAAAAAAATTAAATCCCGAAGAACGAATTAATCAACGTATCGAAAAATTCTCAGCAATGGGTGTGTTACACGAATTAGAAGACTAAACAAAAAATCATATGGCAGATATAGGAGATGTAAGCATAGGCACCATTCTTAAATTTAATAATGAATTGGTGCAAATTACCGAACTACAACACCGCACACCCGGTAACTTACGTGCATTTTACCAAGCAAAAATTCGCAATTTATTCAGAGAATACTCCGAAGCTCTGCTTCGGTAGTCGGATAATAAAAGTAAAGGGCTAACTTTGTTTTATGAGTGAACATATTCATAAAAGTCAC
>JAWXAS010000044.1:0-12660 GCA_034439635.1 Bacteroidota bacterium | reverse complement strand
TGCGCAGACCCCGCAGTGCGACAAACATATCAAAGGACAAACAAGCTTGAAGTGATAGCCCGATAAGGCGCCCAAATAATAAAAATACTTTTTGAGGTTTGACTATTTAGCCACGAATTACACTGATCCAAACGCCTATTCTCTTCACACAGATTAGTGATGATTCGTGAAATTAGTGGCTAAAACTAACCAGCGGCGAAACCACCTTTAATTTTGATCGAAGCGCTCTACTTTATTTACACCTTTTACTTTTTTAAGATTATCTATTAAATGGTTCAGGTGTTTTGTATCGTGAACATACACCATTATTGTTCCGGCAAAAATTCCGTCCTCGGTATCAAAACTAATGGAGCGCATATTCACATGATTTTCACTTGAAATAACCTTAGTTATATTATTTACTAACCCTAATTCATCAGTGCCAATTAATTTCAATCCTGCAAGGAAAGAAATAAGTTGATCGTTGGTCCATTTTGCTTTTACAACCCGGTAAGCATAATTAGAAAGTAATTTTACGGCATTTGGACAAGATACACGATGGATCTTTATTCCTTCT
Organism: Bacteroidota bacterium; assembly: GCA_034439635.1. Classification (GTDB taxonomy): domain Bacteria; phylum Bacteroidota; class Bacteroidia; order B-17B0; family Aurantibacillaceae; genus Aurantibacillus. Next base: position 12,104 of record JAWXAS010000044.1, on the reverse strand, counting down.
CCAACGGTAACAAACCCAAAAACGTCGTCGCCCGGAATTGGGTTACAACATGGCGATAATTTATAATCAAGTTTTTGAAGATCGTCGCCTATCACTAACATATCGCTGCCTCCGCGAGTGCTTGTTACTAATTGCTCGATCTTTGGCGTGGCTTTCGCTTTCCTCTCTTTAACCGGATTTTCTTTGTGTTTATAAAAGGCTTTTACTTCTTTAGTATCAACATTACCAACAGCCACACGATAAAATAATTCTTGCGCTGAAGGTAATTTTAAAAATGAAATGAAATCATTGATGTTTTGCAAAGTAAACTCAAGTTTGTTCTTGTAGAATTTACGTTCAAGGGTTTCTCTTCCACCCTCGGCTGTTTTGCGTCGCTGTTCTTTTAATGAGTTCTTTATTTTTGATTTAGCACGAGCTGTTACAACCAATTTCAACCAATCATCTTTAGGCGTTTGCTTATTGCTGGTTAATATCTCAATTTGATCGCCACTTTTTAATTCGTAACTCAAAGGCACCAATTTATGATTTACTTTAGCGCCTATACATTGCTCACCTATTTTTGTATGAATATCAAACGCAAAATCCAACGCCGTTGAACCCAGAGGTAAAGTTTTCATATCGCCCTTTGGCGTAAACAGAAATATCTCGTCGCTAAATAAATTGAGCTTGAAATCATCTATGAACTCCAAGGCATTTGGATCAGGACTATCCAACATTTCTCTCACACGCAATAACCATGCTTCTAATTTACTTTCTTTTTCTGCAGCCGCATCTTTGTACTTCCAGTGCGCCGCATATCCACTCTCGGCCAATTCATCCATACGCACCGAACGTATTTGCACTTCCACCCATTTTCCTTCGGGGCCCATTACTGTTGTATGCAAACTTTCGTACCCGTTACTTTTTGGTGTGCTTATCCAATCGCGCAAACGCTCGGGACTTGGATGATAAAAATCGGTAATAATAGAGTATACTTTCCAACAATCTGATTTTTCGTTTTCAACAGGAGAATCGATCACAATACGAATGGCAAAAAGATCATAGATCTCCTCAAACGTTACGCCCTTTTCTTTTACTTTATTGTAGATGCTAAAAATAGATTTTGGTCGTCCGAATATTTTAAAACTGAATCCTTGTTCTTGTAAAATTTCTTTTAAAGGCTCAATAAATTTTTGAATGAAGCGTTTACGTTCCGGTTCCGTTTCCGTTAACTTTACGGCAATCTCATAGTAAGCTTCGCTATTTGTATATTTTAAACCAAGGTCCTCGAGTTCAGTTTTAATTGTGTTTAATCCCAAACGATGAGCAAGCGGTGCATATAAAAATAAAGTTTCACTTGCTATCTTCATTTGCTTATCACGTTTCATGTGATTAAGCGTACGCATATTGTGCAAGCGATCGGCAAGTTTGATCAAGATCACGCGAATATCCTCACTCATGGTGAGTAATACTTTTCTAAAATTCTCTGCTTGAATAGAAGACGTATTGTCAATAACACCTGAGATCTTGGTTAATCCATCAATGATCTGAGCGATCTTCTCGCCAAATAAACCTCGAATATCTTCTAAGGTAAGATCGGTATCTTCAACTGTATCGTGCAACAAAGCGCACACAATTCCGGTGGCACCCAGTCCCATTTCTTCGGCACAAATTATAGCTACAGCAATTGGATGATAAATATAAGGCTCACCGCTTTTTCGGCGCATCTCCTTATGGGCTTCAACGGCAACTTCAAAGGCTTTTCGGATCATTTCCTTATCACCTTTTTCAAGTCGACGCTTGCAAGCTTTAATTAATAGCTTGTATCGGTTAAGGATCTCCTTACGTTCTGCTTCAAGATCGATCTGCATAGTTCAAATTACAGTTTGTAATTTACTTATAATCTTGAAGAAATGAAATAGAAGCGAAAGAAATTTAAGATGTTTTAGATAAAGTGGATTTAAAATAATCCCAAAAGATCTATTTTTCCTTTGGCATAAGCTTTTCCTTGTCGGGCTTATCTTTGTTATCGTTCTTATTCTTGGTATTTCGAGCGTCAACATCTTCCTCAACAACCCATTTTCCTTTTCTTTGGATCATTGAATCAAAACTACCATCAGGACCATAATATTGCGGCAAGCCATCCATTACCGTTCCTTCCTCGCGAGGAGCTAAATGGCTATAAACAATATTGCCATTTTTTTGATTGTATTTTAAGCTCATGGTAACATCACTGCTATACTCAAACATCAAACGTTTTGGATTTTTGCGCGGAAATTTGAACACGTCCTTGCCAAAAATAGGTGTGCCATCCGGTTTAAAATATAACACATCAATGAATTTTCGCTGGATCAATTTATCATTTCCATCCCAAGCCAAAAGCGTATAATAATCTTCGCATTCGATAATATCCAAATACAACATTCCAAACCATTTATCAGGCGTACCAATATATGTTTCCGGATTTTTCACGCTCCCCGATTTATCAACTAACTTAAAAAATTCGTAATTATTAATGGTCTCGTGTTTCATAAATCCAGTTCTCACACGTTTGGAATTATTCACCAATAAAAAACCAAAGAATAAATGTGTTTCATCTTCTTTAGGGATATTCCATGTGATAAGTTTGAATTTTTTGTTTTTGGGAGTTAATGTTGAGATCTCCTTTAAACTATCGAATGGAAAATTGAGCGAATTTTGGTTAACCGCAATGGATTCTATAGCTTTTATAAAATCCTTATTGGCCGCCATTCTATCGGCTTCCTTTTTACTATAAAAAACCTCGGTTTGCAGGCTTCTTAACTGAAATAACTTTGCGGCATGTATGTTTTTAATAGAATCTCCCTTTTGCGCAAAGGAAAACGGCGAGATCACTAAAAAAAGATAAATGAGTTGTTTTTTCATTTGACCATTAATACCAAATATAACTATAAAATAATCCAATCTGCTTGTTCTTTTTTGACAATACTTCTTCAAAAAACAGTTCAGTAGCTTAGGCTATGCAACAATTTTTTTCATTGTCTTACCAAAAAACAACTTCGCATATTTGGCCAATTTTATAATTATATTTGGTATAACGCAAATATCAGTAATTTGTTACAGTATTGAGCATGCGATACAAAATATTATAAACCTTTATATGTTATACCTACGTTTTGTACGTTTATTTATAAGTTACCTGGCATTTATAGTGCTGTGCGTAGCCGTTTATAACTATGAATTAAGCATGTATTTGCTAAGGCAGGCCAAAGGGCAATTATATGTTTTAAGTGGTACACAAAGCTTTGAAGCGTTTAAAGCAAATAACACTTTAACTGAAAAGGAATCTATTAATCTTGGGCTTATTGATCAAATAAAAAAGTTTTCTGTGGATAGCTTGGCGTATAAACCAACAAATAATTTCACCTCTATTTACGATCAACAAAACAAACCAATTTTATGGGTTATAACTGCCTCCGAAAAATACCAACTAAAAGCGGTTGAATGGAAGTTCCCCTTAATAGGAAGCGTAAGTTATAAGGGGTTTTTTAATAAAGAGCTCGCCTTAAAAGAAAAAAACAACCTGCGAGCTAACGGGTTTGATGTTGGCATACGAAGCGTTTCGGCATGGAGTACTCTAGGTTGGTTTAACGACCCTTTATTGAGCTCACACTTAAATAAAAGCAAAGGTAATTTTTGTAATTTATTGTTTCACGAGCTTTTTCATGCCACATTTTATGAAGCCAACAGAATAAATGATAACGAAAATCTTGCCAATTTTATAGCGCATAAAGCCACTCAACAATTCCTAAAAAACGATACGCTTGCTCTTAATGAATATATGTATGATTATTTTGAGCGAGAAAAACTGAATAAATTCTTGCACTCTAATACAAAAACGCATGAATTGTTCCTGAATTCTATTTCTACCCATAAAAACAAGCTCATTTTAAAACAAAAACAGCTCATTTTTTTAATAAAAAAACTTAAAAACGAAGGTATTAATAAACAAAAACTCATTTTTATCACCGAGGAAGAAATTCTCATTGAGCAGAACGCGTATTTCATTGATTATATGCAGTACAGCAGCCAGCAAGATAGCCTCGAAAATGCTTTTAACAAATTTTACAAGGGGTCGATAAAAAACATGGTACGGTCTTTGGCTCCATAAGGGTCTTATAGTTATATTTGAAATCAAGACATAAAAAACATGAAAACCTTTCTTCTACCTTTTGCACTCCTCCTTTCGATCGCATCCGTTGCTCAAACGGGTTATGATGTTAAATTCCAGATCAAGAATAATACCGATAGCACCATGTATCTTGTTCGTACAATTTTTGACAAACAATACATTTCTGATACGTGTAAAAAAGTAAAAAATGGTTTGGTGCAGTTTAAAGGTAAAAAAATCTTAGATAAAGGCGTATATACTTTAGTAAGCCAAGAGAAATCGGTTTACTTTGATTTCTTAATTAACGATTCGTATAATTTCACGGTAAGCTTTGATCGCAATGATATTGTAAATTCATTAAAGTCGTATGGGAGCAAAGAGAACGAAGATATGTTTGCTTACCTAAAATTTATGACCAATAAGAATGGTGAGTTCATAAAGGCTAAGGATCAATCGAAAAAAATGAATAAAGCCGACAGCACCAAATTTGTGATGGAAAAATTTGAGGCTATGACAAAAGATGTAGTAAAATTTGAGGAGGCCTTTATGAAAAAAGTAAAAGGCACTTTTACATACGACTTCTTAAATATGAAATCTGAAAAGGAAGCTAAGGAAGTTCCAAAAGCCTCTAATGGAAGACCGGATAGTTTATGGAGATACTACTATTATAAGAATCATTTTTTTGATGGTGTTGATTTTAAAGATAAACGGATTGTTACTATCCCATTCTTCGACGATCGCGTGAAACGTTATTTAGACGGTGTGATCTTTCAGTATTCACCTGATAGTTTAATAAAAGAATTGGATTGGATGTTGGGCCAATGCGTAACTAATGAATTGGTGTATAATTTATTGCTAGGGCATTTTACCTATAAATACGAGCAAGACAAACGTATGAGTTTTGATAAAGTGTTTGTGCATTTAGCCGATAACTATATTTTAAATGGCAAGGCAAATGAAGTGTATTCGGAAGAAACAGTTAAGGCCATAAAAAAACGCGTTGATGTTCTTCGTAATTTATTGATAGATTCAAAAGCAAGTGAGCTTTATATGATAGATACCGTTGACGCACGCAAAGTTATAAAGATGGGCTTTGATACAGTGATCTCTAGCAAAAGTGCAACTGAGTTATATTACAAGAACATCGACAAATTAACGCCAATGTTCAAGACACTATATATGGTGAATGCAAAATTTACGGTATTAGTTTTTTGGGACGTAGATTGTAGCCATTGCCAAACGGAGATCCCAAAATTGCACGAAGAGCTTAAAAAAATAAAAGACAAGATCGATTACAAAGTAGTGTCTGTTTATACCAAAGAAGAATTTGAAAAATGGCGTAAATATATTATTGAGAAAAAACTAACTGGTTTTTATCACTTGTATGATCCTATTCATTTGAATAATATAAAAGATAAATACGACATTATTTCAACGCCGGTGATCTATGTGCTTGATAAAGACAAACTGATCAAAGGTAAAAAGATATCTGCCGATCAGGTTGTTGGTCTTTTAGAGTATTTGAACAGTTTAGAAAAAACCCAAGGTAAAAAATAAAAAACTTAATCTATGATCCGCTCCGCAAAACTTAAACTATCTATCTATTTTAGCATTTTATGTGCATTGTCATTTTCACAAGGCGGATACGATATTCGTTTCAACATGAAAGGCAATAAAGATACCATCATGTATCTTGTAAAGTATGTTTGGGATCAACAATATATCGCCGATACATGCAAAAACCTAAAAAATGGACAAGTTGTTTTTAAAGGAAAAGAAGATCTGGATAAAGGTGTTTACGTATTAGTAAGCCAAGGAAAATCCATTTACTTTGATGTGTTTGTTAACGAGAATCAAAAATTCACTATCAGTTGCGACAACAACGACATTGTGAATTCACTCAAGGTTGTTGGAAACAAAGAGAACGAAACTTTTTTTAGTTATATAAAATACATCACTAACAAAAATCAGGAATTCGGTAAATTTCAAGCACAAACAAAAGGAATGAATAAAGCCGATAGCACAAAATTTATGCTTGATAAAATAAATTTAATGAATGATGATGTGATGAAGTTTGAAAAGGACTTCATGGAAAGAACCAAGGGCACCTTTGTGAACGATGTAATGAATTTAAAAACAGAAAAAAATCCTACAGATATTCCCAAAGCATCCAACGGCAGGCCGGATAGCGTTTATCAATACTATTGGTATAAAAGTCACTTTTTTGATGGTATAGACTTTACCGATGATCGTATTATTCGCACGCCGTTTTTTGATGATCGCGTAAAACGTTATTTTGAAAGTGTGATATTGCAAGCGCCGGATACAGTGATCCAAGAAATTGATAAGATCTTAGCAAAAAGTAAACGCGATGGTTTGGTGTATAATTTATTAATAGGGCATTTTACGTATAAATACGAACAAGACAAACGCATGGGTTTTGATAAAGTGTTTGTTCATCTTTGCGATAAATACATCATTAGCGGTAAAGCCACTAAGGTGTATGAAGAAGAAACGGCAAAGAAAATAAAAGAGCGTGCTGATATTTTGAGAAATATTTTATTAGATGCAAAAGCGCCTGAGATCTATATGATAGATACCATTCACGGACGAGAGGTAATGAAATTAGGATTTGACACTGCTAAAACAAGCGAATCGATCACAAAACTCTATTATAAGCACATAGACAAGCTTACACCATGGTTTAAAACTGTGTATGGAATAAGTGCAAAATATACCGTGCTTGTTTTTTGGTCGGTAGATTGTGGGCATTGCCAAACTGAGATCCCAAAACTAAACGAGGAACTAAAAGAACTTAAAGGCAAGATCGATGTTAAAGTACTGTCGGTTTACACCAAGGAGGATTTTGAAGCGTGGAGAAAATTCATCATTGATAAAAAACTGGATTTTATAAATGTATTTGATCCGGTTCACATTAACGACCTTAAGAACAAGTATGATATTTATTCAACACCCGTAATATATATTTTAGATAAGGATAAAAAGATCAAAGCAAAACGCTTGGGCTCAGAGCAAGTGATAGACATGCTTAAGTTTTTTGAAAAGCAGGAAATTAAATAGTTTAGATTTAAATTTAAAATTATTTAGTTCCTCACGTTTTCTGATACGTATTTCTTGAATAATTAAGGAAATATTGTACTTTAGTCATTGGAAAAGCAAAGTACGCCATTGGACACTACCATCAAAAAATTACAAGACGAGATCAAAGCTTTAAAAAAGGAGAACTACTCCTTAAAGGAAAAGCTTTTTGTTGAAGAGGTAAAACACACTGTAAAAGTTCCTGAAGCATTTGCACCTATATTCAATAAGGCTGAAAAGCTGGTTGCTAATTATTTTAAAGACTTAAAATTCAATCCTTCTCAAGGCACCATCGAGATTAACAAAGAACGTTACGTACTATTAAGGGCCTCCGCTTTGTCGTACGAGTTTTTACATTCAATCAAAAATCTTTATAAAGATCGTGGCGAAGAAGAAGCCATGAATATTGGAAAAAATATTTTATTCGATGTAGCTCACGTTCTAGGAAATGAAGATGCACTCAATTTTCATAAGAAATTAAAATTGAAGGATCCTATTAGTAAACTTTCTGCCGGCCCTGTGCACTTTGCGTATACCGGCTGGGCCTCTGTTGACATTTCTGCTGAAAGTAATCCTAGTCCGGATAATAATTTTTTCATCAAATACAATCATCCATTTTCATTTGAAGCCGATTCGTGGTTAAAAACCAATAAAAAAAGCGATGCTACTGTTTGTATTATGAATGCCGGTTATTCCAGCGGTTGGTGCGAGGCCAGCTTTGGTATTCCTTTAACGGCTGTTGAGATCACTTGCAGAGCGCGTGGAGACAAACACTGCACTTTTATCATGGCTCCTCCGAGTCAGATCGATAAATACATCCCTACAAAAAAATACTCAAAGCAAACCATAACGGTTCCAACATTTTTGGAGCGTAAAACCATTGAAGAAAAACTACAATCTTCATTAAGCGAAAAGGAATTTTTGATCAAAGAGATCCATCATCGTGTTAAAAATAATTTACAGATCATTTCGAGCCTATTGAATTTACAAGCCGGGGCTATTAAAGATAAAGAAGCAAGGGAAAAATATCGTGAAAGTGTTGGACGCGTTAAATCCATGGCGCTTATTCATGAAATGCTTTACCAAACAAAGAATCTTTCTAATATAAAAGCCGACGAATATCTGAACGAACTCGTGAATTATATTGGAAGCACTTATAACGTTGGAAAAAAAATAAAAGTTAAACTAAGCATTGATCCCGACCTAAAGCGAATTGACATGAACCGCGCTGTTCCATGCGGACTGTTGATCAACGAATTATTATCTAACGCTTTTAAATACGCTTTTAAAAATAAAAAAAACGGGTCGATACACGTTGATTTTAAACTTCTCAAAAAACAATCTCATAAATTTCAATTAAGTGTAAAAGATGATGGCATTGGTTTGCCAGGTAAAGTTAATATCGATTCTCCAGACACTCTTGGATTGCAATTGGTTCAAACACTCGCTGAACAACTTGATGGTACTTTAAAAGTAAATCATAAAAAAGGAACCGAATTTATTATCCAGTTTTCGTAAGGGAGTTTTAAAATTTAGATTTTTTAAGGCGAACGAGTTTAACAACAAAAAAAACAATTTTTAAAACTCCCTTAAGAAATAAAATAAACAGTTAAAACGATCACTAAATGATGCATAAATTGATCGGCACCAAATACCCACCAATGATACTTATTGCTTGGGTCCTCTAATTTTCTGAACCAGAAACTTAGTTTTCCCTTTATAAGATCAATTAAAAAATGCGTGATCAACTGAAATCCTCCTGCCAAAATAGCTTTGTCGATGTCGTATAACATCCAAACTACTGCAAAAAATAAAAGCGCGTGCACTAATGCATGAATAAAAATTGGATACAATGGCTTTCCATATCTCTTGGCATTCAACATCCAATCGGTACTTAAATGTGTAAAATCAGCTGCCCAGTGGCAAGCATTTAATGCAATTAAAGCTATGAGGATTGTTAAATTCATTTTACACTAATTGTTCTATTGGTGTGCAAACACCGTTCTCGCAAACGTAACATTTTAGACGGTCTTTGAACACATAAGGTTTGTAAATAGATTTATTTAACAGCATTCGTAAACATTCTTGCACACCTTCAATGATGCTAGGATGTGGATGCATCATATCTGCTAATTCTCGAATTCCTTGATTCGTATAAATTAAATAGGCTACAGCTTGGATAGCAGAACTAGCATGTTCGCCAACCGCACGCATTCCTAAAATACGCATGGCATTGTCGTTAGTAACTATGATCTTAAAAAAACCAACCGTTTTGCGCATGGCAATAGCTCGAGCATTCGTGGCATAATCTAATTTTACAACTTTATGAGGAATTCCTTTTGCTACTAATTCCTGCTCATTCATTCCAACAGCCGCCACCTCAGGATTTAAAAACATGATGGTTGAAATATTTTTATAACTCAATGGCTTCACAATTGGCCCAAACATTCTTACAACCGCATGGCGCGCTTCACGTTCACCCACATTTACTAAAGCAACTTCGGTAGTTACATCTCCTGCAACATAAATATTACTGATGTTGGTTTGTGTATCCTCATCCCAAATGCAACCGCGCTCATTTAGTTTTACACCTGCATTTTCTAAACCTAATCCATTTACGTTCGCTTCCCTTCCGATGCTCACTAAGGCTTTTTCTACTTGAAAAACTTCCGTTGCTCCATCTTTATATTTCAACTCATACTCTACCCCACCATTTTTTATTTCCATACGAACTAAACTTGCGCCGTGGTGCAAAAGACAACCGTGAGATTCTAAATTTCTACTAATAATATCGGTGATGTCTTTATCCTCAAAAGGCAAAATGCGATCTGCTTTATCTATTAACGAAACTTTTGTGTTTCCTAATAGCGAGAAGATAGTGGCGAATTCACAACCAATAACACCGGCTCCTAATACCACCATGCTCTTTGGAAAACTGGTTAAATTGCGAATTCCATTGCTGGTCATAATAGTATGTTCGTCAACAGTTATGTTGGCCGGTTTGCGCGGACTGCTTCCTGTACAAATTAAAATATTATCAGCCTTTACTTCTTTTGAACTACCATCCTCCTTTGTAATTCGAACAGTGTGTTTATCCACAAGATAACCTGCTCCTCTTTCGTAGAACATCAAATTACTTCTTTGCTTTTGCAAGAACTGCATATGAACTGTCATTTGTGTTTTGCGTTCAAACACAGCTTCATTCACAATTCTTGAAACATCATTAAAATCGGGAGTAAAATTTGGAACTAATTCTTTTGTGATCTGTACTTTTAAAGCATGTTCCCATAAAGTTTTTGATGCAAGAACACCATCATACACACCTGCACCACCCAGCTTAAATTTTTCGATAATGAGAACTTTTTTACCGAAATCGATAGCGCGCATGGCCCCGGCGTAACCGCTTGGGCCTCCTCCAATAACTATCAAATCAAATTGCTCCATATTCAATATATGAAGATACAAGAATTATCATTCCCTTTTTTAGAAGGGAATGATAATTTGTGTTTAAGTTTTTACGATCAATAGGTTATGATCGCAAACTTGAATTTTTTGCGTTTGATAGCATAGAACAACGACTGATTCTTAGAAAGCTGCATGGCTATCTTAGGTATGGTATAGATCCTTTCTTCCTTAGCAGAGAACATAGAGGTTTTATTAAAATTACCGTCAGATATATTCATACCAACAATAACTGTTACCATTTTTTTGCTAATTCCATTTTTTGTTCGCTTTGGATCGGCATCCGGTTTCAAATTCTTAGGATTATCGTTGTAAATAAAATTCAATTTATCGTTTGTAACCACAAATGAGTATGATGAGTGATAACCTCCATCATTTGCCGACACTTGTGTTTTAGGAATATGTTTCATCCATTTAACTGAAGCATCAGGATTAAAGCTCACCACAATAATATCATTATAGTTGTAATAGTAAGTAGTTGTACATCCTCCTTTTGGTTGACACGTAGTAACTACATTTACATAAAACTGTTCTGCTACCATTATCAAACCACCATTAGACTGGCTTACTAAATAATCAACGCTGTAATTATAAAGCTCTTTATGTTTATCAGCGTGACGAGCCGACATGAACTCCGTTAAAAATTCTGAAGAGAAATCCTTTGTTCCTTGCGATAACACTTGGTTCTTCTCTTTATCAACCGACATAAAAAATGTTCCAGCCAATCCTGCCGCGTTCTTATTCGAATAAAAACCACCAACAGCAATATTTCCCTTTGGGGTAATAGCAAAACGTATATCACTAATGTATTTATCGCCTAAACTAATTGGCATTTCTTTTAAAGACTTTGATGCATTGTTGTATGAAATAAGATTGTAGCTATAACTTGGTTTCTTTTTTTCTCTATCTTCCTTTTCTTTCATAACGCTTGCCAACATATACACTTTACCTGAATTATCTACACGGTAATTGCTGATCGAAAAATACTTATCCTTATACGGTAATTCCAACGAAGCTGACCAAATAATATTTGTATTTGCATCCAATAATTTGTACGAGAATTTTTCGTTCGCATATTTTTCATAAGGGTCGTTGCGCGCTATGAGAATCTTTGTACTATCATTTGATACGATAAAACTAAATGATCCACTGTTACGTTTTTTGTCGGCCACTATTTGATCGATCTCTTTTGGCTGCCCAGCTAAACTACCATCGTTGGTGTTTATTTTTTGTACGTATGCTATTTTTTTATTTTGATCGCTAAAGTATGCGGATGAAAAAACTAGGATCTGTCCATTTAAAATAAACATGTCTTCGTATTGCAATTCCTTTCCATTCACTTCCGGCATCTTAAATTCCTTTACGTATTCAAGTGTCATTGTCTTTTTTGAATACTTTTCAATAGCGCCTATTC
>JAWXAS010000043.1:0-29545 GCA_034439635.1 Bacteroidota bacterium | reverse complement strand
TTAGGGTTTAGTTTGCACTAAAAAATATCTGCCGCTTTTTTAATCCTTTTTTACTTTTTTTGGTAGATTTTTATAGGACTATTTTTAAATAAACACAATGATGGCAAGGGTTACAGAATTTTTGAGGGGCGACTAAATAATAATGTTGTTGTTTTCATGCGGACATTTTGAGATTGTAGTAAATAATAAACTTCGATGCCAGGTGTTAAACTTTCAAAAACAGATCAGGTTTTTAGAATTCTTACCTCTACTCTTCTGTTTACTTTTCTCCGTTCTACCGTTCCTTTCTTTACCAACGGCTTTTTCTCACCGAACCATTTGAGTTTGATCCGATCTTTATCCACGCCTCTGTTCATAAGGTAAAGCTTTACTTGTTGAACACGTTTTTTTGAAAGCTTTCTATTCATGCCACGCGGTCCATCCATATCAGTATGTCCTTCCAGTTGAATTATCATTTTTGTATTTTCCTTCATCACACTTGCCAAATGATCGATCTCTGAAAATGCCTCAGGCATAAGTTCATCGGAGCTAAGTTTGAAAAGAACGTTTTTTAAAATGAATTTCTTTCCGGCTTCTAATTTAAAATGAGAATGAATTACTGTTGCGGTATCAACACTTTTTCCTTTTGGGGGCTGGCGTGTTGTGTTTACTTCTTTATCCTTTGTTATATCGCGGTAAATTTCGAGCTTTCCGTTGCAACATAAGCCCGTTCCCCACATGGCGTTGTTCCCTCCTGAAAAATTCCATTCGCCACTTAAATATATTCTTCCGGCAAACTCAGTTTTCTTTAATTTTCCTTTACGAATACACTCACTTTGTCCTGTGATCTCAAAATTGTATTCATCGTTGTACCAATGCGAGATCTCAACATCACCGCCAAATACCATTCCTTTGTAAGAATCGCCAAACTGTTTGCTTAAAAATACGCTGCCGCCATCATCTTTCCATCCCCAGGAACATTCGTAGGTAATACGCGATTGCCAAAAACCATCGAGTGATTCGTTTTTGTTTTGTGAAAGGATAGCATTAGAATGAAGTATCGCTATTATTAAACAAACAATGGAAAATTGAGATAGCCGATTCATAAAAAGTCGAACAATTTAATTGAGCTTACAAGAAGCTGTAAGCTCAACAAATATACGCCGTTTTACCGACTATTAAAGTGCGAAATAAAACACACAACCTTTAATAACTAACCCCAACTTGTAATTTGCACAAGTTGCAGGCGTATTAACAAACGTTGATCTAGTGTTTCGGGAATCTTGCTTAAGCATAAATGAGCTTCAGTAAGGTTCTTATCTAAATTATCCTTCGGTTTTAATGGTTTGATGATCGAGTTTTTCATTTTTGAATTGATTAAACAATTCTTAAAAGCCATAAAACAAAGAGAATAACAGCCACCACTACAATAATGTGAATTAAACCTCCAAACACATAGCCACCAGCAAAACCAAGCAGCCATAATATCAAAAGTATAACGATCAATAACCACAGAAGACTATGACCGCCTCCGCTGCCACCATCGTGCTTAACACCTGTATTCTTTTTATTTAATTCTAACCTATTATCTAAAAACTTTTTAGGTTGCATCAATTCTCTAGCAATGCTTGCAAAATTAGGATTAGTGTTTTTTGTAACAACAGGAGGGCTTACATAACTTTTTGTTTTTACAAAGGGCGTATTAATATTCTCTGTTTGACTATTATTCTTAGAAAGATCCGCACCCAGTAAAACAGTTTGAGTAGGGTTAGAAACTTTTTCTTTCAAAACTGCCTCAGAGTGTTTAACTATAGAATGATCATTTGTTTTTTGATCAACAGAATTCATTTTTTTAGTATGGCTAACATGATATCCATTTCTATAATGACGTTTAGTTAGTGATAATTTTTGACCACACGATGAAAGTATGATACTTGCAGTAATACAGGCAATAATTGAATGAGTTAAATTTTTCATGGTTTTTTTTTAATTAAATTAAAGAGCTTTTAATAAAATGGTTATTTCCTCCTTAGAAAGGCCAAGTTTTAGTTGTAATTTGTATAACATCTCTTCCTTTTTTCCTTCTTCAAAACGTAGATCTTGATCTGTTAAGATCCTAAACTTCGTCAAGAGCAATTTCTTTTGCTCGTTCCATAGGTTAGGTATTGGGGATGAAGGTATCATGCTAGTTAGTTATAATGTGATATGGTAAAGGTGAGTATTTTTAAAAGGGAAAGTGTTATGTGATCTTACATAAAAGTTACATTATTCACATGCGTGAACAGGTAACTCACTTATTTTTATCTTTTTTCTTTTTAAAAAAACCTCGCAACAGGATGTTGTTACTAGCAGCATTCATATTTTGTTTAAAGCCACCTGCGCCTTGCTTGATGTTTATAATGGTTTGATCAATATTTTCCGCGAAAACAGTATCCATAAATAATTTACCAATAGTGCCTTTTCCTGACCTTATATTTTGTGTAATTACAGAAAGATCTTCGGTGATGTTGGCGGCATTGTCGCCTGTTATTTTTAACTTGAGTAAAATATCATCCATGCTGATAGGTTTAACTGAAGTAACAAAATCATTGTCTTCAATCTCTTTTTCAGCACCTGTGCCCGGAAGAATGAGTACTATTTTGTTTCCCATGAGGCCATCTGTACCGATAACGGCTTTGGCGTTTTTCTTTATAAATTTTTTAGTTTTTTTGTCGATGATCATATCGATCATCACCGTCGTATCTGTAACAATAACTATGTTTTCTACTGTACCCACATTAATACCGGAGAAGCGCACATTGTTGCCTACTTGTAAGCCGCTTATATCCTTAAAAAGAGCGCTTAACTTAATAGTTGAATTAAACAATTGCTGCTTCTTTCCAATAAAATAGATTGCTACTATAAAAAGAAGAAGTCCAATTGAAACAAATATTCCTAATTTAATTTTATTACCGTTTTGCTTTTTCATGAGAGTTTGTATTATAAGTAAATTTTAATTATTTAAAAAAAGAACGCACCCATTTATCTTCTGATTGTTCTAACTCTTTAAACGTTCCTTCAGCAACAAAGAGACCTTCGTGTATGATGATGATGCGATTAGATGTTATTTTTGCGCACTGAATATCATGTGTGATAATAATAGAAGAGGTGTTGAATTTTTTCTGCATTTCAAGTATGAGATTGCTGATCTCCTTGGAGGTAATAGGATCTAAGCCTGTAGTAGGTTCATCGTAAAACATGATCTCTGGATTCAAAATAAGTGTTCTTGCTAGGCCGGCACGTTTTTTCATCCCACCAGATAGTTCAGAAGGAGCTTTATCTATTACTTCAAGTAAGCCAACATTTTTCAACGCTTCCAGAACTTTAGCATCAATTTCTTGGCGAGTTAAATTGCACAATCCTCTCAGCGGAAATTCTAGATTTTCTCTAATGCTCATAGAGTCATAAAGGGCCGCACTTTGAAATAAAAAACCAATTTTCTTTCTTAGTTCATTTAATTCGTTATCCGGTAATTCTGAAATATTCTTATCAAGTATATTAATGATCCCATCATCTGCTTCAATAAGACCAACTAAACATTTAATAAGAACAGATTTACCGCTACCCGACTTGCCCATTACTACAAGATTCTCACCTTTTGCTAAAGTGAGTTTAATATCCTTTAATACCTCGTTTTTTCCGAATGATTTTTTTAAGTGTTGTATGTCTATTACATTTTTCATTAACGCCTATATCATATTAACAAACTTGTAATTTGAACAGCGATCATGTCAATTATAAATACGAGCAATGAGCTAATAACAACTGAAGAGTTTGCTGAAATTCCTACACCCTCAGTTCCTTTATTGGAGTAATAACCCTTAAAGCAGCCGATTAAACCGATTACAAAACCGAAAAAGAATGTTTTCAGAATCGATGGAAGAACATCCATAAAATCGAGCTTTTCAAATACTTGTGCGAAGAATAACTGAAAACTCACATCCCCTTCAATATTCACAGCTAAAAAAGAACCCCCTAACGCAATAGCATCAGAAAAAAGAACTAAGATCGGAACCATAAGTGTAGTGGCTACGATTCTTGTTATCACAAGGTATTTAAATGGATTTATTCCCGATACTTCCATCGCATCTATTTGTTCGGTAACTTTCATAGATGCTAATTCGGCACCAATGCCTGAACCTACTTTTCCTGCGCAAATTAATGCGGTTATTACCGGGCCAATTTCTCTGATGAGTGAAACTGCAACCATGGCTGGCAACCATGATTCAGCACCAAATTCAGCAAGCGTTGGACGGGATTGAATGGTAAGCACTAGCCCCATAATAAATCCGGTAATGCCAACTAATGGCAACGATTTGCAACCAATAATATAGCATTGCTTAACCAATTCGTTAAACTCATAGGGCGGTAGAAATACTTGCCGAAAGAATTTGCCCGTAAACTTTGTTATAAGGGTAACTTCAGTAAAGAATTTAACAAATGATTCGATTAAAACACCCTTTGGATATTCTTTATTTGCTGTTGTATGGCTTGCATGAGCCTTAATTTTTGGCATTCAGAATTACAATTACCTAGCAATTAACTCATGTACCTTCTTAATGTCCAAGCAATGGTTTCATGATCCACCATTAATCCTGTTAAAAGATCGGTGGTTCCGGCATCTTTATATTTTTCGGAACAATCATCAATATATTTACGAATTTGCGTTATAAGAAGTTCATGATCTCCTAAAAGCTCTTGAAGCATTTCCTTTGATTTTGGAAACTTACCCGGGTGTTCTTTTATTGACGATAATTTTACAAATTCTGCCATTGTGCCAACAGTTTTGCCGCCTAATTTGCTAATGCGTTCAGCAACTTCATCAATGTATTCTTCTAATTGTTTGTATTGACCTTCGAATAATTTATGAAGTTCCATAAAACTTTCTCCCGACACATTCCAATGGAACTTTCTGGTTTTTGTATAGAGGCTTACTTGGTTAGCTAGAACCGTTGATAATAATTCAGTAATTGAACTAAGGTGTTTTTCTGATATTCCGATGTTTGGTTTCATGATTTTTATTTTAGTATAAATTTATTTGATTCTAAAAATGCTAATTGTTGGCATGGTGTCGCCGAGCAAAAAACCCCAAGGTTTTAAAGGCTCTATGCGATCAAAAATAAGTTTTGCAATAGCTGTTAGTGGAAGTGAAATAAACATACCAGCTATGCCCCACAGTGCACCTCCTGCGATAACGGCAATAATAGATACCAATGCATTAATCTTCACTTTAGACCCCACCAACTTAGGCACTATTAAATTATTATCGATAAGTTGAATGAAAGAATAAAGTATTAGTACGTAAAGCATATAACTGTAAGAATCTTTAGTTACCAAAGCAACAATCATGTACAACGCCATGGCTATAATTCCACCGAGGTATGGAATAACATTCAAAATAGCACCAATTATACCAAGCACAACTGCATATTTAATTCCAATTACATACAATCCAATTGAGTTGAGTGCAGCAATAATTCCGGCTTCAATAAGCAATGCCACTAAATATTTTTGAAGGATTGTTTTTGTTGAACTCAAAACTTCATTTACTTGTTTCTGCTCATTTTCTGAAAATAGCCTTCTAATAAAACTTAACAACAATGGTTGATAATACAAAATCATAAACACGTATACCGGTATCAAAACAATTATAACTAAAGCATTGCTTACCGAAGAAAGAGTTACTGCTATCGATGATCGGCTCCCGGAAATAATTTGAGTTTTTGTATCTTCTATGTAACCATAAATATTTTTTGAACTTATATCAAAGCTGCCTGAGGTCCAAGCTATAAAACTTTTTATGAGTTCATAAAATGTTTCCGTTAATTTAGGAAGAGCTTCCGTGAATTCGTTTAATTGTGTAGACAAAAGACCCACAAAAGAGAAAAGTATTAATGTAAGTACTAGCAGTGTTGTTGAGATCGCAAAAGCCCTACTCATTTTCTTCTTGATAAGAAATTGAACAACGGGACTTAAAACTACCGCAAGAATAATAGAGTAAATAATGGGTACGATTATATGCTGAGCTATATCAAGCATAAATGTAGCCGTTAAAATGCCCACAGACATCAACGACAGTTTAGCGTAAAATGGTAACTTAAGAGTCTCTTTCATTTGAAGTTGAGTGTTGCTTATTAAATACCGAACTTAGAATTGAAGCCACATTTGATTTTATTCCATCGGCATTTTTAGAAACAAGACTTGTAACACCCATTTGTAAGACCGCGCCTAATAACTTCTTTAGTGGATTATGTGTTGATCCAACAACTATTTTTTTTGACAGATAGCCAGCGGCAAGACCCAATACACCGTTTATAACATCGTGCTTTAAATTTGGTGATGAAATAATGTCGCTGAGTTTGTCTTTAATTAAATTAATAGGTCTTAAATTCTCAACAGTTTGTTTAAACTGCTCTTTCAGCAGTAAAGCCTCATGTGCTTGCTTTATTTCGAGCAAATAAATAGATTCTTTTAATTCCGTAACAGATGTTATTTTTATCATCAGATGCTATGTTAGTAGTTTTGAAATAACAGAATTACTAATACTTCTTTTAATCGTGTTTCGCATAAATAGGAATAAAACTACCCATGTAATAGCATAAAAAGCTGCCATACAAAAAAAACCGTAGTACAGTTTTCCTAGCAATTCTCCCAGCCATAAAGAGACTCCAATAGTTGCAACAAATAAAACCATCATTAAAACAAGAAACATGATGCCGCTTGAAAAAAACGATGAAACAACTTCTGCTGCTTTATCGACTGCTTTGAGTTTAATTAATTCCAAACTTGTTCTTCCATACTCTTCTGTTCTTTCGAGCAAAGGGACAATGCAATTCAGTTTATTTTCCATAAAATTGGATTTGTCTTAATGTGGTTTTATTATTTTATTAACTCATTTGAGTTTTAATGTCCTTCTTTAAATCATCAACTTTATGCTTTCCCTTTTCGTAAAGATCTGTAGCCTCTTCTTTAGCTGCTTCAAATTTTTCAGTTAGGTTAGTTAATAAATCATTGAATTTCTCTTCAAGATCGTCGACTGTATCTTTGCCTTTTTTAGAGATCTTTCTTCTGGTTTCAGAACCTTTGTCTGGGGCAAATAATACTCCCAATAATGCTCCTGCGGCAACGCCTGCCAATACGCCTAATAATACTTTTCCTGTGCTCATGTTTTTTGTTTTTTAATTGTTAGTTTATTTTTTAAAGGGGCTTTCTGCCCTGGATTACTCTTAGAATTACAGAAATCAGTGCGATTACAAGAAGCACATGAATGATCCCTCCAGCATTATATCCAAGGAATCCTATTCCCCAAATTATAATTAGAATAACTGCTACTACATACAATAAATTTCCCATTTTGTTTTTAGTTTAAATATTAGTGATTACTTTTTTATATTTTCTTTTTTTGTTTTATCAGCCTCTTTGTCAATTCCTGTTCTGTCTGGATCAGTTTCTCGTTTCGGTTTATCAAATTTATTTTCATCTTGTTTCATTTCATCCGATTCAGTGGTGTCGGCATTTTTATCAGTGCCTGTTTTATCAGCGTCTTTATCGCTACCTGTTTTATCAGCCTTTGTTGATGGGCTTTTATTGATTTTTCTTTTGTTTTTTTTTGGATCTTGTTTCATTTTCATAATGTTTATAAGTGAACTGCTAAACCAAAGGTTGATATACCAGTGGATAAATCGAGTGTTAATCCTAAATTTCTATTTAGATGATATTCCGTTCCAATATGCGCGTCTAAATACAATCCGCTTGAACCATGGTTAACATACGTATCACCATAATATCCGTTTTCCCAGGTTGTTTTGCGGAATGCAAATCCTAATGAACCTGCTAAATAAAAATCCCATTTTGGACTAGCCTTAAGTAGGTCGTCAAAATAATAAGTTCCCTTAACGCCTGCTAGTAAAGTTGTTTGGCGGTAGTAATAATTTCTATATTCATATTTAGGATTTCCCCAATAATAGTCTCTTTGATAAGAGTAATAGGTAAGAAATGGGGCTAATGTGAATCGTTTAGCCACATCAAGCTCATAGTTTATATGAAGAACCGGCGCTGTTCTGCCAATATATCCATAGTAACCTATACCTACAGCTGCATTTATTGTGCTACCATATTTTTCAGTTGAAGATTGAGTTGCTGGTTCTTGTGCTGATAAATTCAATCCGAAAATTAATAGGAGTAAAATTGTTGCATTTTTTTTCATGGTTTATTTTTTAAAAAGTACTATTAATTTGGAATTAAGTGTAGTTCATTTTTGTTATTTCCATCCATATAGTAATACCAAAACGATTTTTCTTCTAATTTTAAAATAAATAAGGTACGTGAAGCCTGCCCGTCTGTTCCGTTCAATTTAATTTCTGTGTCTTTATTTTGAAAGGCCCATTTACCGGTACCGTTAAGTATTCCCCATGAGTATGAGTAAGCGCCATCTTTCGAATATGTTTCGTTGTAGCTCGACACCAGTGAAGTAAAATCCGTTCCATTTACTTTATAGTTCTCTACTTTCCATGAGTTAGAAACTCTTTCAGTTCTTGTTCTCAAACTAACGCTGGGCCCTTCCGCATACTTTTTACAACTTTGAATTGAAGGGATGATGATTAACCCCATAAGTATTAATACAATTGATATTTTAGTTTTCATAGTTTTAAGTTTTATTGCTAAATAAGGTATATACAAATTAATTTCTGCTGTAAAATCTATAACCAAAAGTAGCTTGATACCACATATTTTTGTAACGTGGATTTGCTGACGTCCCGTCGCCATTATTATTTTGAATATCCCATCCGGCCCTTGCTCCGATTACAATGTGCTTGATCGTAATATCTGCTCCGCCTGTAAAACAAAAGATATTCCTTCTAAGATTTTCATTTGCAAAATCTTTTTGCTGCTCAATACTTGTGGTGCCGCTCGAATAAACATCTTTTTGGTTGATTAAATAGGAGTATTGTGGGCCAGCCAATAAAGTAAAAAACTCGATTGGTTTAAAGGCAAACAATAAAGGAACATCAACATAAGTTGTTGTGCGCTTAAGGTTATAATTACTGCCTAAAATACTACCAGAGGCCTGAAATCCCTTTTGCGACAATAATATTTCCGGTTGAAGACCAAGATATTTACCAATAGGTATAGCAATGAATGCGCCAGCAGCTAAACCAAATTTTGGATCGGCTACAAATGCATCTCCTTGTTCGTCATATACATTGGAATAATTAGCTCCAGCTTTTAAACCAACCGCCAAGTTATCGCGAGAGTCGGTTTCCTGAGCACGTATTGTGTTGTATTGCGAAGCAATAAGAACACCTATTAGAATTATCTTTTTCATTTATAAAATTTTTGAGTCCTTATTTCTTGTTTTTAACTGTAAAATCTTTAAAAGCACTACCAAGTTCGTCCATATCACGACTAAACTCTGTTTTGAATTTCTCCCAATTTTCTTTACCGTCGGCTTTGTAATCGGCTATTGATTTTTTCATATCGCTATTCTTTTTCTCTAAGGCCTCAATTTTTTTGTTATACTCTTCTTTGGCTTCCTTTTTTTCATTTTCAATCCTTACTTTAAATTCGGTTAAACTTTGATCATTCGCCGCAGTTTTTTCAGCGGCTTCTTTTTTGTATTGATCAATTTCAACTAAATAAGCTTCGTTAGCTTTTTCTAGACTTTTCTGTGCTTCTGTTACTTCGTTTACAGCTGATTCTACCTTTTCAGCAGGAGTACTGCAGCTTGTTAAAAGTTGCATACTGATACATGTGATGGCTGATACTATTAAAGTTGTTTTTTTCATGATTTCCCTTTTAATATTATTGATTTTTGTTTTATTTAAATTTATAGTTCAGAAATAATTTTGTGAATCTCCTCTTTTGTTTTACCAAGTTTAGCTTGAAGTCTTCCAATCATCTCGTCTTGTTTTCCTTCTACTAACAACATATCATTATCTGTTAGCATAGCAAACTTTTGTTTTAGCTTGCCTTTTGTTTCATTCCAGTTTCCTTTGATCTCAGTTAAATTTTTCATAGTTCTCTATTTATAATTATTAAATTTCTTATCACAAAGGTGCGTATCTATTCATCCGTTTGTATTACATTAATTAGTAGATAACTTACATCATTCACACATTGTGAGAGTTTTAGCTAAATAATAAAGGTCTTTTCTAAGCAGAAAAGACCTTTATTTGAAATGCAATTAAAGAACTATTAGTGAATGATGACTTTTGCCTGCTTAATCATAGAATTGTTTTCCAAAATTCTTATTTGATAAATCCCGGTGGCTAAATCATGAAGATCTATTGACAAGGATGTGCTGGTAACTCTCTCTTTTGAAACTAACTGGCCAATTGAGTTGTAAATTTCCACACTTGTGTTTTCAGAAATACTGTTGAACTGAATGGTGAATTGTCCGTTATTTGGATTAGGATAAATCACAATTTCAGTAGCGATCCCATTATTTTGATCAATACCTGTACAAGGGCTAACTACTTGCGTAATTGTGCTTGTACTACTGCAGCTTCCAGAAGTACCAATAACGGTATATGTAGTTGTTACGGTTGGACTAATGGTAATATTTGAAGTTACCGCATTTGTATTCCATGTATACGTAGTAGCTCCTGTTGCGGTTAAAACTGCAACATGTCCGGTACATAATACGCTAAAATTTGTTACTGTTGTTACGGTAGGACTTTGATTTACAACGATAGAGATGGTTGAAGTTCCTCCGATACACGTTGCTTGAGACCCTGTAAGTGTATATGTTGTATTAGTTGTTGGTGTAACTACAATAACACTTCCTGTTCCACCCGGATTCCATGTATAATTATTAGCGCCGCTTGCTGAAAGCGTTGCGTTTTTACCAGAGCATAATGTTGTAGCGCTTGAACTTGCCATTAAAGACAAACCAGGAATATTTACTTTTACAGAATCAGTGCTTAAAGCGCCGTTAGTGCTCAATGCTCTTCCAATAAGTGACATTCCCTTATTTAAGTTGATAGCACCATTATTAACGATCATGGTTCCTTTAAAGTTTGAAAAGTTATTTATATTTAAAGCGCCGTCAATTTTCCAAAATACGTTTTTTGCTTGTGTACCATTTGTTAAAACAACATTTGCATAAGTACCAGTATTAAATGCGCCATTTACTTTAATAACAAATACGGCATTTGCGTTGCCCTGACCATTTAAAAATAAAGTATCAATAAATGTTACTGCGCTATTCATTACGTAAGAGTGAGGCGTAAGAACTAAACTTTTTCCAAATTGAGCAGGGTAAAGTAATTCAATGTCATAAGGTAATGTATTTAAATACGTGTAAACGTTAAGTAAATCAGCTGCGCAAGCACCTGTAGAACCGTCAGGAATAGGATGGATCATTCCTGTTACCAATAATGGATTATAGCCCGTAGTTAATCCTACGTTTGTTCCAACATCACCAACAAGCTTCGTGTTTCCAACATTAGTCGCTGGTCCGTTAGACGTAAATAAAGCATAACATGCGGTTGAAGCAAGTGTAGGAGAAGCTGGTCCTGTTAAAAAAGGACTACCGCATCCAATTGGAGTGTACGCAAATAAACTTGTAACGCCTATAGCACCATTTGTAGAAAGAGCCCTTCCTTCAAGTGTACAGCCGGCTCCAATTACAATACCTGCATTATTAGCAATCACAGTTCCTCTCATTTTTGTTCCTGCTGCCATACTTACTAAACCATCAATTTTCCAAAACACATTACATGCTTTAGCTCCGTTTATTAAAACGATCTGAGAGCCTGCACCAGTGGAGAATGAACCACCTATCTGAAAAATAAACACAGCGTTTGCATTGTTTTGTCCATCAAGCGTTAAGCTAGAATTTAACGTAGCTGCGGCAGAAACAGAATATACACCAGCAGTAAGCGTTGCATTGCCAAAAGCCGGGGCCGGAAAAATTGTGGCTATTGTAGTATTTAATTGATTGTACGCCGTTATCAAATTTGTAGAAGCAAGTGCGCTTGCGCCATTTTGATCGTTCATAACGCCATCTACATTTCCAAAACCTGTACTTGAACCACTATTGGATCCTACGTTACCGGTTAGATGAGATATACCTGTTTGAGTTACGGCACCAACTCCTGTGAACAACACAAAATTGGCTGCTGCTCCTAAAGTTGGAGCTTGTGCTGAGTTTACCATCGGAAAGGATAATAAAGCTGCAACTGTTGCGATATGAAGTAATTTTTTTTTCATTTTATTTATATTAATTGTGAAATTATTTTCACTCTGCTAAGGTGGCAAAGATTAAGAGGTTTGGTGTTACATGCAAGAGAGGCAGAGTTATATAATTCACGGGTTCCGTTTTTGCAATAGGAGTTAGATCAAATACTGGCATTGGAAGCAATATAGAAGAGAGCGCTTGTTTGAAAGCGCCCTCTTTTAAAAAGTAAGGTCTGTAAAATTACTTTTGCACAATAATAAATTCGGTGCGTCTGTTTTTTTGATGTTCATCATCAGAGCATTTTGAAACAACTTTACCTTCGCAAGCACATCCGTTTATTAACTTCGTTTCGCCATAACCTCTGCCGTAAACTCTTCCTGGTTTATAAATTTTTTGCTTGATATACTCCGCTGATGATTTTGCGCGTTTTTCTGATAATTTTTGATTGTATTTTTTTGTATTTCTACAGTCGGTGTGAGACCCTAATTCAACAACCATTGTAGGATACTCATTCATAATTTTAACAATTTTATCCAATTCAATTTCAGCATCCGGACGAATTTTGAACTTATTTAAATCAAAATAGATGGAATTCAATTCTAATATTTTACCTAAATCGGCGCCAATAACTATTTGTTGAGCAATAATTTCTTCTTTTTTGATGGGAACGCGAAGAGTAACATCAGCTTTTATTATAAATTCTTTTCCTGAAGTATTGACTAGAGTATCGCCATCGTTATATTTTTCTTTGCTGCCTACCAATTTGTAATTTTTATCTGAATCAACTAAAAAACTATAAGCTGCATCATCGCCTGTGGTTAACGTATCCACTAGGTTGCCTTTGCCGTCAAATAATTTTATAAATGTTTTTGATATAGCATTTCCGTATTTATCTTTTGCAATGCCAATTAATTTCTTTCCGGCATTTAAGCCTTTTAAAAAATCAACAGAATAAATATCATCATCTCCACTTCCACCGAACCTGTTGGAAGAAAAATAGCCTTTATTTGTTGTGCCATTTACTATCACAGCAAAATCATCATATTGTGTGTTTAATGGTACTCCTGCATTATAAACGCGACCATAAGCGGAGCCATTCGTAGCAACCATAAATATATCTAAACCTCCTAAGCCAAAATGCCCATCAGATGTGAAAAGTAATATCCCATTGTTTTCTTCAAAAAAAGGAAACATTTCAAGCCCTTCGGTATTTATTTTGTTACCTAAGTTTTCTTGTTTATTCCAAACTCCATCTTCACCTTTTTTGATCTTATAAATATCTGCTCCGCCATAACCGCCCGGCATATCACTTGTAAAATACATTGTATTTCCATCAGCGGTTAAAAAGGGATGGCCTACAGAATATGCTTGATTATTGAGAGGGAATTGTTCATGTGCCGACCATTTTCCATCTTTATAAGTACTGAAACAAATTTGCAATCCAACTACATTGTCTTTCTTTTTTTCAATGTGATCGTTGCAGGTAAATGCCACAAATGTACCTTCCTTATTAAAGCTTGCAGTACCATCATGCATTTTACTATTAAGGCTTTTATCAAAAACAGTTGGTGGCATTAGTTGGTTTCCGTCCATTTCGGAAATATACATATCTAAAAACGGTTTTCCGTTCCAGTTGTAATTTTTCTCATTAGTTTTTGTCTTTGTTCTACTTGATGAAAATATAATTTTATCTTTATAATACGATGTGCCAAAATCCTCAGCATCTGTATTTAAATTCAGGTGTTCAATTTGGTACTTGCCGTCGTCGATTAATAAATTAGTTAATCCGTTATTATTGGAGGCATGACTCTTTAAGCGTAAATCAAAAGGTTTTAACTCCTTAAATTTATCCATCTCTTTATTGGCATCTGCATATTTTCCGTTTGCTCTTAAAACCATTGAATAGTTATAGTAATCAATGGCTAATATAGTCGTATCTGACTTAATGAGTTTTGCATAAATACTTTCCGATTGATTGTTCAAATTGATGTTATGGTAACTCATAGCCAACATACGTTGACCACCTATAGTTAGTTTTTTCGAATGCGTATAAGCCTCAATAGCTTTATCAAAAGAATATACAAATGCATATTTATCACCTTGTAATTCTTTGTTAGATTTTTTTTGAGCAGTACTGTTATAACATACTCCCAAAAATAGAATGATCGCAATAAAAAGTTTTTTCATGATTTTATGTTTTACAGAAATTAAAAATATCGTGGAGAATGAATTTGTCTCTTATCGAAAACTAAGAAGTCGTATCTTAAAACTATTTCATGACTTCCTTGATTGTACTTTCCGGTTTTTAAACCATTTGACCAATCAAAAGAGTAACCAAAATAAAGTTGTTCCGTTGCATTCAAACCGATCAAGCCGCCATAAGCATCTCCTGTTCGCATCATTACGCCAACCAATACTTTTTTCATGATTATAAAGGAAGCGGTTAGGTCGGCTTGAATTGGAGCGGCCGGCGTTGCTTTAATAAAAGTTGTGGGTTTAAACGCGATATCGTTTGTAAGATTAAGAACGGCGCCCGCAATAAAAAAATAATGTCTTTGTTCTGTTCCAATAAGTGTACTTCCGTTTGCTTGTTTTATTGCTGAATAATTATTTTGCAATAAATACGGAACCGAAAGGCCAGCATAAAAACGCTCTTTTGAATAATAAACACCAAAACCAAAATTCGGAGTAATTTTGTTATTAATGTTAGTTTGAAAAACAGGATCAATAGGTTGATCTAATTGAAGCGCGCTAAGATTTGCTTGATAAACATTTGCTCCAGCGCTTATGCCGAAAGCCAACTTCGATTTTTTAGTAAGATTCATGCGATATGCAAAATCTCCAAAAACAGAAGTTTTATTAGTTGAGCCAATTTTATCATTTAACACCGATAAGCCGAGGCCTAGATGTTGATCCCTCAATGGGGCATGAAGCGTTACTGACTGAACAATAGGCGCGCCTTTAAAATTTACCCATTGCGAACGATGAAGCGCAGTAATCGTTAATGCATCTCTGCTTCCGGCGTAACCGGGATTAACCATTAATGTGTTATACATATAATGCGTGTACATCGCGTCTTGTTGTGCATTCGTGGTTAAACTAACCATTATTAAAATGCCAATTAATACTATTTTTTTAAGTGTCTTCATTTTTGCTTAATTTTTATTCGCTACAATATTGGTTTCAATGTTGTAATATTTTATTATCTATTTAAGTAAATGGTTCCTTTATAAACTTTAGAGCCATCATGCAAGTCGAGCACATAAAAGTACGTTCCTACCGGCAATTCATCTCCTCCAATTCGGATTCCTAGTGTTGCTTTTCCGTCCCATGTATTTTGATAAGGGTTTGCTTCTAGTACTTTATCTCCCCAACGATTATAGATCACAAATACATTTTCCGGATAATATTGAATTCCTCTGATCACAAACAGATCGTTTATACCATCACCATTAGGCGAGAAGCCTTCAGGAATAAAGAAATCAGTATCCGAACAATTATTAACGCCAACTACAACTGTTGAAACTGCGGCAGAACAAGAATTACTAGAAACAACTAATGAATATATGCCGGCATTTGCTGAAGTTGAATTAAGAATTATTGAATTGGCAGCAAAAGAAACATACGCATTTGGACCGGTCCAATTATAAACCCCAGCCGCAATTGTTGGCGTGGTTAAACTTATGGAGCTGCCTGCACAAACTGTAAAATCACTATTGGTAACAACAACTGGAGTTGGATTTACTAAAAGCGAAACAAAAACGGAAGTGTCGTTAGGCGAACAAGATCCTGTTATAATAACATTATAATTAGAAGCTGCATCTGATAAACTAGCAGGATTAATTGTAAGCGTTGCAGATGTTGCCCCTGATATATTTCCTCCATTAATTAAATTGGATGAACCTTTTCTCCATTTATAAGTAAGCGCTGTTCCGGAAGCTGATACTGAAAAAGTAATTATTTTTCCTTCGCAAATTGTTTGGTTAGTTGGCTCAGTAATAATGTTTGGATTGTTAAGGATCAAAGAAACATGAATAGAAGTATCGTTAGGAGCACATGATCCTGTAACGATCAAATTGTAATTGCTTGCAACATCTAATATGCCAGCCGGATTAATTATAAGTGTTGCAGAATTTGCCCCTGAAATATTTCCGCCGTTAATTAAATTTGCATTTCCTTTTCTCCATTGGTAAGAAAGCCCAGGGCCTGATGCAACAGCAGAAAAACTAACCGAATTTCCTAAACAAGGCGACTGATTGCTTGGTTCGCTAATAATGTTGGGATTATTTAGTGCTAATGAAACATTAATAGAAGTATCATTCGGATTACAAACGCCCATCACTATTAAATTATAATTATTTGCTACATCTAAAATGCCTGCAGGATTAATTGTAAGTGTTGCAGAATTTGCCCCTGAAATATTTCCCGCATTAATTAAATTCGTGTTTCCCTTTCTCCATTGGTAAGTAATTCCTGGGCCTGATGCCAGGGCAGAAAAACTTGCCGTACTACCAATACAAACAGATTGATTGGCGGGTTCAGCACTAATAATTGGATTATTGAATGTTAGCGAAACGTTTGAGGAAGTATAATTTGGCGCGCAAAGTCCTGCAACAACTAAATTATAATTATTTGCCGCATCCAGAGTGCCGGCAGGGTTAATTGTAAGTGTTGCGGAATTTGCTCCTGAAATATTTCCTGCATTAATTAAATTTGTGTTTCCTTTTCTCCATTGGTAAGTAAGTCCCGGGCCTGTTGCAACAATTGAAAAATTAATGGAGTTTCCAGGGCAAGCAACTTGATTGGTGGGCTGTGAAATAACTACTAAATTATTAAGTTTCAATGTTACATTTATAGATCTTTCATTTGGCGAGCATAGCCCACTAATAACCACATTGTAAAATGAAGACGTATCGGAAATATTTACCGGATTAATTACTAATGTTGCAGTTGTTACTCCAGAAATATTTCCGGAGTTAGTTAAATTAACCAACCCTTTTCTCCATTGGTAAGTTAGACCAGGGCCCGCGGCTGACATCGTAAAGCTTATCGAATTTCCTGCACATACTGTTTGGTTTGCAGGTTGCGAAATAAAATTTATGGAAGAGGGAATTGTAACTGTATTTGCTACAGTGCTCAAAGCGCCGGTTGTAGTTAGTGCTCTACCATCCAATATAACTCCGGTATTTAAACTAATAGCTGCATTGTTGCAAATAATTGTACCTCTGAAGATCGAGTTGCCGCTTATGTTTACCGCGCCGTCAATTTTCCAGTACACATTTTTTGATTGTGCTCCATTAAGAAGAATAATTTTTGTTAAGCCACTGGTAGAAAAAGCGCCGTTTACTTGTATTACAAAAACTGCATTAGCATTTCCTTGTGCGTTTAAATAAAGCGAATCAGTTAATGTTACGGCACCATTCATAAGATAAGTATGCGGGGTTAAAACCAAATTATTTCCAAATTGCGCAGGGTAAAGTAATAAAATGTCGTTGGGTAAAGTATTAAGATAAGTGTAAACATTTAGTAGATCGATGGCACATTGCCCAGTAGAAGCATCCGGAATTGGATGAATAAGACCTGTTACAAATACTGGATTATAACCAACAGCGGCTCCGTTATTACTACCAATATCCCCTGTAACGGTTGTTACACCTACATTTGTTACCGCACCATTGGTAGAAAATAAACCATAACATGCAGTGGAAGCAAGTGACGGTGCAATTGGGCCATTTAATATTGGACTTCCGCAACCGATTGGTGTATAGCCAAGAATTTGACTAATTGTAATAGCGCCGTTAGTAGAAAGTACTCTGCCTTCAAGAGTATCGCCAACACTCATGTTTATTGCTGCATTGTTTGCAATAACAGTTCCTCTCATTGTAGTTCCGGTTGCCATATTTATTGCTCCTTCAACTTTCCAAAAAACATTGCATGCTTTTGTTCCATTAGTTAATTTAATTTTCGAATTAGCGTTGGTAGAAAAAGATCCTTGAATCAAAATAACGAATACGGAGTTTGGATTTCCGAGCCCATCTAAAGTAAGATCTAGATTTAATACTGCAGGGCTTGAAATAGAATATGTTCCCGGCACAAGAATCTGCGAGTTTCCAAGCAAAGGCGCTACAAAAAAAGTTGGAACTAAAGCGTTTAATTGATTATACGCATTAAGCAAGTCGGTTGCACAAAGCGCACTGGCTGGTCCTCCCGCGTACATATTGCCATCAACATTTCCAAAGCCTGTAATAGCGCCACTGTTAGCGCCAACATGACCGGTTAGTTTTGTTAGAAATCCAGTGCCTGAGTTTGTTACTGCTCCTACAGAAGAAAAGACAACAAAATTAGCCGCTGTACCTAAGTTAGGCGCTTGGGCGAAACTTGTATTTGGAATCATAAATAAAATGATTGCCATTAATGTGCTGAATAGTTTAATTTTCATGAGGTAAAAGTAGGCCATTAAAAAGCGCAGAGTGTTACACTGTTATTTGCTTGAATTACATCTTTCACACTATTAATTAAAAATAAAAACCCCCTATTCTTAATAACGATCTTCATCGTTATAGAACAGAGAGCCTTTACATTAACCGCTTTTAACTATCATCTTATAATGTTGATTATAAGAGAAACGTAATGGTTTTATTATTGAGAAATTAATTTCCCAGATTTAATGATCTTTGTTTGATCCATAACTTTATAAAAATACATTCCGGGAGGAAGATCTGTTTGAAGCGTGGTTAATTTATTTGTGATGGTAATACTCCTAACTAAGTTTCCCAACGTATTATAAATAGTTAAGTAATTTGGGTCTATTTGTGAAGCATTATCTATTTCAACCGTAACAAATGTTGAAAAAGGGCTAGGATAAAGAAAAATAGCTTCCTTTGTATCTTGAAATCGTGAGCTAATACCCGATGCAACACAACCAGCGGTGGTTGTTACATTTATGGAATCGGTAGTGAAAACACCATTTGTTGTAAGTGCTCTTCCTATAAGTTTCATTCCTTTATTTAAACTGATGGCGCCATTGTTCGCAATGATGGTTCCTTTAAAGTTTGAGAAATTATTTATGCTCACCGCCCCTTCAACTTTCCAAAATACATTTTTTGCCTGAGTGCCATTTGTTAATACAACGTTTGCATAAGTTCCTGTTGAAAATGCACCATTTGCTTGAATAACAAAAACTGCATTAGTATTTCCGCCACCATTTAAAAAAAGTGTATCAATAAATGTTGTGGCGCCATTCATCACATAGGTATGTGGCGTAAGAACTAAACTTTTACCAAATTGAGCAGGATATAATAATTCAATATCATATGGTAACGTGTTCAAATAAGTATAAACATTTAATAGATCAGTGGCACATGCGCCGGTTGATCCATCCGGAATAGGATGAATTGTTCCTGTAATATTTGAAGCATTATAACCTGTAGTTAAGCCTACATTAGTTCCAACATCTCCTGTTGCAAATGTGTTTCCGGTATTTGTAAGTGCACCGTTAGCAGAAAATAAAGCATAACAAACCGTAGATCCAAGTGTTGGGGCAGCTGGCCCATTAAGTATTGGGCTACCACAGCCAATAGGTGTATATGCTAAAACACCATTTGTTGTAATTGCGCCGGTAGTAGAAAGTGCTCTTCCTTCAAGTGTAGCTCCTGTGCTTAAATTGATGGCCGCATTATTCGCAATTATAGTTCCCTTCATTTTTGCACCTGAAGCCAAACTTACTAATCCATCAACTTTCCAAAACACATTACATGCTTTAGCGCTGTTAACTAAAATTATTTGCGAACCTGCGTTTGCAGAAAACGAACCGCCGATCTGAATAATAAATACCGCGTTGGCATTATTTTGCCCATCCAGTGTTAAGCTCGAATTTAATGTTGCTGGTGCCGAAATGGAATAGGTGCCTGCGGTAAGTGTTGCACCATTTCCTAAAAGTGGGGCAGGGAAAAATCCTGCAATGGTGGTGTTTAACTGATTATAAGCACTTAACAAAGCTGCAGCAGCTAGGCCGGTTGGGCCATTGTTGTTATTCATAACTCCATTAACGTTTCCAAAACCTGTACTTGAACCACTGTTTGAACCTACATTACCAGTAAGTTGTGAGAGTCCACTATTTGTTACTGCACCGTTTGAGGTAAATAAAACATAACTGGCAACAACTCCCAAAGTTGGCGCTTGTGCAAAATTTGAAATTGGTAACGTCAATAAAGTAATTGAAGTTAGTATTAAAAGTAATTTTCTTTTCATAATATAAGTTTAGGTGCTCGTTAATTCGAGCATACAAAGATGAGGAATGTACAAAATAAGATGTTATGCCTTAAAATCTAAAACTTACATAATTCACACTTTAAACTTACATCAGTTTATACTAATAATTTTTAGCTCTGCCCTGCGGTTTAGTTGACGACCAACTGGATTGTCACTGCCATCTGCATTTTGATTGAGCGCATCTGGATAAGACTCTCCGTGCCCTTTTGCTGCCATTCTTTCCTTTGGAATTTTATTTATAATCAAATAATCTACGACTGCTTGGGCTCTCTCTTTCGAAAGATTCAAATTATATTCAGCCGTTCCTTTAGAATCTGTATAGGCCGCAATTTCAATGCTGATTTTTGGATACTTATTCATCAGTTTCAAAATATTTTTCAGCTCAACAGTTGATGTTTTCCTTAATGTTGCTTTGTCGAAATCAAAGAAAATATTATTCAATGTAATTTTTGATCCAATAATAATGGGTGGTAATTGAATTGCTTTGAAAATTTCATAATAATTTGTTTTTAAAGCAATATCTCTATTCTCCGAATAAAATAAAAATCCTTCTGCTTCGTAAGAAATATTGTAGTTCTTTCCTGGAGTTAATACAAATAGGTATTGGCCCGTTTTACTATTGGTTTTATAAACACCAACTATGTTTCCGGTTTCATTATCAGTAACGGTGATTAAAATTTCTTGAGGTATACTGCCATTGGCTTCTTTTACAACCCCTTTTAGAACAGTTAACGGCGCTTGTTTCTGATCAAGGAAAGTGATCATAAAATTATCTTTTTCACCATAACCACCTTCTTTAAAAGATGAATAATAGGCTTTTGTTTTGTCGGGTGATACAACATAAAAAACATCATCCTCCGGTGAATTAACAGGGTATCCTACATTTACAGGCTTTAACCATTTTGTTCCATTGTATGCTAGGGAGGAATAAAAAATATCAAAACCTCCCATTGTTTTATGCCCGTTTGAACTAAAAAAGAGTGTTACTCCATCTGGATGAATGAAAGGTGCTTCTTCGTCGTATTTCGTATTAATAATACTCCCCATATTTTTTGCTTTCCCCCAGTCCCCGTTGTCACTTTTTTCGCTGGTGTAAATATCTCTGCCGCCAAAACCACCAGGACGATCACTGACGAAATAAATAGTGTGCCCATCTGCCGAAATAAACGCACTTGGCTCCCAGTATTTACTATTAATATTTTCATTTAACTTAATTGGGGTTGACCATGTATCTCCGTTCAACGTTGTAGAATAAATATTTCCATCGCCATTATCATCTTTGTAAATCAAGATTTCTTGTCCATCAGGGGATATCCCTACAGATGCCTCATTACCATCGGTATTAATTGGTTTTCCGATTGATTGGGCAATTGACCAAGTGGAATCCTGACGATACGAAATAAAAATATCCTCAAAATATTTACTAGAATCTGTTAAATCTCCAGTACTCTCTGGTCTACGGGTAGTAAAAATCATGATGCTTTGATCGGCTGTTAAAACTGGTGAATAGTCCGCATAAGGGGAGTTTAATCCTTTACCCATATTTTCAATTCTTACTTTTACCGGATTTGCAACCAATTCTTTGGCGGTTAAACACATTTCAATTTGTCGCTCAGCATATTTATAATTTACATCATTCTTCTTTTTATTTAAGAATAATTCATGTTTGTACCTTTCATAAGATTGAATTGCTAAGTCAAATTTAGAATGCGTGTGATAAATATCTCCTAAGAGAATATAGGTCAAAATTGGTGCGTTTCTCTCTTTAGAAGAACCTTCTTTGTAATCAGAAGTTATTGACAGCTTGCCCTTTTCAAGATAGGGTATGGCTTTTGCTCTTCCCTTTCGCCCATTTATATAACAATACCCAATCAAATAATTGATATTCGCATTACCGGTGTCCATTTGATTTAATTGAAGATAAAGTAATAATGCTTCGTCACAATTTCCACTTGTTACTGATTTTTTTGCCTTATCGAATTTTTCATCGAAATCTTCTGCGTTTTGAGCCTTGATCGAAATCAAGCTTAAACTAAAAAATAGAATTAGAACTGTTTTTTTCATGATAATAATTTAATTACAGATTAGATAGTTACTACATAATTCCCGGATAATGAATTTGCATATAAATAGCAACGAGTATAATGGTGGGAACTAAAACCGCCAAAATAATTGAGGCCGTTTTTGAAAAATTTAATTCTTTTTCCATTTCTTGTCTATCAAAGATATGATGAATTGCTTTTTGAGCCCGCATAAATACAGCCTCACTTTTTACTATATAGTCAAATGCTTCATGCTTCATGCAGTTGATAGCAAGTTCTATGCTATCTTGCGAAGAAAGCATGACAACATGAATCTTAGGATCTACAATCTTAATTGTATCAAGAATTTTTAACCCAGTTTGTTTCGCGTTTTCCGGATTAAGATAATAATCTAAGAAAATGATATCTGGTTTTTGATATAAGTTTCTCAAACATTCTTCGCCTGTTGAAAATACTTTTACATCATAATTAGTCCGTTCTTTAAATTGCGTTTCTAGCACTTTTAAAAATATAGCATCATCATCTACAAGGAATACTTTTGTTTTTTTCTCGTTTTTCATGGTTTTTTTTATTAGTTATATATTATTTAAATTCTTACTCCTACAATGGTTACGTCGTCTACTTGTTCTAAATCCGCCTTCCAATTATTAAATGTATTACTTAGCCTGTCCCTTTGAATTGGCATAGCTAAATGCGATATAGCCATTAGTAATTCCTTCAATCGTTTCTTCATAAACTTTTTTCCTTTTGGGCCACCAAATTGATCCGCCATTCCGTCTGTTATTCCATACACCACATCGCCTTTTTTTAGATGAATTGTATGTTGGCTAAATTGCGTGTTATCATTATCATGTTTGCCAATCGGCATACTGTTTGGGGCAAATTCTAATATTTCCTTTTTGTTATGTTCTTCATCTAAAGATCTAACTATCCATATTGGATTGTTGGCAGCAGCATACGTTAAGGTGCTATTTTTGAAATCAAAACTAATTAAACTACAGTCCATTCCGTCTTTGCCGCCATCAGCACTTCCGTCTCTCCTTAATGTTTCAATTATTTTTGTTCTTGTATGATTTAATATTTCATAAGGTTCAATTAATTTTTCTGCCTCAATCGCTTTTTCAATGCACGAAATATTTAAAATACTCATAATAGCACCTGGCACCCCGTGCCCTGTGCTATCCCCCGTTAATAGAGCAATATTCCCATTACTCAATCTATTCGCCCAATAAAAGTCGCCACTCACAACATCCTTTGGTTCGTAAAACACAAAATAATCCTTAAGGTTTTCGCTCAAGAATGATTCGCTTGGCAATAAACTTTTTTGAATATGTACGGCGTAATTAATGCTATCTGTAATTTCTTTATGTTTATCTTCTATTAAAAGTCTTTGTTCAACAACTTCTCTTGTGCGTTCTACAACCATTTTTTCAAGTGTTGCAGCAGATGTTCTGTAGAATACAACTTCCTTCTCTAATTTTCTTTGGTTAAAAAGAACAGTTATCGCCTTTTGCGCTCGCATAAAAGTTGCTTCACTTTTTATGATGTAATCAAACGCTTCGTGCTTCATGCAATTTACGGCCACTTCAATTTGATCCTGTGATGATAACATGATGACTTGGATTTCTGGATCAGCTGCTTTTATTTTATCAAGAATGATCAATCCATTGAGCGAAGGATCTTCTGGATGGAGATAATAATCTAAAAAAATAAGGTCTGGTTTTTTGGACAAATTTCTTAAGCACTCTTCCCCTGTAGAAAAAGTTTTAATTATATGATGTGCTCTTTCAGTAAATTGTGTTTCCAAAACTTTCAGAAAAATAGGGTCATCGTCCACTAAAAATATTAGAAAAGGATTCATGATTTACAAATTAGCGTGTGTTAATTCTTCTTCCAACTCTTTATATACTTCTAAAAAAGCCAACTCTACATTGTTAAAAAGACTTGGTATTAAATCCAAATTTTTCAGTTCTTTACAATATTCTTCAATCTGTTTAACATCAGCTGTAATGTTTTTTGACATCCCAATTAAATCAATGGAAGGTCTTATTTTGTGCGCATTGCCGTGTAATCCAACCCAGTTAGTATCTGCTAAACATTTTTTCATTTCGGCAAGATATTGAGGGGTTTGACTTAAAAACATATTGACTATGTCCATAACAAATTTTGGGTTGTTTGGTGAATGCGTTTTTAAATAGTCGAGATTGTATGTTTTCATAATAATTTTTTGTGCTTTTTAACTTGGTGCATTATTTTTTTAAGTAATTCATTTTCATTGATCGGTTTCGAAACATATTCGTTCATCCCAGCTTCTTCACATCTGTCTACATCAGCTTTTGTTACATCTGCTGTTAGTGCAATAATGGGAATAGTTGATTTTGGTGGTAGCATAGTATTACGGATATGTTTCGTGGCCTCAAAGCCATTCATTTCAGGCATCATTAAATCCATTAAAACAATGTCGTAATCATTTTTCTCTAATAGTTCTATCGCCATTTTTCCATTTTCTGCTATATCTGATTCAAAACCAAAATCGTGCAGAATTGTTTGTGCTAAAAACTGATTAATTGGAATATCTTCTACCAATAATATTTTCAGTTTTCCCTGACTTTTGACATCATAGTCATGTATTTTTGTTTCAACTTCTTTAGGAATTACAATAGCGTCTGTTTTCTTTAAAGGCAATAATACAGTAAATGAACTCCCAACTTTTAATTGACTATTAACAGAAATTGTCCCGCCCATCAAATCGGTTAAGCGTTTAACTATGGTTAAGCCTAATCCTGTGCCTCCGTACTTGCGAGCTATGTCATTGCTGCTTTGAGTAAACGATTCAAATATGGTTTTCAGTTTATCTTCAGGAATTCCAATTCCATTATCAGAAACAATAAATTCGATATTGGCACTTTCGCTATCTTGATTCAATAAACGAATATTTACTCCAATTTGTCCCCCATCACCTGTAAATTTCACTGAATTACTTAATAGATTTAGGAGTATTTGATTAATACGAACAGGATCACCAAGTAAGATGACTGGAATCCGATCATCATATTTTCTAATAATTTTTAAATCCTTTTCATCGAAACGCAACTCAAAAGTTCCGAGAATATTATTCACTAAATCTCTCAATTTAAGTTCTGTTGATTCAATAATCATTTTACCTGCTTCGATCTTTGCTAGATCTAAAATATCATTTATAAGAACCAACAATATATCGCTTGAAGTTTTAATAGCATCTAAATGTGGTTTTTGTTTGTTAATTATTTCATTACGCAAGAGGATTTTGGTGAATCCAATAATTCCGTTAAGCGGTGTCCGTATTTCGTGACTCATGCTTGCCAAAAAATCATCCTTGAAACCAACTAATTTCTCTGCGTGTTCTTTTGATTTTTTGAGCTCTCTTTCTAATTTCAAAGCCCGTTTTATGAATATCATCAAAAAAACAAAAACAATGATTGAAAAAAGACCTCCGAAAAAAACAAAGAATTTAGTACTTAACAAACTCTCTTTTGTAATTTTTGTTCTCTCTTCTAACAAAATTTTTTCGGTGTTCTGCATTCTGGTAGTAATACTCCTTATAGCATCCATTGTTTTTCTGCCATCATCCTTATTTACTAAATTCACTGCCGATTCAAGTCCATAATGTTTTCTGAAGTCTATAACTTCCTTTGAAAAGAACAGCTGAAGTAAGGAAAGCCGTTCCAGCGTATCTGTTCTTAATAGTTGAATTGGATTATCCTTTGAAAGTATTCTCAATTGAATTATGTTTCTTTTCAATTGTGGTGATGCTAAATGAAATGGGAGTAAATAACTTGCTTTTCCAGTGATGAGAAACCCGCGTGAACCTGTTTCAACAGCTTGCATATCCGAAAGATTGTTGGACAATACCATTGACACATCACGTGAATGAGTCATCCACTTCGTATCGTCAACAAAGTGATTTATATTTCTTAAGGAAAATATAGTAATCACAATCAATATAACTACGATAACACTGAAAATGGACAAATTTTTAGTTTCTGCTTTCATTTTAATTCTTCTGCTAATTCCTTAAAGGCGCCTTCAAGAACTTTTTCGAGCTTTAAAAACATTTCCGGTACTAACTCCAAATGAATTTGTTCTTTGCAGTATTCTTCCATTTGTTTGGCGGTTACACCTATATCCTTTGGCATCCCCATTAGATCAATCGAGGGTCTTATTTTATGAATGTTACCTTGTAAACCAGCCCAGTCTGAAGAAATTAAACAGTTTTTCATTTTTGCAAGATAGGGTGGTGTATGTTCCAAAAACATTTCGATCATTTCGGACACAAATTTCGGATTATTAGGCGAATGACTTTTTAGATAATCTAGATTGTATATTTTAGTTTCTTCCATTAAAATTATTTATAAGATTAATTTTTTTGTTTTTTTACTGGGAAAGCGATTTTATTTAATAAATCAGTTTCATACTTTGATAAAATGAACCTCGTTAGCTTCTAATTTCCAAGTATAACTTCTGGTAAAGATGCATTTCTTCATAGGCATAACTGTTACAAATAGCTAGAGAGGTTTTATATAAATCACAGTTTTAAGAACCTATAAAAAATGAAAAATGCCACCTTTTATAGGCAGCATTTTTATTGATAGGAAGGTAAATTTATTTTTTAGGAATTATATCTATCACAACTCCACGATTATAAAAACGTTGTTCAGGATATTTGTTTTCAAATCGAGCAAGCTTTTCATCTTCTCCAAAACCATAAACCTCAAAGGTTACATCTTTTCTTCCGGATTTTAATAAGCTTGCTGTTAAAATATCTTTAACATCATTAGCTCTGGTTGTGGATAATTTTGTATTATAATCTGCTTCGCCTAGGATATCTGTATAGCCGTGAACAATAACTGTTGCGCCTTTCGGAATTTTAGGAGTAACAACATCTGTTAGATATTTTTCGTAAAGAGGGGTAACTTTCGATTCGTCATAATTGTACAAAACACTGTATCGTTCGCCTTGCTCATTTACAGGTGGTGTCCAAAGTGCCATTTGAATTGTTTCAGTTTTCTTTTCTGTTTTACCATCTTTCGTTAAACCAATCATCGTCATTTCGTATTGCCCTTTAGTCTTATCACCCAAAATTGTTTTTCCGGGAATACTCACTTTTTCTCCAGTATACGGTCCAAAAGTTTGAATTTTGCCATTTTTATCTTTGGCTTCTACGGTCCATGAAGAATATTTTTCTTTAGCTCCATTTACATTAAATGTTACATAACTGTCAAGCGGTGCTTCTTGCACATCAACAACTTCTACGGGTAATAAAGGAGCATCAGGTCCACTTTGAAATTGCATCAACAATGTTGGTGAAGCAGTTTCAATGGTAACTCTTCTGTTTCCTTCTTCAATTAAATCTAAGTCGCTTGTTCCGCCTTGTACTCCGGATGGATTGGCTGGCTTGCTATTGCCTTCTGTTGCAATGCGCGACCCCTCGATACCAAATGTATTTACTAGATATTTTTTTATAGATTCTGCCATTGCTTTGCCATCTTCATCACCTTGTTTAGATGATCCAACCAATTTAATTGTTATTGTTGGTTTTTTATTCATACGATCACCAAGAATGTTTAAAACATTGTAGTATACTACCATTTGCCTATCTGCTCTACCACTAAGATTTTTTGGTTTAAATACTTCCAATTGATCTTCTTTAAATTTTGCAACCTGATTTTTTTCAAGTAAAACATAACGTGAAGGTATCTCCGTTGAGCCTAGATCAAAAAATACATAATTACGTACTGGAAATGTTTCTCTTACCCTGCGATTTACAGGTATATTTTTTGGAGAATTAATTGAAAACTCTGCTTCGGGAGTAGGTATAACAACCACTTCTTTTTTAAACTCAAGAGGAGCGGTATATTTTTGACCGCGACCGAATTTAATTGCTGCGCCCGCTCTTACTGTAGTTATATTCCACGATTCAATGCTTCGCGGAGATTGACCAAAATAAGGTTG
Organism: Bacteroidota bacterium; assembly: GCA_034439635.1. Lineage (GTDB taxonomy): Bacteria > Bacteroidota > Bacteroidia > B-17B0 > Aurantibacillaceae > Aurantibacillus. The sequence goes on along the minus strand of JAWXAS010000043.1, from coordinate 1,042 downwards.
AAACGAAACAAAAGGTGAAAGCACAACTTGTGATTGCTTGGTTTTCGGTGATAAATGAATATCATAACCTAATCCCACTTGCGCAGATATAATCATTGTATTTACATCACTTAAATCACCTTTAACTTCCGGGTTTTCTATTTGTTCAGGATAAGCCGGATTTATTTGTTGTTGGTAAGTAAATGATTTGTTTATGTTATATGCAAAACGAGGCCCTGCATACAAATAAAAATCAGATTTAAATGGGGCAAAACGTAAACTTGGTTCTACAGTGATGTAGCTAAGCTTGGTTGATAAATCTGCTGGGCAGTTACAAGGAGTTAAAATCTGTTTGAATTTTCCCATTCTATTATCATATCCCGCTTGAAACATAAAACCCCATCTTGATTTTGCTTGATAATATTCTACCAACGGACCAAGAAAAAGACCGATGCCATTTCCAGTATGAAAAGGTGTTGGAACGGTTAAATCGGCGTTTAATTTTTGTGTGCTTCCATTATAGAAATTAAAGTTTGCCCCAGCCACCGCACCAAACCACCATGAAGGTTGTGAAATAATGGAATCTGTTTGAGCCTGAGCTTGTGTTTGAATTCCTGTAAAAATCAAAGCACTTGTTATAAGAGTTTTGATGATGGTATTAAATGGTGACGCCTTGCGTAAACCACTTTTTAATTTAATTATTGTTTTCATAAATTTATGGCTTATTAATAATGTTTGTACTTGTTAATACTACTGCACCGTTTATACAAAGCATTCGGCCTGTTGCAACGGCACCAGAGTTCATGGTTACTGAGGTTAAGGCTAGAATATTTCCTTTGAAGGAAGTAAAATCTCCAATAGTTGCAGAGCTACCCACTTGCCAAAAAACATTTTTGGCTTGTGCGCCTCCGGATAAAATCACATTACCACCTGCTCCTCCTACTGTTGTAAAGGCCGATGGGATTTGGAAAACCCAAAATGCATTTGGATCACCTTGTGCGTCGAGAGTTAAATCACCGGCTTGTATTAAAAGTGTAGAGGCCGATTTATAAATTCCCGGAGT
>JAWXAS010000042.1:0-5401 GCA_034439635.1 Bacteroidota bacterium | reverse complement strand
GCTGATTTCATTCCATATTCTCCATTTCCTCATTGGATTTATCCAACAAATAATATCCAGGTTTTGCAAACAACCAAAAAGAAACATTATGATGGGGTTTATCCAAATTCCATACACTCGGTGCGTATCCAGAAACCTGGTGACTGCCAGTAAGTTAGCACAAATGGATTATTAATTAACCTAAAATTAAATTAAATCATACAAAATGAAACATAAATTAAAAGTTCTAATGCTGACATTATATTCAACGTTAATGTTAAGCGTAAAAGCACAAACAGAAATTCAAGATACATCGCTAATTTCTCCCGATAAACCAAATTCTGAATTATCTGATACTTATACTACACTCTTTCTTGGAGGTGGTATTATCATGCCATCTTCAGCACTAAAAACAAATGCCATGGTTGATAATGGATTAAATTTTAATAGTGGCATTTTTATTCCTGTAGGAAAAAGTGTTTTTGGTCTTGCGGCCAAATTAGATTATAGCAGCTTAATCAATAATAATATCTTGCCATCATCAATAGAAGCGATTAAATATAATAATGGGACTGAAACCATTACAACCGTCGCTCCTATTTTTGAAAATAAAGGAAAAGCATCAATAGTCACAGCCTTGGCAGGTCCGTCTTTATTATTTTCATTTAAAAAAATCTATTTAAACCCATCTTTATTCGGAGGATATTTTTCATTTTCCCAAAAAGGATTTGATGCTTATGATTCAATTCAGTATATACCAAATCCTTTATTAAATAAAAATATAAATTTCTTTTCCTCTGGCAGTTCAACTTCATCGGGGTTTATAATTCAGCCCGAATTAAAAATTGGTTATGCAATAAATAAGAAAGTCTCAGTTTTTGGTTCGGTTGACTATTCATTTGGTTCAACTATTACAAACACTTATAATACTTTTTTACCAAGTGGAAGTCCGGGAATTACTGGTGTTTATGAGATTGACCAATTAATAGGTGGTACAACAACATCTGCTACAGTTGAAAGTAAATATAATCTATTGGCGTTAAATGTAGGATTGGCCTTTACTATTAATGGAAAAGAAAATGAGAAAGAGCCTGTAATCTCTGAACAGAATACCCAGCTTAATGGAAAAGATGATAGAAGTTCAGTTCCACCAGAGAAGGGAAATTCAAAAAAAATAAATAAGAGCACAGATTCACAGGAAGAAGAAGTTTCTACAAGTTTTGAAGACGCAACACCACAAGGAAAGGAGCAGCCGGATTGTGCATCTATAATAAGTCCGAAAAATGGCAGTTCACATAATTTAAGGGAAGATTTAAAAATTTCAGTAACTAAAGGAAGCGTAAAAAACAAATCTCAAGTTTCTTACACACTTTATAAAATATCGAATGATAAAGATTTTTGGGTAAAAGCAAATGCTGCTACAAGGGCAAAATACGAGGGTCCTGATTTGTTAATAACCCCTACTTACGAAGCTGAAGCGAAAGCAACAGGGTTTACTCCAATCACAAATAGCCTATCAGGTGATGGTAACACTATTTCAAGAGAAAAACTAAGCGAAGGTGCCTATAAATTAATAGTGAATAGTAATGAATGCCCTTCAGGTTATAGCCTTTTCAGTATTACTTCAGCGGATGTAACGATTACAAATTTTACAGTGGCATGTGGATCAGAGCTTGGTTCTTATACTTATACCTTAACAGCAAATAATTTAGGAAACGTGGTTTTTGTTGCAAATTCTTTAACTTTTACGAGTCCGGGTGGTAGTATTTCAGCTGTTACTCCTGGTTCAATCTCTTCGACTATTAATCCCAGTAATCCAATTACTATTACGGGCTCATTTAGTTATTCAGGTAGTTATCCATCAATTTTATATGCCACTCTTTCTGGCAATCAGGTGGGTAATACATTACTTACAAGCTTAGACACCGAGTCAGATAGTTTATACGCTTGCATATGCAATTCCTGCGAAACAATAAGCTGGAATATTGGCGAACCCACTCAAACTCTGCAAGGCAATAACATTAACATTATACAGCCTTTTAACCCAACAGGCTATGGTAATATAGTTGCAGCGAAAGCAGAGATCATAGCTTTTGAAAGATATGTTGGTGATAGCTGTATGAGCTGTAATAAAGACTGGAACCAGTGGGGCAATTTTACTTCAGGCACTTATGCCGGTATAAATGGCGGTTTAGGTAATGCCGTAACTCCTGTTACCGGCAATACCCATCACAGCATGTATTGGAATTCGGCTATTGCAGCTGGCAGCTTTAATCTTAATATCAGCACACCGCCTTTAAGTAACTTAAACTGTTGTTGCGATGTAGTGGCAGCTACCATTCGTTATACATACACCTTTAGACAAGATAATGGTGCTTGTATAAGTTGCAGTTTTATAAGAGGGTATACTTTGCGAAAAGGTTATTGTCCACGAATTGCGATTCATAATCCTATTACTAAATAATTATTAAAACTTATATCATGTATAAAATAATTCATAAAATAATCATACTCGCTTTCAGCCTTCAAATTGGTATGCACAAAGCGAACTTAACACGGTTTTATCGTTTGAAACTCATAACGTTAATTTTAAAATTTAGCCCGATGAAAAAGATATTTTGCATAGTAATCATATTGTTCTTTACAAACAATTTAATTGCACAAAATATAGAATTGCCCAAAGGTTTTGAAGACTCAGTAAATATTGAATTTGAAAAAAGAAAAAGTGATTGGGAAGGCAGTTTTGAATTATTCAGACAAATTCAAATTGAAGTATATCAACAATCAAAAATTTCAAAAGTTAACAGAGTAGAACAGGACAATAATAGTTGCGGAGATGCTGGTTTTGAAACCGGTATTTTAAACGCTTCAGATTGGGGCGGGTTTTACCAAAAATTTACAGTACCCAACTTCAACTGTACTAATAACAGTAACAACATTGATGCTGCGCCATGGGTTGCGGGCTTAGCCAATGTATCACCTACAAATTGTGAATACCCCAATTGGAATACATTGTTTACAACTGTTGTTGGCGGTAGCACTATAATAAACTACTGTACTACTCCAACTGGCTGTGTTTCTCTCCCTGAAGTTTCTCTTAGTCATTTTTTCATAGCCTCTGCAGGCAACGATCCAATTATTGGTTCACTGTTGCCACAAGTAAGGCCTGCAGGTGGATTACACTCTTTAAGACTTGGTAACGCTTATCCTAATAATGGTACTGAAAAAATTACTAAAACCTTTACCGTAACTACTTCTAATACAAATTTCAGTTTTTGGTACGCATTGGTTATGGGTCAACCATCTAATCATTTTGCAAATCAACTTTCTACATTCATTATACAGATCAAAGAAAACAATATAGGAGGTGGTACCACTCTTCACAATAATTTAGTTAATCTAAGTGGTACAAATAACTGGATTAGCAGTGGAGATCCAATTCTTGCTACAACTACCACCTACATAAATCCATGTGGAGCTACAACAACCAGAGAACCAATGGCTTATAGACCATGGAGTTACTTTTCGGTAAACCTGGCTTCGTTAATAGGTAAGAATGTCACTATAGAAATTATAACAAGAGATTGTGCGCCAACTGGCCATTTTGCTTACGCCTATTTAGACGATTTTTGCTCAGCACCAGATTCTACAAATCCGACAGGCTCAATTAATATTAATCCTGAAACTACAGACACATGTGGATTTCCCGGCAACATCTGCGTTAACTATACAGTCCCTACCGATGGTAAAAACACAGGAACAACACAATTAACGTTAAATTTTTTACAAAACGGAATACCAGTTGTTAGCACATCACCTATGGTTAGCCCGGTTTTATCAACAAGTGGCACTTACTGTTTTAATCTAACCTCTGCCAATACTCCTCCGGGTAATTTTGATTATGCAATAACAGGAACTTTCAATATTTTAAGTCCTATTTCGCCTTTTCCTAATATTTCTTTGACTTCTCAATTTATTGGCACCGCACCAGATGGTGTAACAATGGATCAAAATAATGATTATAATATCGATTGTCCTCCTTGCAGCTGTGGCACATTTGATTCTATAATGCTGGATAATACCCTTTGGTGGAATGATCCACAACCAGTACCGAATCTAAGCTATGCTTCTCCAGGTACTGCATCCGGCATATTGTCTGCTTTTTATACTTGTAATGATCCTACCGGTCAGGGTTGCCCGGCCACCTATAGCTGGCAGGTTTCTTCAAATGGTATTCCTGTTAATCCTGATATAACAAGTAGCACGAATAGTTTTAATTTAAACTTGCTTAACGTTTTACCATGCGGCACGTATTCAATAACTTTAACTCCGTCCTGTGGAAATTCAGTTTGCCCTCCTAAAGTAATCAGGGTAAAAATTGAGTGTTCTCCACCACCTGTTTGTTCTTGCGTTGGAACAATTACCATCAATCAATCTACAGTTAATGTTGTCTCTCAAAATAATATAAGCAATGCTAATCCGGTTTCTACAGCAACTACAAGCTTTACACTTACTTCTTCTGTACCCGTTTCTGAAGTGAGAATACTGATAGATGAATTTAGACTTACAACTTCAAACGGAAATGATAATTGCATGCTTTGCAAAAACAAGCCGCAGACCTGGGCCAATATTAATGCAGGTTCGTTATCAGGTGTAAACACACAAAGACTGGGTAATCCATCCACTTTAGAAATAGATTTACGGGAATTGATATTTAGTTATGGCCCTGGCACATTTTTTAACCTGAATGGAAATACACTGAATTTAACACTTGCCATCCCCGGTGTTACGGGCTTAGATTGCTGCACACTTAAAGCGGAAGTATGTGTAAAGTTTATAATCAGGGATGTAAACTGTTGTGAAAGAGAGGTAATGAAATGCTTTACATTCAACCTACAATAAAAAATGCGTATTACAATCATAAAAAGCAGGGATATAAAACCCCCTGCTTTTTTATTTGAATTGTTTTACTGTTTTTCTTGCACAATACATGTACAAATATTTTCTGCAAAAAATGTAAGGCTGTATGATTTCTTTAAAAGGTTTTTTTATACAACTGATTGAGCATAATTAGATTAATAATAGAAGTATTTAATTGTAATAATACTTCTATTATTTTTTTACATTGTTTAAATGAGTTCCAATTAAAATATTGGAAATATCATTCTCTTTTAATGATTGTTGACATCCATGTTTTTTACCCTAAAAATTCACTCAATTTTATTTCTGGAAATCTTCCTTATACCTTTTAAACACCCTCCCTTTCCATTCACTCACTAAAACAATCCTTTCACTCAATCCTATTCACGCCTTCCACTGCATATTTGATATTTGTATAATTGAAAATCTAAATCAAGTATAATGATACGTACACCCTACAAATCAATGCCTGTATTACTTAGCGCATTATTTTCATTTCTTT
>JAWXAS010000041.1:0-34442 GCA_034439635.1 Bacteroidota bacterium | reverse complement strand
TTTAAAAAGCATGAAGAAACTGGCATCTCAAAAAGAGCAGTTTCAGAAAACACCGGCATTAATCATAATAGCATCACAAAATGGCGTAATGTTTATTTAAAAGAAGGGATACAATCTTTTTTAAGCCATGGCAGAAAAGGGTTTAAAAAATCAGTAATAGATAGTATTTTGCACAAAGCTATTGAGAAAAAACTTAAAGATCCAAGAAATGGTTTGCGTGGTTACAAGGAACTGCAAGAGTGGGTATCCAATACTTTAAATTTAGATGTGGAATATAATACTTTAGTCAAATATGCGATGCGCCATTTTGGAACCAAAATAAAAGTTGCCAGAAAAAGCCATGTTAAAAAAGATGAAAACATAGCTGCCCATTTTAAAAAAACTTTAGTCACATCTGCTCAGAGATTGCCATTAAAGCCAAAGAAAAATACAAAAGCATAAATCTATATTTTCAAGATGAGAGCAGGTTTGGAATGTTTACCAAAAATGGTAAAGCTCTTTGTGCTATTGGAGTTAAACCAATCTGTCCATTCCAACAGGTATTTAAATCTACCTATTTATTTGGAGCTTTTTCACCAGTCAACGGAAGTAAATTTTTATTAGAATTGCCATTTTGTAATACACAAAGCTTTCAAGTTTTCCTGGATGAATTTTCTTCACAGGAACCTGAAGAGTTTAAACTTATAGTCTTGGACAATGGCGCCTTTCATAAAACAAAGTCCTTAAAAATTCCTTCGAACATTTGCTTATTATTTTTACCACCCTATAGCCCTGAATTAAACCCTGCTGAAAAAATGTGGGCAATTATAAAAAGAAACTTTACAAATCAGCTATTTAAAGACTTAGACCAAATTAGTGAGTTCATTTCTAAAACTATAAAATCCATTTCTCCGGAACAAATTATTAAAACATGCAATTTTGAATATGCTTTCGTTTCAAATATTTGGACTATTTAATAAATCAAATTGGTATAATTTCCAGTTCAAATAGGTGGCACCCAAATAAAAATCATGAAGCAATACTGTAAAAACAAAAAAAGGCCCCGTAAAACGGAGCCTTTTTAAATTTATAGTTTACAATAAATTAGTTTGCAATAAATCCATTTAAAGCAATGTGAGCGTTGTTACGTACTTCATTGTTATACAAAGAGGCTTGTGTTGTTTGAGCATTACCAAAAACACCAGGTTTTGTAGAGCCAGGAATTACTGAACCAGCACCAGCGTTGATGGTTTGGATACTATCTTTTCCACCAATGTAGTCAGCAACCCAAATAGTAGCGGTTTGATTAACGAAACCGGGAGTGCTCATAGCTACAGTTGCTAAATTAAATGTATAGTAACCGCTAGCGTTTGTAGTTGTAGTATACATTTTTGCAGTTAAAATAGTTGGATCCATATTAAATGATAAGTAAACCATTGCACCTGCAGGGATAGCAGTATTAGTTGCGCCAAACGCTACAGAAGCAGCTGTACCAGTAACAATTGCTTTTAACCAATGTTGAAGACTAACCGAACCAGTAACTGAAGCGCTACCGATCATGATGTTGTTAGGGTTAGAAGTTAGGTTTGAAGCATTAAAATTATACACACCAAAATCATAAGTTGTTCCCATGAAGAAATTTGTATTTCCTGGAGTCATACCAAAATAATTTGCGTACAATCCTGTTTTAGTTACGCTATTAATGATAGTATCTTGAGTACCATTAAATCCGTTGATAGTAACGTAACCTTGAACACCAGTTGCGTTTGACTTAATAGTCATAGCCCAATTACCTTGAGCATCTGAAGTTGCAGAATACACATCAGCACCTTGAGCTATTGAAGCAGGGTACAATTGACTCTTGTTAACTTTAATTTGAACTGAAACACCAGCTGCAGGAATTCTAGTTGTAGAAACCCAGTTACCACCTCCATCAGGAGTAATAACATTTTTTGTAAAAGTACCTTTAACTAATGTTGTACCTGTAACGTCTTTAGCAGTAAAGTCTGTTGTAGTTTCTTTCTTACACGAGAAGAACACCGCTGTAAGAAGAGTAAGTGCTAATAATGATTTTTTCATGATTGTTTATATTAAATTGTTTATTATTTTATTTATTTGGATTAAAAATGGAATATCAACATGATTGCGCCAGCACCGCCACTTAAGTTAGTGTTACCACCCAATGTATTGTTCATTGAGAAGATGTTACCTGCGTTGTTATCAACTGAGAAACCTTTTGTTTTTTCAGCGTTGTCTGCGTTAACTTCTTCTTGGAATACTGAAGGACCAGATTGACCGTTAACAAAAACCTCTTGAGTAGATTTAGCACCTCTTCTTGTTGTTACTGAATAACCCCAACCGTATTCTGCTGCTACTGATACTTTAGCAAAAACAAAATACTCGATACCTACAAATCCTCTAACCCCGAAACGAATACCACCTCTTTCTTTTGTATAAAGATTTCTAACCGTTCTACCACTTACTGGTGTTTGGTTATTTGTAGCAAAAGAGTTAAAGTTAGTTGTATATTGAACTGAATAAACATCAGAGAAAGCATTACCATAAGTAACGTTTTGACGAGCTGAAGTTCCACCAATTCCGATCTCAGCACCGTAAACACCTTGTAGGCGACGGTATCCTCTTCTCATTTCGTATCCAGCAGTGATCATGATATTGCTTTTTGAATACTTTAATTTATCCTCAACACGGATAAGAGAAGCTGCTGCGATATCCTCTGCAGTTCCTAAAGTTGCGTTGTACAATGCCTCAGCATCTTGTACGCGGTTAACCATTGAACCTGATAAAGTGTTGAATCCAATCTTTACGCGGATCGCTGTTTTATCAGTTAAAAAGTACTTTCCTACAATTTGATTGTTAGAACCTTGTACAAACTGATTTGTTGGTGCTGCAACGTTAGCCGCAACTGGCGCACTGTTACCCATGATACTTACGTAGCGTAGTGAGTTAAAAACTAGGTCGAGGGCAGGAATAGCATTAAAGCCTAACGCAATATCACCTGCTTTTGGCAGAATGGCATGACCTTTCTTGTTTAAAACAGGATCGTCACTTGTACAGTCAACGCTGTGTGACCCCTGGGCGTACGTAAGCATTGACATAAACAACGCTGGTACAATTAGAACTGATTTCTTCATATCTATTTTTTTGGTTAATTAAATTTGCTTTTAGCAGATTTGCCACAAAAGTAGTAAAAATAGAAGTTTCTTCCAAATTACAACCTCTGTTTCATCACGCAATTACGCACACTCATCTGTTAAAAACATTAATTTATACTTGTTATAAATAGCAAAATTAATGTGTTCAATACTCTGAATATCAATAATCTAAAACATTTTAAAAATTTTAGTTTGAAAAAATCCAAATAAATAGTGGTAATTATTTAGAGTAAAATAAACTTGATATGAATATTAATTCTTCAACATCTTTAATATTGAACTTAATTTCTCCTTTAGTTCAGTGCGAGGAATGATCTTATCAATAAATCCGTGTTCTAAAACGAATTCAGCCGTTTGAAAGCCTTTTGGAAGGTCTTTTCCAATTGTCTCTTTAACCACACGAGGTCCGGCAAAGCCTATTAAACTATGTGGTTCGGCTATATTAAGGTCGCCAAGCATTGCATAGCTAGCGGTTACTCCACCTGTTGTTGGGTCGGTAAGCAAAGAAATATAAGGTAGATGGTTTTGCGCTAATTGACTTAGTTTTGCAGATGTTTTTGCCATTTGCATTAATGAGAATGCTGCTTCCATCATACGGGCTCCTCCACTTTTTGAAATAATAAGTAATGGCGCTTTTGTTTTGATGCAAAAATCAATGGCGCGTGCTATCTTCTCTCCTACTACACTTCCCATACTGCCGCCAATAAAAGTAAAATCCATACAACAAATAACCAGATCCTCTCCATTAACTTTGCCGTAAGCACTTCTTAAGGCGTCTTTCAATCCTGTTTTTCTTATTGTATCAGTTAAGCGGTCGGTGTATTTTTTTGTGTCGGTAAACTCAAGCGGATCTCCACTAACCAAATTCTCGTGTAGTTCGGTAAATTTATTCTCATCAAAAATTACCTCGAAATATTCTTTACTTGATAGGCGCTCGTGATGACCACAGTCAATACACACATATTTATTCGCCGAATGATCCTGGGCTGTATGTATCTTTTTACACGAGGGGCATTTATACCACAAACCTTCGGGAGTTTCCTTCTTCTCGGTGGTGCTTGTTGTAATTCCTTCTTTTAATCGTTTAAACCAACCCATGTTTTTAATTATAAATTATAAATCATGAATATTGAATTGACATCCATAATTTTTTTCAACATTTTATGCTACTGTGATAGTTTTATCCAAATAAACGTCTTGTATACAATTTAATAAACTGATTCCTTCCTTCATTGGTTTTTGGAAAGCTTTACGCCCACTAATTAATCCCTGACCACCACCTCGTTTATTAATTACCGCAGTTTCAATAGCTTCAACTAAGTCGCTTGCGCCTTTACTTTCACCGCCACTATTAATTAATCCCATACGGCCCATATAGCAATTTGCAACTTGATAACGGCAAAGATCAATTGGGTGATCAGTTGTTAATTCTGAATACACTTTTGTATGAGTTTTGCCATATTCCAATGCCGTATACCCACCATTTTTATCAGATAGTTTTTGTTTAATAATATCAGCTTTGATTGTAACACCCAAATGGTTAGCTTGAGATGAAAGGTCAACTGCGGTGTGATAATCTACTCCATCTTTTTTAAAGGCATTATTACGTGTATAGCACCATAAAACGGTTGCCATACCTAACTCATGAGCCATTTCAAAAGCTTTTGCAACTTCAACTATTTGGCGAGCCGACTCGGCAGAACCAAAATAAATTGTGGCTCCAACAGCGGTTGCACCCATATTCCATGCTTCCTTAATGCTGCCGAACATTATTTGATCGAACTTGTTTGGATACGAGAGAAACTCGTTATGATTGATCTTTACAATGAAAGGGATCTTGTGTGCATATTTTCGAGAAACAGAGCCAAGAACACCAAAGGTTGAAGCCACAGCGTTACATCCGCCCTCTAAGGCTAATTTCACAATGTTCTCGCTGTCAAAATACATAGGGTTTGGAGCAAATGAAGCTCCTGCGCTATGCTCTATTCCTTGATCAACAGGTAAGATACTCATGTAACCTGAGTTGGCCAAACGGCCTGTATTGTAGAGTTGGTTTAGGCTTCTTAAAACCTGTGGGTTACGATCACTAATCGAAAAAATACGATCAACAAAATCAGCACCTGGTAAATGTATTTGGTCTTTTGAAATGGTCTTACAGGTATGATTTAATAATCCATCAGCCTTTGAACCTAAAATTTCTGTGATCTTCGACATAGTATGATTTAAAAAATTAAGGGTACAAATATAATAAAAAACCCTCTAAAAACTGATGCTTTCAGAGGGGGAAATTTATTTAATTTGGTTAAAATTACTCGTTAACCATTACCATTTTAAATGGTACGTTGATGATAGCTTGGTAATCTTCACCTGCTTCTAGCATATCCTCATCATCTTCTTCATAGTGCCAGTTAATTGTAACTGCGCTACCACCTTTGTGAATGCTTTCTAATTTCTTGAAAACATCAAGGATACATTTTGAAGATGAAGTATTGAAATACTCTAACTGAACATTTACAGTTGTTGCAGGCTTAGATGAAGAAGAATACTTATCTAAAGCATCAACTAAAGGTTTGTAAAATTCAATAGAATTTTCAGGTATAGAACGTCCTTTAATTTCCAACACGCCGCTCCCAAGATCAAAAGTTATTGATGGTGTTTTTGGCGAACCTTCTATTTTGTAATTATCCATAGTTATTTATATTAATTTTGTGTAGTTACTTTAATATTGAGTGTAAAGAAAGATATTTTATCGTTAATTTCCAAAAAATTATAATCAATTTTTTCACCTGTTTTACGGGCTATATCAATCATTCCTAATCCGCCACCGCCTTTAAGCGACATTTCTCCATTATTCAGCACTTCTTTATAGTAGTGTTTTAATTCTTCCTTAGTTAAAGAATTAACCTTATCCAAGCGACCTTTTAAACCCGAAATATTCGCGTTTAAAATGTAGTTGCCGGTAAAAATAGTGTATAAATTTTCAAGTTTTCCTATCATGAAAATGGCCGATTTTAACTTTTGCTCTCTTGCATCTGGCACCTCGTCCATATGATGATAAAGATTTTGAAGGCATTCTACAAGAACATTGTAAACCTTTTTCTTCATTTTAGGCTCCTCCTGAAGGTCGGCCATTTTATTCTCCATGATCTGGAGTATAGACGTTAGAAGATCAGAGGTTACCTCTCCTTTGAAAGAAAGCAATATATTATTGCGTTCCATTTTTTCATATATCTCATAAACTTCTACCATTCGGGGTGGAAATATCGCCTTATTTTAATTTAAATGCAACTGTATTTCCATTTACCGAGAAAGTTGCGTCATCATCACAGGCTCCTACAGCGTTTCCACTAGAGTAATCTACCGTTCTGGTTTTAAATCCTTCTGGAGTTAAATTAAGAATGCCTGAAGTAATGAACTGACATGAAGACTTTTTAACTAAAGGTGTACCTGCAGGCACATCAACAGTGAATTTGCGATTTAAACGATTGGTACCATTAGATGTTCCATAGATAGAAATATTATCGGTAGCCATGTTATGAGTGATAGTTCTGTCTGTGCTATATAAAGTTGTCCAATTATTAGTTGGGCCAACACATTTACCATTATAGATCTTCACGTTAAAGATCCTGATATCGGTGGTAGGATTGTTGGATACAGTTTTTACAACAATACTATCACACTGATAGCTTATCTTTTTGGCAGGATCGGCATTTGCTGCTTTGTAACCAACTAAAACAACCTTCATGCGGCTGCCTGTTGTTTTTACTTTACCAAAAAACGTTATAAAAAGAACACCTTCTCTAAGTTTCGCATCGGGAATTGGAGAACAGGTAGCGTTTGTAAGAGTTAAAGAAAAAGTAGGATGCACGTGCGTTGGACTAGCCCATAATGTGTCTCCTGAAACAAGGCGCAGAGAATCGCAAGGTACAACAGCGGTTTTATTTGCATCCGCGCCAGTTCCTTTAGTTTTAATAGCAACGCTATTTACAGCCGGAACCATACTCATGAATTCTTGTTCTGCTACGGCATTATCAACTACCGATTGAGTTTCGTTATCAACTTCAACCGTTTCTTTCTTGTGACAAGAAGTTAATGTAACAGCCGCTGCAACCATTACAGGAAATATTAATTTAAATGCTCTCATGTTTTTATTAATTTGATGGTTATAAAACTAAAAGGTTTAAACCCACCTGATTTATATACAAAAATAGTACTTTTTTCTTATAAAGCAACACCTACAACCAAAACGTCATCTATCTGTTCGTGATCATTTCTCCACGTTTCAAAAGCTGCATTTAACAATTCGCGCTGAGCATCCATATCCTTTAAATGGATCTCCATTAGTAGGTCGTGGTAACGGCGAACCATGAATTTTTTTCCGTTATCTCCTCCAAACTGATCAGCATAACCATCTGAGGATAAATAGGCCATTGATGGCTTACTTAACTCAAGTGTTTTTGTTGTGAACTCGCGCTTAATGTCAAATTGTGAACCTCCTATTGGATATTTATTCCCGTCGATCTTAGTAAATTCCCCATCATTAGATATAATAATCAGTGGCCTGTTTGCTCCGGCCCACTTAGCTGCTTTTTTATCGTTACTTAAAGCAATAATAGAAACATCCATACCATCATTGGTATTTATCTCATTATTTCCCTGCCTTAAAGACTCCTGAACTCCTTTATGCAAGCTATTCAATATATCTCCCGGATCCGTATTTCCTTTTTCTTGAATGATCTGATGCATGAGGTTATGTCCGATCATACTCATAAATGCACCAGGAACACCGTGGCCCGTACAGTCAACCACTGCAAAGATCTTCCATCCATTTTTTTCACCAAACCAATAAAAATCTCCACTTACAATATCCTTGGGTTTATATAGAATGAAAGCTCTTTCAAGTTTTGAGAAAATATAATCTTTAGATGGTAAAATGGCTTCTTGAATACGTTTAGCATATTCTATACTGCTGGTGATATCACGGTTTTTTTCGGCCAACTCGCGCGTACGTTCTGCAACTTTATTCTCAAGTATCCTATTCTCTTCCTTGATCTTTCGAGTTCGCCATTGCGTATAGAATACAACTAGGCCTGTACCAACAATTACTACTACAATATAGAACCACGTTGTTTTCCAAAATGGCGGAACAATTGTAATAAGGAGTTCATAAGGAGTTTCGTTCCAAACACCATCGCTATTACTTGCTTTTATTTTTAAAGTATATGTTCCGCCTGGTAATTCTGTATAAGTAATATAACGAACGTTGCTTGGTTCAGACCAATCGTTATCATACCCTTCTAATTTGTATTTAAAGAGATTTTTTTCGGGATCAATAAAATCAAGGGCTACAACTTCTAACTGGAAATAATTCTCGCGCCAACTAAGTTTAATGTGTTTCTTGTAGATCAAGTTTGTATCAATGGGTATATCTTTACCTGAACGTTTATAAGACACTACGCAAACTGGTGGTACATGTAAATTATCCTTGATCTGACTTGGTCTAAAAATGTTGTAACCATTGGTGCCTCCAAATAATATGTTTCCTTTAGCAGAAGCACCTGCAGCACCAATATTATGCTCATTATTTGTAAGGCCATCTTTAAGAGTGTAATTCTTAAAGAATGGTTTGTTGGATTCTGTTGGATTAAAAGAAGTGATGCCCTTATTGGTGCTCATCCAAAAACGTCCGGTACTATCCTTTAAGAGCGAATAAATAAAAGTGTTGGCTAAACCATCTCCTTCATAAAAGTTAAAGAAGGTCTTTCCATCATATCTGGACAAACCACTGTTAGTGCCAAACCAAATATTCCCATTATTGTCTTGATTCATGCAATACACAACATCAGCAGGAAGACTTGGCTCCTTTAAATTAGTTAGATGATGTTTTATGATCTTAAATTTACCATTGGTCTTTGTAAAATTTTCAATATTGTAAGCACCGCCACCATCCGTTAATATCCACATGGTGTTATTTTTATCAAGAAACAAGTTTGTTAAATTCGGATTCTTCAAGCCCTCGGCACTTGAATACTGCCTAATTTCATTGGTTTTAAGATCAATCTTGAACAGGCCATCACCAAAACCAGCAACCAAAAGATAATCGTCAACTCTTATTATAGAAAGAACAGTTCCACCATTTGTGTTAGTTAAAAACTCAGTAACCTTTCCTGTTGAAGCATCATATCTCTTAACGGCGTCGCCATAAGTGCCAAACCAATAAATAGTATTCGATTCTTGATACAAACACAAGGCATCGAAATTTCCAATAATATTTTTAAATGATTTAAATTCGTTTTGTTTGGCCGGTAACATTTTCAACTCTCTATCGCCACACAACCAAACATTACCTTGATTATCCTCATAAGTTAAAAACAAATTTTTGTAATAATTCAATTTGTATTTCGCGGCTCCAACAAATTTTTGAGAGCTTTTAAAAGAAACATTAACCCCGCCAAAATACGTTCCTAACCAAACATTATCATTACCATCAACCAAAACCGACACGATCTTATTGTCGCTAATTGAGTTTGGGTTCTCAGCTATTTTCACATACACTGTTGTGTCTTCTGTAAGAACGTTATAAGTTACAAAACCACTTCCTGTGGCACAATAAGCTATTCCTTCTTTTATAATAAAATCCTTTACATAATTTCTATCGTTGTAATTTATTTTGAATTTTTTTTGTTTCTCAATATTGAAGGTCTCCATGTCCACTTTAAAAACCCCTGCGCCTTCAGTTGCCAAGTAAAGTTTACCAGCATACACATACATTCTGTTTAACGACTCTAGGCCCAATATTCCTTCTGATATTTTATCCTCATCGGTGAACATTATTCGAGTGAGTTTTTTACTCTTCAAACCGAACGACCAAAGTCCTTTTTTTTGAGTAGCGATCAATAATTTATCACCATCAACAAAAATATCCTTAACCACTACTTCATCATCAATAGTAAATTCATAAAACACAAATTTCTTTGTGGCTACATCACAAATAACAATGCCGTTTCTGGTACCAATGGCGACTTCAGTGTCATTTATTTGTTTTATGGTATTAACATGATTGATTTTCGCATTATAATCTTTTGTGTCAAAAATCAATCGATAAATACTATCGTTGGTCAAATTCAAAAAATTTACACCATTTGGAGTTCCAACTAGTAACGTATTGTTTTTAAGTTCAAGCAAACAATTAACCTCCGAATAAGAAAGTGATTTGCTGTTATTAGGTTCGTGTTTGTAAACCTTGATATTGTATCCGTCGTACCTATTCAAACCTTCTTGCGTTCCAAACCACATAAAGCCTCTAGTATCTTGGTAAATGCAGTTAACTAAATTGGTAGATAGACCGTTATCATTAGTGATATGCCTAAAAACAAGGTTTTGCGAATAGAAACAAAAAGTTAAGACTAAAAAAAGAGTGACAAATATGTGTTTACGGAGGTTCAATTAACAGGCTACTAAAATAAATATTTTTTATTAAACCCAAAGGGTTTATTTTTACACAAAATGTGTGGAATAGCCGGCATACTGTACTTAGACCAAAAAATTGAAAAAAAGTTTAGCGATCATGCTCAAGTGCTCAAAACACTTGCCCATCGCGGGCCCGATCATCAAAACTATAGCCTAATCGACAATGGTATGCTTTTTCACACGCGATTGAGCATTCTTGATATTTCGCCTGCCAGCAACCAACCTTTCATCAAAAATAAAAATCATTTATGTTTCAATGGCGAATTGTTTAATTACAAAGCCTTGAAGCAAAACCTTGGGAAGGTAGAAACTACTGGCGATGTTGAGGTAATGCACCGATTGCTTGAAACCCAAAATGATCTAAAATTTTTGAACTCAATAAATGGTTTTTTTGCTTTTGCTTTTTACAACGAAACGCTCAAAGAACTCACCATTGGCCGCGACAGACTAGGCATTAAACCGCTTTATTACTATAAGGATGAAGAGAAATTTTGTTTTGCATCTGAATTAAAGCCGCTTTTGGAAATGTGCGGGCCGCAAGAAATAAATCACGAACAATTGTACTCCTACCTTCGTTTGAATTATTGCGCGGGCAATGAAAGCATTTTTAAGAACGTTCATCAATTAGAACCTGGGCATTATATCAAGATCAAAAACGGAAAGATCACCAAAGAAAATTGGTTCGAAGAAAAGAAATCAAAGAATACCGAAGATCTTTTTGAATTAATGAACGATGCTGTAAACTTACGCTTGAATGCCGATGTGCCTGTTGGAAGTTTTTTAAGCGGTGGTATTGACTCCTCAATTATTTCGGCTTTGGCCAAACAGCATCATAAAAATATTCACACGTTTAGTATTGGATTTAAAGACGAACCATTTTTTGATGAAACCGATACTGCAAGATCGGTGGCAAAACATATTGGTTCTAATCATCACGAATTTAAATTAAGTAATACCGATTTTTTAGATAATATTCATCCTTTCTTGAATAGTATTGATGAGCCTTTTGCCGATTCATCTGCATTGAATGTTTACATTCTTTGTCAACTTACAAAAAAACATGTAAAGGTTGCTTTAAGTGGCGATGGCGCCGATGAATTATTTAAAGGGTACAATAAACACAAAGCCATTTTGCTAGCAAAAAGTAGAACTAGCAAAATATTAACTGCGGCAATGCATCCCTTAACTAATTTAATACCAAAATCAAGGCATGGAAAATTACAAAATCAATCACGCAAGATAGATAAATTTAAAAAGCTGATTGGGCATAGTGATAAAGTTAAGCAACAATTTTTGGCACAATTATGCGACGGACAAGAGGCAAATGCACTTTTGAAAAAGCGTGAGAGTTCAGCATATTTCAATTCGTTATTTAAACACAGTAAAATATTTCATTCCTTTCCTTTAGAAGACACATTTGATATTGAAATAGTTTTAAAAGATGATATGTTGGTAAAAGCCGATCGATTTAGTATGTTTAATGGATTAGAGATCCGTAGCCCGTTTTTAGATTATCGCATTGTAAATTACGCGTTGAATTTGGATAAAAAAGAAAAGATCAACCGTAATGAGCAAAAAATCATATTAAGAAAAAAATTTGAACACCTTTTGCCTAAGGAAGTCTTTACGCGCAAGAAAAAAGGATTTGAACTCCCTTTATGGAAATGGCTCAACACTGAATTGAGATTTGAAATTGAAAATAAATGGTTAAGTAAAGCATTTGTTACAACACAAGGATTGTTTAATTATAATGAAGTAGAGCTTTTGAAATCAAAGCTGTTCTCAAAAAATCCTGGAGATAGCGCTGCCAGAGTTTGGGCACTTATTGTTTTTCAAAATTGGTATATTCAAAATAAAAAACACATCGCTTAATGCCAAAGATACTTCGCATCATTAATCGTTTTAATTTAGGAGGCATTACATATAATGTGAGTTACCTGACCAAGTATTTGCCGGCTGAATACGAAACAATGCTTATTGGAGGCCCGGAAGAAGAAGGAGAGTCATCGTCGTTACATATTACCGACTCATTAGGATTAAAACCTGTGATCATTAAAGAACTTAATCGAGAGATATGTTTCATTAAAGATTATAAAAGTTACAAAGCCATAAAAAAGATCATTTGCGAATTTAAACCCGATATTGTTCATACACATGCCAGCAAAGCCGGAGCTATTGGACGCTTGGCGGCTATCTCTTGTAATGTTCCTGTAATTGTTCATACATTTCACGGACATGTGTTTCATAATTATTTCGGCAAATTAAAAACAGCTTTTTATTTGAAGGTGGAAAGGTATCTTGCTAAAAGAAGCTCTGCCATTGTAACGAACAGTGCGCTTTTAAAAAAAGAGCTTTCGGAAACATTTAAAATTGCGAATGAAAATAAAATTCATGTAGTACCGTTGGGTTTTGATCTTGACAAATTTCAATTTAACCAAGAGCAGAAACGAAAGGAATTCAGAAGTAAATACAAAATAAAGGATGATGAATTAGTGATAAGCATTATAGGAAGATTGGCGCCTATAAAAAATCACGAATTGTTTTTTGATGCCATAGAAAATATCACTAAAAAATCTTCAAAAAAAATAAAAGCTATTATTGTGGGGGATGGAGAAACTCGCCGGTACTTAGAAAGCTATTTAAAGAATAAAAATTTGATGTATTGCAGCAATTCTGAAAAAAACTGCGTGTTTGATTTTATTGGTTGGCAAAAAGATATTGACCTTATTCTTGCCGGTACCGATATTGTTGCGCTCTCCTCAAAAAATGAAGGAACCCCTGTGAGTTTAATTGAAGCCCAAGCGGCAGGTAAATTTATTGTGACCACAAATGTGGGAGGCGTAAAAGATATTTTGCACAAAGACTGTGGTTTTGTTTCGGAAAACGATGAAGAGTTTAAAGCGCTTCTTTTAAAAGCAATTGAAGAACATGATACTTTAAACCAAAAAGCAAAAGCCGGCATTGCCTTTGCTAACGAGCGTTTTGGCTACAAACGTCTTGTAAATGACATGGATACCCTTTACAAAAAACTCCTCTCAAAGTAAGCGTTTAGCATTGTTTGATTCTAAAATTTTACGTACTTTGCATGCTCAATTTAAGCATAGATCATGAGAACAATTGAATTTAGAGAAGCCCTACGAGAAGCCATGAGCGAAGAAATGCGCCTTGACGATAAAATATTTTTAATGGGTGAAGAAGTTGCCGAATATAATGGTGCTTACAAAGTAAGTAAAGGTATGTTGGCAGAATTTGGTGCAAAGCGCGTTATTGATACACCTATTGCCGAACTTGGTTTTACGGGTATTGGCGTTGGCGCAGCAAGTAATGGTTTACGTCCTATTATTGAATTCATGACCTTTAATTTTAGTTTAGTTGCCATCGATCAGATCATCAATAGCGCTGCAAAAATGTACAGCATGAGCGGTGGTCAATATAATGTTCCTATTGTATTTCGTGGCCCTACGGCAAGCGCAGGAATGTTAAGTTCGCAGCACTCACAGGCATTTGAGAATTGGTTCGCTAATTGTCCGGGTTTAAAAGTTATTGTTCCAAGTAATCCATACGATGCAAAAGGTTTATTAAAAAGTGCTATTCGCGATAACGATCCTGTTATTTTTATGGAGAGCGAACAAATGTATGGCGATAAAGGAGAAGTTCCTGAAGAGGAATATATCATTCCAATAGGAGTTGCAGATATTAAAAAGCAAGGAAGCGATGTTACCATTGTTTCGTTCGGAAAAATATTAAAAGTGGCAATGGCTGCGGCATTAGAACTCGAAAAGGAGGGTATTAATGTAGAAGTTATTGATCTAAGAACTGTTCGCCCTATTGATTATCATACCGTTATTGAATCGGTTAAAAAAACCAACCGTTTGGTAGTGGTTGAAGAGGCGTGGCCACTGGCTAGTATATCGAGCGAAATTGCGTTTAAAGTTCAAAAAGAGGCTTTTGATTACTTGGACGCTCCGGTTATTCGTGTTACCACAGCCGACACTCCTTTACCTTACGCTCATACCCTAATTGAAGCTAGCTTACCAAATGTGGCTAAAACCATAAAAGCGGTAAAAGAGGTAATGTATAAAAACGCTTAAAAATCAGCCGGTTATGTGGCATATATGCCACGCGCAACCCCCCTAAAACACAGGCGTTTTATTTGTTTTGATATTAAAAAATAATATATTTGTGGCTCACTTTTAATTTAAATAACAATGAAAAAAGGTACAGTGAAGTTCTTTAATGTTACAAAAGGCTTCGGATTTATTAAAGAAGACGGTGGCGAAGAAATTTTCGTTCACGCAACTGGTTTAATTGACAAAATTAAAGAGAACGACGAAGTTGTTTTCGAAACCCAGGAAGGTAAAAAAGGAATTAACGCCATCAACGTAAAATTAGCATAATATTATATATTAAGATTTAATTTTCTTACAAGTCAATTCCACAGATCCGGCCTTCGCGTCGGATCTTTTTTTACCCATGATTGAACGCAGATCACACTGATCTTTATGATTGATATGATTTTTAAAAAGGAATTGTAATAAAAACAGAGACTGTTTAGTGATGCTTGTATAGATTGAGAAATCAGTGCTGATAATAAAAGTCAGCGTCATCAATGTTCTATTAGATCTTTAATTTAATTTTGCTGGAACAACAAGGTCGAACTGAGGAATAACAGCTTTAAATAACGCATCATCCATTAGGCGTTTCATATTATAATAGCCCTTCATATATCCCATATCAGTAAGTAAATTGCAACCGCTGTTGTATTCGTATGTTTCGCCGGGTTCAATCACCGGTGTTTCACCAATTACACCTTCGCCATCAACTTCTCGCTTTTCGCCATTGCTATCAAAAATATCCCAATGTCTACTTAATAATTGCACGGCGTAATTTCCCTTATTTTCAATAGTAATAAAATACACAAAGAAAAAGTGATTCTCCCGAGGAATGCTATGCTCGGATAAATACGATGCTCTTACGGAGATCTCAATATTTTCGGTAGATATCTTTATGGTCACACAGCAAATTTATAGTAGAAATGCCGATTTGGCAAAAATATTTAACTAAATGATTATCAGAATCTTAAAATATCACAAATCCAAGGTTTTCAACACCTCAATTCCCAATAAACCACTATATTTGTAGCCCGTTTTAAATAAGGGTTAAAGCGGATCAACTAAAAATGTAAAACCCCTCAGGTTTTCCCTTATAAGATCTGATACAATTAGAATAAAAACATGGCAGAAACAGCCTTAGTAGGTAATCCGGATTTCGATTGGAGTGCGATCGGAAAAAAACAAAACAATTACGACACAGCAGAACGTGAAAAGCTTGATGCGCTTTACAGTAATTCATTAAGCACAATTGCAGATCTTCAAATTATTGAAGGTGTTGTGGTAGCAAAAAACAACCGCGAAGTTGTTGTAAACATTAATTATAAATCAGATGGCGTAGTTCCTTTATCAGAATTCCGTTACAATCCGGATCTAAAAATTGGTGATAAAATTGAAGTGTTTGTTGAAACAGCTGAAGATGCAAACGGACAATTAGTATTATCTCATAAAAAAGCACGTGCTAACAAAAGTTGGGATCGTGTTAACGAAGCTCTTAATAAAGATGAGGTCATTAAAGGTTTTGTGAAATGCAGAACAAAAGGTGGCTTGATCGTAGATGTATTCGGTATCGAAGCATTTTTACCGGGTTCACAAATTGATGTGAAACCAATTCGTGATTACGATGTGTTTGTTGGAAAAACTATGGAGTTCAAAGTTGTTAAGATCAACAATGAATACAAAAACGTAGTAGTATCTCACAAAGCATTGATCGAAGCAGAAATTGAAAATCAAAAACGCGAAATCATCTCTAAATTAGAGAAAGGACAAGTGTTAGAAGGAACTGTGAAGAACATCACATCATACGGTGTGTTTGTTGACTTAGGTGGTGTTGATGGATTGATCCACATCACTGATCTATCATGGGGTCGTATCAACCATCCTGAAGAGATCGTGAAATTAGATCAACAAATTCAAGTTGTTATTCTTGAGTTTGATGATGATAAAAAACGTATTGCTTTGGGATTAAAACAATTAACGCCGCACCCGTGGGAAGCGTTAAGTACTGAAATGAAAATTGGCGATAAAGTAAAAGGTAAAGTAGTTGTGATAAACGATTACGGTGCTTTCATCGAGATCACTACAGGTGTTGAAGGTTTAATTCACGTAAGTGAAATGAGCTGGAGTCAACATTTGCGCAGTGCACAAGAGTTTGTTAAGATCGGGCAAGAAGTTGAAGCAGTAGTTTTAACGCTTGATCGTGAAGAACGCAAAATGAGCTTAGGCATGAAGCAATTAACTCCTGATCCTTGGAATATGATCATGGAGAAATATGCTAAAGGCAGCAAACATGCAGGAACAGTTCGCAACTTCACCAACTTTGGTGTGTTTGTTGAATTAGAAGAAGGTGTTGACGGTTTAGTTCACATCTCTGATCTTTCATGGAGCAAAAAAATAAAACATCCAAGTGAATTTTGCAAAGTTGGAGAGAAGATGGATGTTGTGGTACTAGAAATTGATGGCGAGAATCGTCGTTTAAGTTTAGGTCACAAACAATTGGAAGAAAATCCATGGGATGTATTTGAAACTGTATTTACAATAGATTCTATTCACCAAGGAACTGTGATGAACGTTAACGATAAAGGCGCTATCATTGGTTTACCTTATGGAGTTGAAGGTTTCTGTCCTGCACGTCACTTAGCTAAAGCTGAAGGCGGAAGTTTAAAAGCAGAAGAGAAAGCAGATTTCAAAGTGATCGAGTTTAGCAAAGATGCAAAACGCATTGTTGTTTCTCACGCTCGTTTACATGAAGAAATAAAAGACGAAGTTAGAAAAACAGATAAATCGAATAAAAAAGCAGATGCTGATGCAACATCAAAGGCTGTGAAAAAGGTAAAGGATAATGTTGAGAAAACCACTTTAGGTGATATTTCAGCATTAAGCGACCTTAAAAATAAATTAGACAATCAATAAGTCTAAACAACACTCCCTAAACTACGAGTTAGTATAAGGGCAACTAAAAACCTCGCCAGGTTTTTGGTTTTTTGAGAGCCAACAAGCCCCGTTAATAGCGGGGCTTTTGGTTTTTATATAAGTGTCATTTCTATTTTGGCGTGCCCCCGCCAATGGAATTACGGAGCGGGGTTGGGCTTTACGTTCGCCGCGGCGAACCAACTTTTGCCCGAAAAAGGCAAAAGGAATTCCACTGCAATCCCTCACACGGCAATTAGGTTAAAAAGGACTTTTCAACCTCTAAGTGATCTTTTACAATTAATTGCTTTTCAAGTAGTTTAAACCAAGCTAAGAGCTTTATGAACAGGTTAAAAACTCCCAAAAACAAACTCAAATACAATAAACCGCAATTGTCTTCGTTATATAGATAACTAACAACTTAAAACACAAAAAAACACTTACAACTGCCTATGCAAAAAACCTTTACTCTCGAATTTGATACATTAAATATTGCAAAACAAGAAAATGAACTAAAAGCAATTCTATTTAATGACAACCAAAAGCAAGATGAACCATCTAGTTTTTGTATCAACAACATCCTCAACTATAGCAAAAATCTGGAAGTGAAAACAAGCACTACGCTTGGTCACGTAGATTTTTTAAGAAGCTAACTCATGATGGAACTCAGATGACTCAGATTACTTATGATAATTAGGATGAGAACATAACTAAGCAATATCAAAAAAGCTGCGAATGATGTGGATATTTATGACAACTAACTAGATCACATTTATCTGCATCATTCGCTTTCTACTTAAATGCAAAATGGAAGAGGTAAATGTGAAATATAAATTTCCATCTTACGCCTTCCATTTTACATTTTCCCTCTTATCTTAATTCCGCTCCGAAAGTGCTCTTATAAGATTCAATAAGCTTTTCCATCACCTTTTCAATTTGCTTATCGGTTAAAGTAGCATCTTCGCTTTGCAAAATAAAGCTTAAAGCATACGACTTTTTATTTCCCAGTTTTTCGCCTTCGTAAACATCAAATAAATTTACTTCTTTTAATAATTTACGCTCGGTATTTAAAGCTAATGTTTTTAGTTGTTCGTACTTAACGGTTTTATCTAATAACATGGCTAAATCACGACGAACACTTGGGTATAAAGGCAACTCAACAAAAGTTACTTTTAATTTTTTATAGGCTTTTACCAATGCGCTCCAATTGAATTGTGCGTAGAACACGTTTTGTTTTATATCAAATTTATTTAAATGGGCTTTATTTACCGAGCCTATTTCAACAATTGCATTTTTATTTAATTCATAACTCAACCCATAATCAAACGCATTGTACGATGATTCTGAAGTTGTGAAATTAGTTATTCCTAATACTTTCAAAAGATTTTCAACTATAGATTTCAAATAATTAAGATCAACGTTTTGATTTAAGCCGTAATAATTCTCATTAAACGTATTTCCGGTAACTAATAACGACAGATGTTTATCTTCAACATATTTAAAATCTTTTGCCGGGTTAACCGCACCCGACTGAACATCGTTCAGCCGAGCATGATACACTTTTCCAATCTCATAAAATTTTAAATTCGCTTGTTTGCGATTGATGTTGTATGCCAGAGATTCCAAGCCTCCAAATAATAGATCTCCACGTAATACATTTAGATCATTACTTAAAGGATTTACCACTTTCACAAGATCATCTGTTTTCTGATGATTCGATTCTTTTGTTAGTGATAAATTCATGGTTTCGTTAAAACCGTTTGAAGTTAAAAACCCTCCTACTCTTTCTTCCACTATCCTATCAAAGTTCTTTTCTTCGTTAAACGCTGTGTAAATAATTTGTTTAGAGGTCTCAATATTATTATAACCATAAATACGCATTACCTCTTCTACAACATCTGCTGCACGTATAACATCTGTTTTATATTTTGGCACTTCTAATAGTAAACCATCATTGCCTTCGTTCTCAATAATAATTCCTAAGGACGTAATAATATTCTTTACAATGCCTTTGTCAATTGATTTTCCAATTAGATCGTTGCAATAATTATAAGAGAACGCAATTTTAACCGGTTCTAATTTTTCAGGATACACATCTGTTATACCCATACTTATTCTTCCGCCTCCAATTTCCATGATCAAATTTACAGCTCTAATGGCAGCGTTCATGGTCATTTCAGGATCAGTACCTCTTTCAAATCTAAAAGACGCATCTGTTTTCAAACCATGATGCTTGGCTGTTTTTCGAACAAAGCTCGGATCAAAATACGCACTCTCAATAAAAACGGAACTTGTTTTTGCGCTTACACCACTTTTTTCTCCACCAAATACTCCTGCAATACACATTGGCTCCGAAGAATTATAGATCATTAAGTCATTACTCTTTAATGGTCTCACAACACCATCAAGCGTTGTGAATTTTATTCCTTCCTTTGCTGTATCAATTATTACTTTATTACCTTTTATTTGATCCAAATCAAACGCGTGCAAGGGCTGCCCGGTTTCATGCAAAACAAAATTAGTTATGTCTACGATATTATTTATAGGCCGTAAACCAATTGCTTGTAATCTATTTTTTAACCAATCAGGGCTTTCCTTTACTTCCACTCCACTTACTACAAGTCCTGTGTAACGTTTACAAGCATCTGTATTCTTAATTTCAATGTCAACTTTGTTTAGTCCGGTTGCATCCGGTAATTCATTCAATCCTATCAAACGTGCTTCAAACGTAGTAACATTATTTTTTGCATTTAAAATAGCCGCCAAGTCGCGTGCTACTCCAAAGTGCGAAGCCGCGTCGCTTCTGTTTGGTGTTAAACCAATTTCAAAAACAACATCGCGCTCTACTTTAAAATAATTGGATGCTTCTAATCCTACTTTTGTATCAGCAGGCAATATCAAAATTCCTGCATGACTGGCGCCAAGGCCAATTTCATCTTCTGCACAAATCATTCCTTCGCTAGCCGCACCACGAATTTTTGCTTTTTTAATTTCTAAAGGTTCGCCACTTAAAGGATATAATGTAGTTCCTACAGTAGCTATTAAAACTTTTTGACCAGCAGCCACGTTTGGTGCACCACAAACAATGCTTAAAGGCTCGCCGGCTCCTATATCAACTCTAGTTAAGCTTAATTTATCGGCGTCAGGATGTTTAGAGCACTCAAGTACATGTCCTACTAAAATACCCTTTAATCCTCCCTTAATGCTTTCAAAATATTCTAATCCTTCTACTTCAAGTCCTGCATCGGTTAACAGCACCGATACTTCTTCTGCGGGAAGGTCAATATTAATAAGAGTTTTAAGCCAGTTGTACGAGATCTTCATGATGCGCTTTTACAAGGGTATAGTTAAGAATTATTCGATAACGAGCTTTTTGAAGGCTGTGCCCGAATTGGAAGTTACCTTAACAAAATAAACTCCTTTTGCTAATTGTGAAACAGAAATGCTCTGCTCTTTTAAATTTAATCCTTGAATAGATGCAATTTGCTTTCCTAAAAGATCAAACATCTCAACTTCCTTAATTATCACACTACAAATTAAATTTACTTGCGTTTGTGCAGGATTTGGAAATAACTTAAGATCAATCGAATTTAAACTCATTTCCTTTAAACCAACCGTGCCCGTTAAATTAATATCATCCAGATAGAAATTATTTCC
This sequence comes from Bacteroidota bacterium, assembly GCA_034439635.1. Lineage (GTDB taxonomy): Bacteria > Bacteroidota > Bacteroidia > B-17B0 > Aurantibacillaceae > Aurantibacillus. Next base: position 13,144 of record JAWXAS010000041.1, on the reverse strand, counting down.
AGGCCCTCCAGCATCGGGTGTAAATGCAAATTTTAGATGGACGTTTGAATTTCCTTGGTAAGAACCTAAATTAACAAGTTCAGTTTTAAATTGATTGGATTGCGGAATAAAAGCGGCTGTATTAGTTGGTGCCGCCGTTGTTGCTAAGCCAGAACCAATTTGACCATAAACGGTTGTCCAGCTTTGACCACAATTAGTGCTTATAAAAACAGTTAGCTCATCAGCGCTATTTCCTTTTTGCGAGAAAGCATATTTAAAACTTAACTGAGCTCCTGTAATATTTGTAAGGTCAAATTTTGGTGAAAATAATTCTACTCCCATATTTGGATTATCACCGTAATTATTAACGTATAAACATTTTTGCCCGCTTGCTCCAACTGTGCTGGTTTGTGCAAAACCACTTCCAAATTGTGGAGGTGTTGCGATCCATTCGTTATTCGGATAAGATCCAGTTTCAAAGTCATGAGTAATATTTAATGTTGCTCCGTTATTTGCCATTACTGCGATGTAATTTATTTTGGTGGTTGAATCCTCACCAAAACTATTACCAACTTTTAATTTTACAGGAAGTAAACCACTATTTGTAAACGTGAGTAAGCCGTTTTGCAATACCGAAGTATTTGATGCCCCGGGTGAACTCCACCGCCAGCTTGTTATTGATCCATTATAACTATAATCTGTAAATGTAACTTGGTTTCCTTCACAGGTACTTCTAATGTTAGTTGCAAATTCTGCTTTTGGTGCACAGTTATAGTTTGGATTTAAAATACCTGTGACCGTCATGTTTGCAGCACTCACTAAATTGATCCTTTCGGTAAAGCCAGTGAGCACATCATTCATTTTAGTTGCTTGGCCAATAGTAAACATTCGTGAGCAATAGGAGTACTCCATGTAATTTTGAATATTCTCAACCACAGTTGGAGTGCAATCAATACCACCTGCCAAATTACACCAGCTATGGCCTTTTGTAATTGGCGTGTCGGAAACACCATCATCGCCACAACTTACACCAGGATTATTGGTGCTACCCCAAATATGCGGTAATCCAAGCCAGTGACCAACTTCGTGGGTTAATGTTCGAGAACGACCCGGTGAGCTTGTCCCTATTTTTCCAACATAATCATCCAGTGCAACAATGGCATCCATCACAGCAGGCGCGGTGCCCGGAAGAAATGTATAACCAGCTGCATTACTCATCATGCTTCTAACCACATAAATATTCAAGTATTTTTCTCTTGGCCAAGTATAAACGTAATAATCCTGATCAACATCCCAATCTGTTTTAGTATCATAATGACGAGTAATACCATTCGTACATTTTCCATCGGGATCCAAATTTGCTAACCTAAATTCAACATTTACATCGGCCGCCAGATTTTTAAATTGTACTACTATGGATGTTGTATCACTATTTAATTTTCTAAAATCAGTATTTAAAACATCAACGGCGCTTTGAATTTGCGCATCACTAATATTCTCACTTCCATTCAAATGGAGTATATGAAAAACAATTGGTATAGTAACTGTAACCGCAGCGGTTTTATTGGCGTTAACATGCTCCATATTCTCGAGCTGTTTTAGTTTAGCATCGTATTCCGGAAAAACCTTACGTAGCTTATCCTGAGCGTAAATAAAACCACAACCCTTCTCATTTTGAGCATAACTCATAGAAGCGGTCAAAAAAAGAGCAATAATGCATCTGAAGTACAAATTTCCCATGCTTTAAAGATATTAAATTGTTTTATTTTTAATAGCTTTGTGGTCTATTATGTTTTCAAAAACTATACAGGAACTTCACATAGGCATTTTAGGCGGAGGGCAATTGGGCAGAATGCTGATACAGAATGCTGTAAACTATAATCTTAACATTTCTATTTTAGACCCCGATAAGAACGCCCCTTGTAAAGACCTTGCTAAAACCTTTGTAAATGGCAGTTTAACCGACTTTAATACGGTATATAAATTCGGTAAAGACAAAGACCTTATTACCATTGAAATTGAGAATGTAAATATTGAGGCTTTAAAAAAACTTGAGCAAGAAGGTAAGCAAGTATATCCGCAACCGCATATCATTGAAATGATACAGGATAAGGGTTTGCAAAAAATGTTCTATCAACGTAATGACATTCCGAGTCCCGATTTCTTTTTAACAGAGAGTAAAGAACAGATAGCTAAGTATGCAACCTTTTTTCCTTTCTTTCAAAAACTACGCAAAGGTGGTTATGACGGTAAGGGCGTTGTGAAATTGGTATCCCCACATCATTTAGAAAAAGCTTTTGAAGAACCAAGTGTATTAGAGCGTTTGGTTGATTTTGATAAAGAATTATCGGTAGTTGTAGCAAGAAATAAAAATGGGGAGATCAAGTGTTTTCCTGTTGTAGAATGCGAATTTAATCCACAGGCCAATTTGGTTGAATTTTTATTTTCTCCAGCTAACGTCAAAAAAAATATTGAAAAAGATGCCATTGCCATTGCTACACAGCTTATTGAAAAACTTGACATGGTTGGCCTTTTAGCAGTTGAATTATTTTTAACACGTGATGGAAAATTATTAGTGAATGAAATTGCACCACGAGTTCACAATAGCGGACATCATACGATTGAAGCAAATATCACATCGCAATTTGAGCAACTCTGGCGGGCTATATTAAACTTGCCCTTGGGAGATACAGCCATCGTAAAACCCGGAGTAATGATCAATTTACTTGGCGATTTTGGACACGATGGCGTCGCTGTGTATGAAGGTTTAGAAGATATCATGAAATTTAGTGGCGTTTACGTTCACCTATATGGTAAACTTCAAACAAAACCCTTCAGAAAAATGGGACATATTACCATTGTGGATGATGATATTACCAAAGCAAAACAAAAAGCTAAAATGGTAAAGAATTTGATCAGAGTAATTACTTGATCAGTGTTAATGCATCCTAAAACCAACACCAACAGTTAAACTAATATTAGAAATGGTTTGATAAGCTGGAGGGCTTGTTGGAAAAAATCTTTGATTGATATTTGACTTTAAGCTTGTGTAGTAAAAATCGGGATTAATAGTCATGTAAAACAAATTATTTATATTCTTCTTCAATCCTACACCGATTCTAAAAGCAAATTTCACTTCTCTTTCGCTATCAACTGCTATTGGTTTTCCAATGAGATTTGTTGTACCTGTAGGGGCTGTTTGATAGGATGGCGATTTTGAAAGACACATACCAAATAATATTCGCGGCGTTAAAAAATTCTCTTCGTCTAAAGCAATGTTTCCACTTCCACCGATCAATACAAAATTATTTACCCAATTCGATCGAGGTATTAAAGTGAAGTTCTTTGTTCCTTCTAGGGCATTAGACTCAAAAGATCTCTCGTCGAATGAGTTCATTTGGCGCGAGTAGCTTATCATTATATTTACGAGATCAACAACTTTAATGTACACATTAGCCCCTATTGAGAATCCTTCTTTAGCATAACCGGCTAAAATATTATTGTGATCGCCCGAAGCAAAATTACCAGCCGGTAAAATAAAACCAGGAGTTAATTCAACACTTACATATTCATAAACCGCTTTTTTTGGTTTACCCATAGTATCATTCCAATTGATCAAGGTAGAATCGCCGGGAGTAATAGTTGGTGTTGCAATAGGAGTTGCCGTGCTATCGCTTTGCGTAAAAGCATTTAAACACAAAAATAAAAAGCTATAAAACAAAAAGTGTTTCATCAATTTAATGTATGAATATAGAATTAATTTTCCTTTTCGTCAAACTTTATTCCAAGGCTCTCTAACTCCTGCAATAGCGGGCTGTATACCTCCTTCACAATAGGAATTTGAACCCCACTAAGCTTGAATTTGCCTTCCAAAAAGTTTTTTAATGTTATAGCCAACGGCAAACCAACAGTTTTTGCCATCGCGGTATGATTTTCATCATCGCCCAAAACTACTAATGAGGATGTAAGATGATGTGTTTTGCCATTTAATTCGTAATCAAACAAATGTTGCATCACTATCATATCTTTATCGCCTTGCTTCAATTTCCATTTTTCTTCTAAAAGATCTTGAAGCAATTGAGCCGGACTAGCTTCTTTTAATTTAATTTTTTTATCGTTGAATATTTCAAGATAATCCAATTTTTCTTCAATAGCATTAGTATACTCTTTGCCCATGAATTCTTTTAGGCGCTCTTTTATTGTTCCTTTAGAAGGTGGCAATACCGAATCTAATAATTGCGAATAGGTTAATTTATCAGCCTCATGAATTTTATACGTATCGTCGGTTAAACCTAAACGAACAAATACATTCCATGCTTCGCAATAACCAGGCATGCGCAAAGTTCCACGCAAAAGGGTTTTGATATTCTTTAAACCATATGGCTCTTGGTAGCTAATACTGTCACGATTTGCATAAGCGTCAAAAGAACCGTAATTCTCAACAGTAATAGTATCAATTTGTGTAAAGATGCGTGATGGTGGTATAAATTTTAATTTTCCTTCAGATATATATTGTGCTGCGCTTTGCCCTGCCATCACAACATTTCGTGGGTTCCAACTAAATTTATAACCCCAAGGATTATCATTACTTTTGGGGGCAACAAGTCCTCCACAATAAGAGCGGAAAGAAGTAATATTTGCTCCTTTTGCTTGCAACTCATGAATGATCTTCATGGCTGATGCATGATCAATACCGGGGTCCAATCCGATCTCATTCATTAATAAAACGCCTTTTTGCTTTGCTTGTTTGTTAAGTTCGTTCATTTCTGGGCTTACATAACTTGCCGTAAATAAATGTTTTCCCAAACTAACGCAATCTTTTGCTACGTTTCCGTGCATAGATGCCGGAAGCATAGAAACCACAACATCATGTGATGCAATAATTTCTTTTCGTTGAGATTCATTATTTACGTCAAATGTTTTTGCCTCACAATGTGAATACCCTTTCACTTTTTCGGTAGCAAGGGTTAAATTCATATCGGTTACGGTAATAAACCAATTATTTACCACGGCATTCTTTAACAAATAAGTAATTAAACTACCACTTGATCTTCCTGCGCCTATAACAAGTATCTTCTTCATAAAATGCAGGTATAAAGATGCCAAAAAAAATCAAGAAACAGCGCTTCGTTTTCAAATAATATCAATAACTTTAAGCATGATATTAAGGCTTGTTTTAGTGTTACTTTTTGCGGCTACCACAGCGTTTTCGCAAAATAACCTTATTATTTTCAGTTCCAACGCGGGTTTATTCACCGCTAAAACAGAAGGACCTATTACCAACGTAGAATACAAGCAAGAGATAAAAATCGCGAGTATTACCAAAGATACCTTTGACATTACCATCACAACAAAGGATGGAAATTTAACTTTACAAAGAAAATTATACTTACTTGCAAAAGCAAAAACGGTAAAAAACAAAGAATTTGTTTATTCGCTTGAGTTAAATGAGGAAACAAAAAAACTGAAACTTCTATTTGTAACGGTTCACGATATAAAACCACTCCCCGACCCTTTACTTCCTGCAAAACCAGCCGAAGACACCACTTACAAATGGAGAAATAATGTTTTTGGTACTTTATTTGAATTAAAAGACGGTAAACCTATTTTTTATTTCAATCTACCAAAGAACGGAGTATGCACAGAAGGTATGTCTCAAGCCAACCTTGATCATGGCATTGCCTTTATAAAACGTACCGTGATGGATATGGAAAAACATCAATACACAAAAGAAATTGTAAAAAACAACTGTATCACCTGTAAACAATTATCTGATATTTTGAAGTCGGTGAGTTATGAATTGGATAAATTAAAACTTGTAAAAGATGCTTATGCTAATTTGGTAGATAAAAAAGAATTAAAAACACTAGAAGCATCATTTAGATTCGAGTCGAGCAAAAAAGAATTTGCTGATATGCTCGCCGATCCAAATAAAATGATACCGGCAAAGAACAAGATCAATTGTATAAAAGCCGAGAAGGATAGCACAGTTCAGGAGTTAGCCTCCAACACTAAGTTATTTTCAACCGACCATGAACGATTTCAGTTCATGAAAGAAAAAGCGGCTACTTATTGTTTTACCTCCATACAATTCAAAAGTATTTTGACTATTTTTTTACACGACCGCGAAAAACTAGATCTTACAAAATTATTTTATGGTAATATTACCGACAAAGAAAATATTACTGTGCTCAACGAGGTATTTTCGTATCAAGAAAGCATTATAAATTTAGAGGTCTTTTTAAAAACAAATTAATGCCAAACGTATTCATGATCCCAAAACAATTAATTACCATAGGATTACTTGGGGCTATTTCGGTAGCTCTTGGCGCACTGGGTGCCCATGCACTCAAAAATCAATTGCCTAGTGGTTTAATAACACCCGATCAGTTAACTGGTTTCGATACGGCTGTTAAATATCAAATGTATCATACGCTTGCTATGTTGTTGATGGTTTTACTTAATAAAGAATTGAATAATAAATTTTTGAAGGCAGCTTATTACTTGTTTTTCTGGGGCATCATTTTATTCTCAGGGTCTTTGTATTTTTTATGTACCCGAAACTTATTGGGAGCCGATTGGCTAAAATTTTTGGGGTCAATAACTCCAATTGGCGGTATTTTATTTGTAGTAGGATGGCTAATGCTCATTGCATCTGTTATTGTAAACAATAAAAAGAAATAAGATTTCTTGTTGGTTGAAAACATTCTTCTTTAGGCTCATAATTTATTCATTATCAGTTAATTAAGATTACTATTTACGATCTAGAATTGTGGAAAAACCAACCAGTCATAAGCCTTTTTTTTTGCTAGTTTTGCAACACAATAATTAAAACAAGTATTAAATGAACGAAATAGGTTTTAAGGCAGAAAAAGCCTCCATTGCTGATCTTGGTCTTTCTAATGTTGAAATGGCTTATTGGAACTTGAATCCAAGCGAATTAGTTGAAGAATGCATTGCGCGCGGAGAAGGCGTGCTAACTGATGTTGGAGCCTTGGCTATTGATACAGGAGAATTTACCGGGCGATCGCCAAAGGATAAATTTGTTGTATACGATGAGAATACAAAAGACAGTGTTTGGTGGGGAGATGTAAATAACCGTTTTGAAGCTGATAAATTTGATTCTTTGCACAAACGTGTACTTGCTTATCTAGGTGGTAAAGAAGTTTGGGTGAGAGATGCTTATGCATGTGCCGATCCGACTTACCGTATAAATATTCGTGTTGTAAATGAATTTCCTTGGAGTAATTTATTTTCTTATAACTTATTCTTACGTCCAACTCATGATGAAATAAAGACCTTTAAACACGATTGGACAATTATCAATGCCCCGGGTTTTAAAGCCGACCCAGAAATTGATGGCACTCGTCAACATAATTTTGCCATTATCAATTTTACTAAAAAGATCATTCTTATTGGTGGAACCGGTTATACTGGCGAGATCAAAAAATCGATCTTTGCAGTATTAAATTATATTTTACCACACGAGAAAAAAGTATTGAGCATGCATTGCTCTGCAAATATTGGAAAGAATGGTGATACCGCTATTTTCTTTGGATTATCGGGAACAGGAAAAACAACTTTGTCGGCCGACCCAAATCGTAAATTGATCGGTGATGATGAGCATGGATGGAGCGATAAAGGTGTGTTTAATTTTGAAGGTGGGTGTTATGCTAAATGCGTAGATCTTACCCAAGAAAAAGAACCGCAAATATTTAGCGCTATTAAGTTTGGTTCGCTATTAGAGAATATTAATTTTTACGAAGGAGCAACAACTGTTGATTATACCAATATCTCTAAAACTGAGAACACTCGCGTAAGTTACCCCGCAAATTTTATTGATAATGCAGTAACGCCTGCTGTTGGAGATGTTCCAAAAAACATCTTCTTCTTAACGTGTGATGCTTACGGAATTTTACCTCCAATAAGTAAATTAACTACCGAGCAAGCCATGTATCATTTTATTAGTGGATATACTGCAAAAGTTGCAGGAACGGAAATGGGAATCACCGAACCAACTACAACATTCTCGGCATGTTTTGGAAAAGCATTTTTACCATTACATCCAACACAATATGCTGAGTTGCTAGGAGAAAAATTAAAGAAACATAAAGTAAACGTTTGGTTATTGAACACAGGTTGGGTTGGCGGAAAATATGGTATTGGAAACCGTATTAAATTATCTTATACCCGTTCATTAATTACCGCAGCTTTAAATGGAGAGCTTGATAATGTAGAATACGGAAGAACTCCATATTTTGGATTATATTTCCCTAAAACATGTCCTGCTGTTCCAACCGAAATATTAGAACCACAAAATGTTTGGAAAGATAAAGAACTATTTAAAACAACCGCTCAAAACTTAGCCAGCTTATTTATCAAAAATTTTGATCAATATGCCTCAGCAGCTAGCGAGGCAATTTTATCGGCAGCGCCAAGGGTAGAAGCGATAGCGTAAAATAATTATAATTCAAATAAAAAAAGCCCTCACAAATTGCGAGGGCTTTTTTTATTTGTGTTAATCCAACCGTTAAACCGTTATGCTATATGCCAATATCCTAGTAAAATCTATCTTAAAACCTTTCAATTCTCAGATGAAAACGTTAAAAAAACAAACTGTGTACCATTAAAACCGCGCTCTTTATTCTTGCTGCACTATAGAGAGTTTTACCATATAAAACTTTTCTCCATTACATTCAATTCTTTTTTATGCAAACAATAAACAACTTTTATTTCTTGTTTTGTAAAACATTTCGAATCTTCTTAAACGTTTAATTAAACATCCAAGTTTTTTTATCGGTTCGATTCTTATCTATATGGTAACGCTTTTTAGCAAGCGTGGCCTGTAATACCCAACTTACAATTAAAGTTGGCGCAGAAATAACGAATACTTTACTCCCAATGGCTTGATTATCGGAATTACCCAAACGCAAAACTGTAGAAGCTGCCACGCTTATAAATGCAATAGTTGATACAAATGATAATACACGTGAGATCGATCGCTTTTTTCCAGTAAGTTTATCAATTTCAGAAATGGGGATCTTAACTAAACTTTTTGTTCCCTCTTTGTAAATTTTTGAAGTCGTAATATTAACGTTCGTATCCAGCTGATAGATCTCTTCAATTGCCCAAGGCCTAACTATTAATGTGTCTCCAACTTTATAAACCGAATCTACTTCTGTAATAATATTGACACTGTCGTTCCCATTGCTCAATTTGTATTGTAAGATCTTTAAACTTTTTAATTGCGAAAGATGCACGTTTTTACCATCACGTTTAATAGAAACGGCTTGAGAATAGGAAAAAGAAGAAATTAGGAAAAAGAATAATAAAAACTTAATTGAATTCATAGGTTAAAACAAATGACCCATTTTATCTTTCTTGGTTTGCAAATACTTTTCGTTATGAGGATTGGATTCAATAATAATTGGAATATTCTCAACTATCTCTAAGCCATAACCAATAAGTCCTGCGCGTTTTTTTGGATTGTTCGACATTAATTTGATCTTGCTCACGCCAAGGTTGCGCAATATTTGTGCGCCAACTCCATAATCGCGCTCATCCATTTTAAAACCCAATTCAATATTAGCTTCAACCGTGTCTCTTCCTTCTTCTTGTAGCTTATAAGCTTTTAATTTATTCATCAAGCCTATCCCTCTGCCCTCTTGATTCATGTATACAATCACGCCTTTGCCTTCCTTTTCTACCATTTCCATAGCGGCATGTAATTGCGGGCCACAATCGCATCTGCAACTTCCAAAAATATCTCCTGTAACACAGCTTGAATGCACGCGAACTAAAACAGGTTCATCCTTTTTCCAGTCGCCTTTTATTAAAGCCATATGTTCTTGCCCTGTGGTTTTTACATTATAAGCTATCAATCTAAATTCGCCCCAAGTTGTTGGCATTTTTACATCTACAATTCTATCAATAATACTTTCTTTTGCTAATCGATAACTGATAAGATCTTTGATCGTTATTATTTTTAATCCAAAACGCTCAGCAATTTTTACAAGATCGGGCAAGCGCGCCATGGTTCCATCTTCGTTCATGATTTCTACCAGTGCGCCACAGGGATCAAATCCTGATAATCGCGCCAAATCAATGGTTGCTTCGGTATGTCCTGCTCTACGCAAAACACCTCCATTTTTTGCTTTCAACGGAAAAATATGTCCCGGCTTTCCAAACTCACTTGGTTTTATCGTTGGATCAACTAAAGCTTTCACTGTTTTGCTTCTGTCTTGCGCCGAAATTCCGGTTGTACAACCATGCCCTAAAAGGTCAATAGAAACTGTAAATGCAGTTTCGTGCAAGGAGGTGTTTGAAGGCACCATCATATCTAATTGCAATTCTTTTGCTTTTTCTTCGGTAATAGAAACACAAATTAAACCACGGCCATGCGTTGCCATAAAGTTGATCACTTCAGGTGTAACGTTAGCGGCAGTTGTAATAAAATCTCCTTCGTTCTCACGATCCTCATCGTCAACCACAATGATCACCTTACCATTCTTAAGATCGGCAAGAGCTTCTTCGATAGTATTTATATTAAATTCACTCATAATTAGTTCTCCAAAGGTACTAATAAACCCTTAATTTTGTGGTATGCAAAGCCTCCTAAAACTGCTAAAAGATAGGATAAATAAGCCCTTGCCTGGCATTGAGGCTCAGTATGAAATGGCTCCAATAACAAGGGCTAAGTTCGATGTACAAACTTTAGATCCTAATACCTATAGAAAAAGTGCTGTTACATTACTTTTGTATAAAAACAATGGTTCGTATCATATTCCTCTGCTAAAACGGCATGAGTACGATGGAAAACACAGTAATCAAGTTGGACTGCCGGGAGGAAAATTTGACAAAGACGATGGAAATTTGATGAATACTGCTTTAAGGGAGCTGCAGGAAGAGATAGGTGTAAAAAAACAAGATATAGAAGTTTTGGGTGCATTAACTCCACTTTATATTCCGGTAAGCAACTTTTATGTGGAACCATTTATTGCTATTTACAAGCACGACAACATCGATTTTACAGTTGATCAACGCGAAGTAAAACAATTGATCCAATTAGACACAGCGCTTTTAAAATTAGATTCTCTAATAGAGTACGATGGGATTGTAAGCGGAGATGCCTACAAATTAAAAACACCTTACTTTAATGTAGAAGGCGAAATAATTTGGGGTGCAACTGCTATGATATTGAACGAATTTAAAAAGTTGATTGTTTGATCATTACTTGAAAAGTTTTTTTTGACAATTTGGGCGCCAATACGCGCTTGGAGTTTATCCTGAGCGGAGTCGAGAATAAATTATATTTTACTTAAAATTAAGTAGTTATACTTTATTAAGAATACTGGTTGAAGCATGGTTAATACAATTTCTTAATTTTTGATCGTGCCTTTATATTAGGAAAATTTAAGAAAAGAATTGGATTTTCTTAAACCACACTTGTTCTTCTGAAACCTAAATATTTTAACGAACAACTTATACCAATATTTATTCAAAACTATACAAATAAATATATTCTTTTTCCGTTATACTGCTTCAAAAAATTCTTTTATAGGCATTGCTATGAAAGAATTTTCTTTATTGCCTAACAAAAAAATAACTTTATTTCTTTTGCATATTTTAGAACAAAAATTGGTATTAAGCCGAAACAAGCCCTCTATTAATTATGCTTTGAAGACAAGTGAAGTAGTTTTTCACCTTATTAAAAACATAACTAACCCATATAATCCTGCCACAGGATAAGCGTATACTTACCATCTTTTAAATCCCGGAAGCCATATTCATAGCAAAAGAGATAAATGTTTCCATTTTTTGCTTTCCAATCATGGGTGTAATATTTAAAATCAAATCCTTCCTTTAAAAGTAACTCTTTTCGAATTTGGGACTGACCTGATTGGTTGTATTTTTTTAGAATGCTTCGATTAAGTTTTAATTGTTCATCTATTCGAATGTAAGTGCTAGGCAATTTGAGTTTGTTTTTTTTATAGTGAAACGATGATTTGCAGTATTGAGAACAAAATTTTTGACCTTCTCTACCACCTAATTTCTCCTCACATTCCAAACACTTTACCATAGTTGAAAATTTTATATTGGTTAAATAAACGATTATTATCCGTATAAATGTACGAATAAATTTGGTTTCCGTTTTATGTTAACATTCCTTTGTTGCTATTGATGTGTAAAATAAAAAAAACATGACTGCAATTAAAATAGTTCATCATAATGAGAATCGAATTAAGGTTGATTTTCCTTATAATAATAACATTGCAGCTACGCTGAAAAAAATTCCGGATGCCCACTGGAGCAAAACGCTTAAGGCTTGGCATATCCCCTACACAAAATCAGCGTTTGACCTATTGAAAAAATCATTTCCTGATATAGAATATCCAACAAAGTCAACAAACTTGAAAAGTGTTGAAATAGATAAATCCACCGACTCTATTGAGATTATAGAGCAAAAAAATCCAATAATTTATCAAAAAACAACAGGTGTTTCTATTCAAGTATTCGGAAAAAGAATTGCTCTTAAATTACCGAAAAACGCTTCGGATACAAATTTTATTTTGACTTTACGATACAGCAAATGGGATGCACGGCAGTATTGCTGGATTATTCCAAATTATGGAAAAAATATAGAATTAATTAAATCGTATTTTAAAGATAGGATAACAGAATTTGTTATTCATCCTGAAATGGAAGTATTAACAGGGCAGGATTCTGAAAAAAAAATAGGCAAAAATGATTTACTGATTATTAAAACTATTGCTGGAAGACTGAAATTGTTTTTTACTCATAATAAAGAGCTTAACAAGGCAGTAAAAAATATCCCCTATGCCGCATGGAACGAACAAAACAAATGCTGGACAATACCCTTTGCTGAGAAATTTATAAAGGAATTAAAATCCCTTGCAGATTATCACAAACTAAAATTGATTTATGAAGAAGAGGAGCTTGACAAGGAAAAAAAGGCGAGAACTTCACAGTATGACATTACAAATTACCGAGCATGTCCGGAGGACTATATTCTTAAATTAAAAGAATTGAGATATAGTATCAGAACAATAAGGGTTTATCAAGGTTTATTTGAAGAGTTTATTAATTTTTACAATACCATTAAACTTGAATCAATAGATGAATCCATGATCATTGGGTTTATGAG
>JAWXAS010000040.1:0-2717 GCA_034439635.1 Bacteroidota bacterium | reverse complement strand
GTCCATAATTATTTGGTATGACAGCTACATTCACAAAGAAAAATTACATGATCCTCATTAGTGGAGTTATTTTGATAGGACTCGGCTATTTTTTAATGATTGGAGGAGGAAGTGATGACCCAAATGTATTCAATCCTGCAATTTTTGACACACAACGTATTACTGTTGCACCTATAGTTTGTTTGCTTGGTTTTGCGGCTGTTGTTGTTGCCATTATGTGGAAAGACAAAAGTGTAGTTACCAAAGAACCTAAAAAATAACCTTAAAATGGAGTCAGTTTCACAAACACAACCCACTCCAAAAAGACCTTTCAGGAAATTCTTAATTATCTCCCTTCTTGTTATTATATTTTGTTTTTGGATCTTCTATCTTATTTGCGGAATGAGTTACAGTGAAGGAACTCGATCGGGAATTCTTACAAAAGTTTCAAAGAAAGGATATGTTTTTAAAACTCGCGAAGGCGAATTGATCATTGGCGGAGTAAACCAGGGTGACGGCGCCATTTTACCTGCCACTGTATTTAAATTTTCGGTGTATGATGACCAAACTTATTTAAAGCTGGACTCATTACAAGGAAGAAAGGTTATAGTGACTTATAAGCAAGTGATCAAAAATCTTTTCTGGCAAGGCGAGACCGATTATTTTATTCACGCTGTGAGAACGATGGACTAAACTATGACGTATTTAGAAGCTCTCATCATTGCCATTATTGAAGGTCTCACCGAATTTCTTCCTATTTCATCCACCGGACACATGATGCTTGGCACGGCAGTTTTAGGAATTGAACCAACACCTTTTGTAAAATTATTTACTATCGTTATTCAGCTCGGCGCTATTTTAAGCGTGATTGTTTTGTATTTCAAGCGATTTTTTAAAAGCGTGAATTTTTATTTGAAACTTATTGTGGCATTTATTCCGGCCGCTATTGCAGGAATTTTATTGGGGGATTACATTGATACGGCACTCGAAAATTTATGGGGCGTTGCCATTGCACTTTTGATTGGAGGAATTATGTTATTATTTGCCGATCAGTGGTTCAATAAAGAAGAAGTGCACAAAGAAGAAGATATAAGTTTGCTTACCGCATTTAAAATTGGTGTTTGCCAATGTTTTGCATTGTTTCCCGGCGTAAGCAGAAGTGGCGCAACCATCATTGGCGGTAAAGCATTTAAACTAAATAAACAACTAGCGGCCGAATTCTCCTTTTTTCTGGCTGTTCCCACCATGTTCGCAGCCACAGCTAAAAAAATGCTTGACTTTTATAAAGATGGTGTTACATTAAGCGGCGAGGAAATAAAATTACTCGCTTTTGGAAATGTAGTGGCTTTTGTGGTGGCATTAATTGGAATAAAATTCCTGATAGGTGTTTTAAACCGATATGGCTTTAAATGGTTTGGTGTTTACCGAATTTTATTGGGAATTATCCTTATCATCCTCTTTAAAATGGGGATAAGTATTGCTATCATTTAGAGGCAGAAAGAACATGGAAACACAGAGTAAATTCATCTCAGCTACCCCGTGAGATCTCTGTGAAGTAGAAGACCTCTGCGATTTCCGTCTTTAAAACAATCTTTAATAACAAATTCCTGTTCAAAATCCTTGCCTTTATCTCCATTTACAACCCTAATAACAAATAGCTTTGCTATATGAGTGAAGCGCTTGCACGAAAAAAGATCAGGTCATCGGGAGCTACTGTAATTATTAGTCTTTCATTGGTATTATTTATGTTAGGTGCTTTAGGTTTATTAGTGATCAACGCTAATAAACTTACCAAACATTTTAAAGAGAATGTAGGTTTTCAGATTTTTTTAAAGGATACCACTTCTTCAGCTCAAATTGACGGTTTGATCCAAGAGATCAACAGTTCTAAATTTGCCAAGAGTGTAAGTTTAATTACAAAAGAACAAGCCGCCGCACAATTAAAAGAAAACTTAGGGGAAGATTTTATTTCCTTCCTAGGAAGTAATCCTTTACTAAATGCGCTCGATGTAAAAATAAATGCCGATTATGCCAATACAGATACTTTGCAAAATATTGAAAAGCTCATCGTGCAAAAAAGTTTTGTGAAAGAAGTAGTGTATCAAAAAGATATGATCAATAGCTTGAACAAGAACACAAAAGCCATTGCATTTTTTATTCTTATTTTTAGCGGTGCGCTTTTATTGGTAGCTATTGCTCTCATCAATAATACCATTCGTTTATCAATTTACTCGCAACGCTTTTTAATTCGCACCATGTATTTGGTAGGAGCCACAAGAGGCTTTATTAGTAAACCATTCTTGCTCAAAGGTATTAGGCAGGGTATAATTGCAGGCCTCATTGCCGGATTTCTACTTGCCGGATTTTTATTGATCAGCACGCGCTTTATTCCTGATCTTTTGCAATTGCAAGATGAAAATATTTTATTGGTGGTTTTTGCCGGTATTATACTCGTTGGTGTTATCATTTCCGGCATTAGCGCGCTATTAGCTGTGATGCGCTATCTGCGATTGAAAACAAGTGACCTGTATTTCTAGTTCATTTTTGCCCTAAAAACACTAAGAAGCGAAGTTTTTACGACAATCGTCTAGTTTTACCACTCGCCGAAATTTATTTGCGCCTTGGTGGCAAAAACTAATTAGTCGAACCTCAAAAAGTATTTTTATTATTTGGTCGCCTTATCGGGCTATCACTTCAAGCTTGTTTGTCCTTTGCTATGTTTGTCGCACTGCGGGGTC
>JAWXAS010000039.1:0-3416 GCA_034439635.1 Bacteroidota bacterium | reverse complement strand
CAAATGGGAATATGATGACGTGCTTGGCGATCAACTGGCACTTGGGTACGAATGGCAAACCGATCAATGGGTGTCCATTCCACTTTTGCACGATGGTGCCTATGGCGCGATGGGCGGATTAATTTGTTCTATTGAAGATTTTAGTAAATACATAGCTCTCCACTTAAGTGCCTGGCCAGCCCGAAACGAAACCGAGACTGGTCCTGTTCGAAGAAGTTCGATTCGTGAAATGCATCAGCCTTGGCGCTTCAATAATTTATTTACGGATGTAAAAACACGAAGTGGCGAGAACTGTCCGGTTGCAGTTGGGTATGGCTACGGATTGGGTTGGCGGAAAGATTGTAATGGGGTGGTTCGCATTTCGCACAGTGGTGGCTTACCGGGTTTTGGTAGCGAGTGGCGCATCTATCCTGAGTATGGAATTGGCATTGTGTCATTCAGTAATCACACGTATGGAGCACCCAGTGCCGCTAATGCCATTACATTAGATACATTAATTTCCCTTGCGGGATTAAAGCCAAGAGCTTTGGCACCAACAGAAATATTATTACAGAGGCAGGCTGAACTAGTTAAGTTACTGCCTGACTGGAATGAAGCTGAAACTAAAATCTTTGCCGAGAATTTCTTTTTAGATGAATCGCTTGAAAGACGAACGGCCGCCACTCAAAAAGTTTTTGAAGAAGCAGGCGGCATTATAAAAACCACCGAACTGATTGTTCAAAATCAACTGCGTGGAAGTTTTACTTTGGAAGGCAAGAAGAAAAACGTATCAATATTTTTTACGCTCACACCCGAGAAAGAAGCGTTGATACAGCAGTTAGATATTGAAGTGGTTGAGAAGAAGTAGAGATTTTATCTACGAAGATGCACAAAACATAACTGGTATTTTCTGGCAATTCAGCGGATACCGGACATTTAGAATATACCTGTAACTAAATTTATCCGGATATTGGCAGTTATTTATATAGCGACTCAAGATGTACGACAAACTTAAAAAATATTGCAAACAAACAGTACCACTTTCGGATATAGAACTTGAACTTATTGACAACTATTTTGAAGAAAGTACTTTAAAGAAAAAAGAATTCCTGCATCAAAACAACAAAGTTTGCGATTTCATTGCCTTTATCGCGTACGGCTCTATCCGGCATTTTCACATTAAAGATGGAGTAGAGAAAACTTGCGATATTTCCTTTGACAATGCCTGGGTAACAGACTTCCAAAGTTTCACTAACGACAAAGTAGGAAAAATGAATTTGCAGGCAATGGAAAACACAGCAGTTTTTCTAATCAACAAACAAAACCTTCATAAACTCTATAAAGAATGTAGCAAATACGAAACCTTTGGGCGCCTTATGGCTGAGGAAGTTGCACAAAGAGCTACTGAAATTGCAATGTCTTTATCATCCGACAAGCCAGAAGAAAGATTTCAAAATTTAATAAAAAAACAACCCGACCTATTTCAGCGAATTCCACAAAAATATATTGCCAATTTTTTAGGCGTAAGTCCAGAAAGTTTGAGTCGAATTAGAAGCAGAATATTCCATAAACAAAAGTCTTAACTTAAGTCATCGTTTTTAGGGTTGTTGCCAGTGCACATTTGTATCTCATTTAAAATAGTAAAAAATGAAATACAAAATTTTAACTTTAATCATTACGGCAATGACAATTACAAACTACTTAACGGCACAGCACTTAAACTTTTCAAAAGTGAAAACATTTGAACATCAATTAGATGATGTGATGGAACTTATTGACACAGCCGAATTGAAAGTAAAACTCAGAGACGTGGAGCTACAATTTCAGAGAGAACCAAACGAGCTTACCAAGGCAAGACTTGGAATAATTTACCACGAAACAGCTTTAAACTTATCGTTTCTTTCAAAAACTGAATACAAGGGTTATGCTAAAAAAAGTTTTGACCAATTGAGTGAGTTATTTAATTCGCCATCAACAACCGAAGAATTAATGCCATTTATAGCTTCTTACAGAGCTTCAGCATTATCATTAACCGGAGCTGAAACAAAAAAATTAAAACTACTTGGAGAAGCCTTTGTGTTGTTTGACGATGCAGTAAATAAGTATGCTAACATTAGCTACTTGCCAGAATTTTTAAGGGGAAGCGTTGCTGAAAATTTACCTTGGATTTTTTTCACAAAACGAAAATTTGCCAAACTAGATTTTCAATCAATCATCAAAAAACAAAACGAAAATGTAGAATATGCTAATTGGAAAATTATGAGCTTTACTTATTGGGCTTGGGCAAAACAACATAAAGGTTATAAAGACAGAAGTCAAACAATAATTTACCTCGATAAAGCTATTAACCTTGACCCCAACTACAAAGCAGGAAGGAAAAAAGCCGAAGAACTAAAATCGACAGTGGTAAATTAAAAAGATTGATTGACAATGACGCGATTCCAACAAACTTTGCATTAACAGCAAGTGCAATAATATCACCAAGAGTTATTATTGCCAATTGCATGCGAGTTGGAAAAGTCAAAGACAACTGCTACGGGTTCATAAGAAAAATAAATCCGATAACCAACGGATTGAGAATAAGGGTAAGAATTACTCTACCGAAGTTCGCACCAAGGCAGCCAACTTTTTAGGCGTCACCGTGCAATAAGAAGTTTGCAACGCATCTAAGCAAAGACTTTTTGAAACTTTCTTTAACTCCATCAATGTCCAGCCTTGTTTGCCCCATTTGTTGGCCACCGAGTAAATGGTAGCGTGTGCTACAAACACCGACTGATCAACCTCTGAAAGTTTAAAGCATGCTATTGACCTGGCGGTATCCAACGTAACAAATATCTTCTTCTTCACCCGAAAAGAAGTTTTTTCAAAATGTGGCTCTTCTTCCACTTCGGGTAAGCTCAATGCAAGTTTTTGAAGTTATTAGTTCCCCCTCCGTTTTTATTCTGATGAATGGAGTGTTGCATTAAAAATTGACCCAGACTATGCATTAGGATGCATTTCTATTGCATAATGCTGGATTAAAAATGAATGACTCCATGCGGGCAATGGTCTATCGCCATGGGCATGCGCAAAATGCGCTCGTTCAAACAGGAGTTTTGTCGCTGCCAAGACAAGTTTGGAAGAAACTAAAGCTTTACTATACGAGTTAGTAAGTGATACTATCATCTAACTCGTTTAATTATGAAACTTCTTATTTTCCTCCTTCTATTTTTTAGCATAGTGGCAGCAACTTCAGCGCAGACTTCAAGCACCGTGAACTATGGAAGTATTACTGGCGCAATTGGCAATAGCCAAGGCAGCATTTCAATTGATTACTTTCATCTTTGGAAACTAGGAACAGCTAAAAAAATTGAAATTGGTGTGGGTGGCCGTTTTACTTCTTACTTTGGCAGTAACCAATATTACTCCTCTGCCCCCGCTGCCTTAGCAAACGATGT